>UQOH01000083.1 GCA_900542625.1 uncultured Fusobacterium sp.
AAAAAGATCATTTTTTAAAACGTCGGAGGAAATAAAATGGATAAAAATTACGACATCAGTTTTCTTGATGAAAACAGAATCGAAAATATTCTTGAGAAATCTAAAATTTTATCTCAAGATAAAAACGAAATAAGAAGAATTCTTAAAAAGGCAGAGAAAGCAGAGGGACTTACTTCTGAAGAATCTGCTGCGCTTTTAAATATAGAAGATGCAGAACTTTTAAATGAAATGTTTGCTGCAGCAAGAAAAGTAAAAGAAAAAATATACGGAAAAAGAATTGTTATGTTTGCTCCCCTTTATGTAAGCAACTATTGTGTAAACAACTGCAGATACTGCGGATATAAACACGCTAATGATGAGCTTTGCAGAAAACAGCTTACAAGAGAAGAGCTTGTGGCAGAAGTAAAAGCACTTGAAAAACTTGGACACAAAAGAATTGCTCTTGAGGCAGGGGAAGACCCTTTAAACTGTCCTATAGACTATATCCTTCAATGCATAAAAGATATTTATTCTATTAAATTTGAAAACGGAAATATAAGAAGAATAAATGTTAACATTGCAGCTACAACAGTAGAAAATTATAAAAAACTGAAAGATGCTGAAATAGGAACATATATTCTTTTCCAAGAATCTTTCCATAAACCTACATATGAAGAGATGCATATTCAAGGACCAAAAGCAAATTACTATTATCATACAACAGCTATGTTCAGAGCAAGAGAAGCTGGAATTGATGATGTGGGAATAGGTGTTCTTTATGGATTGTATGATTACAAATATGAAACTGTGGCTATGATTGCTTATGCTGAGGCTCTTGAAAGTGTAACAGGAGTAGGACCTCACACAATCTCTGTTCCAAGATTAAGAACAGCAGAAAATGTTACTTTACAGGATTATCCTCATCTTGTTTCTGACGATAACTTCAAAAAACTTGTGGCAGTTTTAAGACTTGCTGTTCCTTATACAGGACTTATTCTTTCTACAAGAGAACCTGCTGCATTAAGAGATGAAATAATAGCAATAGGAGTTTCTCAGGTAAGCAGCGGTTCATGTACAGGTGTAGGAGGATATTCTGAAAACTGTTGTGAAACAAAAGAAAATACAGCACAGTTTGAGGTAAGCGATGAACGTTCTCCAATGGAAATGCTTGAAAGCTTAATCAAAGGAGGATATATTCCAAGTTACTGTACAGCCTGCTACAGACAGGGACGTACAGGAGACAGATTTATGGAAATAGCAAAAAGCGGAAAAATAAATGTTATGTGTGAAGCAAATGCCCTTATGACATTAAAAGAATTTCTTCTTGATTACGCTGATGAAAACCTTAGAAAATTAGGTGATAAAGCTATTGCAAAAACTCTTGAGGCTATGCCTGATGAAAACTTTAAAGAAAAAATAAGAGGATATCTGAAACAAATCGAAAACGGAGAAAGAGATTTAAGAGTATAATAAATTCAGCTGAAAAAGAAAAAGGAGAACTCACGAAAGTGAAATTCTCCTTTTTTAATTATTTCTGTTTTATACTGATTATTTTACAATAAGTTCAAGTGCTACCGGTACGTTTACAGGCACTTCTTCTTTATTTATTATTTTTCCTGCTACCTCTACTCCTACAGCTCCTATTTCAGCTGGTTTTTGAGCTACAGTTGCAGCAAGTTTTCCTTCTTTTACAGAAGCTACAGCATCATCTGTTGCGTCAAAACCTACTATCATAATATCTCTTCCAGATGCTTCAATAGCTTTTAATGCTCCAAGAGCCATTTCATCATTATGAGCGAAAACAGCATCTATTTCAGGCTGAGCTTGAAGAATATTTTCCATTACAGTAAGACCTTTTGTTCTGTCGAAATCAGCAGGCTGTTTTGCAACTGTTGTAAGTTTTCCGCTTACAGCTTTGTTAAACCCTTCTCCTCTGTCTCTTGCAGCAGTTGTTCCCGGAATTCCTTCAAGTTCAACAACTTTTCCCTGCCCGTTTAATTTTTCAAGTATAAATTCTCCTGCCATTTCTCCGCCAAGGACATTGTCTGAAGCAACGTGAGATACTACTTTTCCTTTGTTTGCTGCTCTGTCAAGAGTTACAACAGGGACTTTACTTCTGTTCGCTGCTCTTACAGAACTTGCTACAGCATCAGAATCAGTAGGATTGATTAATAAAACATCTATTCCTCTTATTAATAAATCTTCAACATTTCCTAATTCTTTTGAAGGGTCGTTTTGTGAATCTAAAACAATAAGTTCATATCCTAATTCTTTTGCTTTAGCTTCTGCTCCCTCTTTTAAAGTTACAAAGAAAGGGTTATTTTGTGTTGAAACTACAAGACCTATTTTCTCTCCTGCTGCACTTGCCATGCTTGATAAACTTAAAAGAAGAGCTGCCACTCCAAATACTTTAAATGCTTTTTTCATTTCATCATCACCTCATATATTTTATTTGTTAGATTTTCTGTCTATTAAAACTGCTACTAAAATAACTGCTGCTTTTATCATCATCTGATAATAAGAAGAAACATTCAGCAAGTTTAACGCATTTCCCAAAACTCCAATAATTATTGCTCCAAGTGCTGTTCCTGTTATTTTACCTATTCCTCCTGAAAGAGAAGTACCTCCCAAAACAACAGCTGCTATGGCATCAAGTTCATAACCGCTTCCTGCTGTAGGCTGTGCTGAATAAAGTCTTGATGTTAAAATTATTCCTGCAAGTGCTGAGAACATTCCACATAAACCATACACCCATATTTTAACTTTATTTACATTAATACCTGAAAGTTTCGTTGCCTCTTCATTTCCTCCTATTGCATAAGTGTATCTTCCAAATTTAGTATGCATAAGAAGATAATGTCCCGCTGCAAATAAAATTATCATTATATATATAGGTACAGGAATATTGAAAATATATCCTCCTCCTATATTTTCAAATAAAGCTCCTCCGTCATCTACTGTTATTGGTTTTCCCTCTGTAAACACAAGAGTTGCTCCTCTTAAAAATGTCATTGTTACAAGAGTAACTATAAACGCCTGAAGTTTCATTACAGATACAAGAAATCCGTTAAAGAATCCAAAAACTGCTCCAAGTATAAGTGTCACTGCAAAAGCTATTACAGGACTGTGCCCTCCATTTAAAAGAGATGCCATCACAGCACCGCAGAATGCTAATATTGAACCTACTGAAAGGTCTATTCCGCCTGTAAGAATAACAAGTGTCATTCCTATAGCTATTATCGAATTTATAGACGTTTGTCTTAAAACATTCAGTATATTTGCCTGAGATAAAAATCTCGGATTAAGAATTGAAACTATAACTGCAAATATAATAAGCCCTATTAAAGGTTTATTGCTCCATATTTTTTTTAACATTTACTTCCTCCCACTGCACATCTCATTATTTTTTCCTGAGTAGCCTCTTCTGCTGAAAACTCTCCTGTTATTTTTTTATTGTGAATAACCAGAATTCTGTCGCTTAATCCTAATATTTCAGGCATCTCGGATGAAATCATTATGATGCTTAATCCTTTTTTCTTAAGTTCGTTTATAAAATCATATATCTCTTTTTTAGCTCCCACATCAACACCTCTTGTAGGTTCATCAAGTATAAGAATTTTAGGGTTTGTTAAAAGAGCTTTAGCTATTGCAACTTTCTGCTGGTTTCCTCCGCTTAGATTTTTAATTTTCTGATCCATTGTAGGAGTTTTTATACGAAACTTCTCTATATAATCCTCCACATTTTCTTTTTCTGCTTTATGATGAACTTTAAAGATACTTGAGAAAAACTTAAGAGCTGACAATGTCATATTCTCTTTTACTGTCAATCCTAAAACAAGTCCGTCTCCTTTTCTGTCCTCAGAAACATAAGCTATTCCGTTTTCTATACCATCTTTTGCTGATTTTAAATTTGTTTCATTCTCTGATATTATTATTTTACCGGAATTTTTCTTGTAGTGACCGTAAATAGTTTTGGCAAGTTCACTTCTTCCTGCTCCCATAAGACCTGATATTCCTAAAATTTCTCCTTCATAAAGGTTAAAAGAAATATCATCAACATATTCATTTTTAAGATTTTCAACCTTTAAAACTTCTTTTCCTCTTTCAGTTTTTACTCTTGGAAACTGCTCATCAAGAGTTCTTCCAACCATTTTTCTTATGATAAATTCCTCATCAATATTTTTTACCTCTTCCTCACAAATAAACTTTCCGTCTCTCATTATTGTGATATCATCACATATCTGAGGAATCTCTTTTAATCTGTGAGAAATATAAACTATACTTTTCTTTGAGGCAATAAGCTCTCTTATAACATTAAACAGACTTTCTGTTTCACTGTCAGTAAGAGCATCTGTAGGTTCGTCCATAACTATTATTTTTGCATTTTGTGAAAGAGCCTTAGCTATCTCCACCATCTGCATTTTTCCAATAGTCAGATTTTTTACAAGAGTATCTTCAGACTCAGATATATTTAATTTATCTAAAAGCATTCTTGCTTCTCTTTTCATAAAGTCAGAGTCTATTTTTCCAAATTGGTTTGTTACCTCTCTTCCCAGAAAAATATTTTCTGTTATTGACAATTCAGGTATAAGGTTTAATTCCTGATGTATTACAGCAATACCTTTTTCCTGAGAATCATTTACATTTCTGAAATCCACCTTTGAATTTTCTACATAAAGAGCTCCGCTGTCCATATTATAAATTCCTGTCATAACTTTTATAAGAGTGGATTTTCCTGCTCCGTTCTCTCCCATAAGAGCCATTACTCTTCCCTTATATATATTCAGGCTTGCTCCGTCCAAAGCTTTTACTCCCGGAAATGATTTATTTATCTCACTCATTTTTAAAACAATTTCTTTTTCCATATTTTCTCCTAGAAAACTACTCCTGATTTTAAAATAATATTCGCATATGGCGAACATTCTCCAGTTCTTACAATAGCTTCACTTTCATGAGTTATTTTTTTAAACTCTTCGTGTGATACTTCAATTACCTTAGGATTCATGTTAAATTCTTTAAAAGCATTCATTATCGCCTCATACATAGGCATATTTTTTTCTTTTATCTCTTTTGCAAGAACTATTTCCTCAACCTGCATTTCACTTAAAACAGGTTTTAACACTTGAATAAAAGATGGAGTTCCTGCTTCAACTGCCAAATCAATTCTTTTTACACTTTGTGGTATAGGAAGTCCTGCATCACATATTGTTATGTGTGCTGTATGTCCTATTTTTGCTATTTCGTAAGACAGCTCGCTGTTTAATAATCTGCTTGTTTTCATTTTATTTTACCCCCTTAAAATTTTCTACTTCTTCCAATGTAGGTATTGATATCTGTGCACCTTTTCTTGTTACTGCTATAGCAGATACTTTTGTTGCAAATTCTATTGCATCATCTATTGTTCTGCCGTTTATTATTTCTCTTACAAGTCCTCCGATAAAACTGTCTCCTGCTGCTGTTGTATCAACTGCTTTCACTTTATACGCACTGTGAAAACTGCTTTCATCTTTATTAATAAATAAAGACCCTTTGCTTCCAAGAGTAACTATAAGATTTTTAACTCCCATATCAAGAAGTTTTTTTGCTGCTGATTTTATTCCCTCTTCTGTTTCTGTTTCCTGCTTTGTAATAACAGCCAGTTCTGTTTCATTTGGAATAATAAAATCACTGTTTTTTATAATTTCATCATCAAGTTCTGCTGCAGGTGCAGGATTTAAAATTGTTGTCTTTCCAAACTCTTTCGCTTTTGCTAAAGCATAAGCTACTGTACTTACAGGAATTTCAAGCTGTGCAACTAAGATATCACACTCTTTTATTACATCTAAATGTCTGTCCACATATTCTTTGTCTACTTTCCCGTTTGCTCCTGCAACTACAAGTATTCTGTTTTGCCCGTTTCTTTCAACTATTATTTTTGCAATTCCTGTTGATACTTCACACTCTTCTATATAATCAGTATTAACTCCGCTTGCTTTTAAAGATGAAATAAGATCTTTTCCAAAAGAATCTTTTCCTGTTTTTCCAAGCATAATTACCTCTGTTCCAAGTTTTCCTATTGCTGCCGCCTGATTAGCTCCTTTTCCTCCCGGAACTTGAAAAAATTCATCTCCAAACAGAGTTTCTCCTCCTATTGGTGCTCTTTCACATACAGTTACCAAATCCATATTAATACTTCCTATTACAGCTACTTTTTTCATAGTTGTTCTCCTTTTAATCCAATACAGGTTCTATATATCTTTTTTCTGTTTTGTTTTTTTCCTCAAAAAGTTTGTATATCTCTCTTCCCATCTCTTCCAGAGAGATTGAACATGAAATAACATCTATATCCAAAATACTTTGATATTCCAGTTTGTCAAAACATGCGAGTTCTATATCTCTTTTATTTTCTTTCAAAGCTTTTAAAAATCCATAAAGCATAAGATTGTTTGATGAGAATACTGCTGAACAGCTGTCTTTTAATATCTCTTTTCCAAGTCTGTAGCCGCTGTCTGACAAATAATTCCCTTCATAAATATTTTTACTGCTGTATTTTATTCCCATATCCTTATGTGCTTGTATGTATCCTCTTAGTCTCTCTCTTGAATTAAGAAAATTCAAATCTCCTGTAATTACAGCTATCTTCTTATGCCCTTTTTTTAAAAGTTCTTTTGTTACTTTATATGCTCCTGAAAAATTATTTATAAATACTCCGGGAAATCTGCTTTTTTCAAAATCTCTGTCTAAAAGATACACAGGTATTCCCCGTTCTGTTAAAATTTCTAAAGGATTTATTTTGTATTCTCCTTTTATAAGAATTGCTATAACTCCTGCTATTTGATGTCCTGCAATATTCTTTACAGCCTGTTTTTCAAATTCAAGATTCTCCACAGTATTATAAAGGGCTATTTGATAACCCTTTTCTGCAAAGTTTTTACATATAATATTTGTAAGTGAGGCAAAAAAACTATTGCTTATATTTGGAACCAGCAGAGCTATTGTTTTATTCTCCGGTTTAGAAAGATTTTGAGCTGTTATATTCGGGATATATTTTTCTTTTTCAATCAATTCCAATACTCTTGCTTTTGTTTCTTCTTTTACATTGGAGTGACCGTTTACGACTCTCGATACTGTTGCAATTGATAAATCCAGCTGTTGTGCTATTTCTTTCATTGTCATACTACCACCCGTTTTATGCAAAATTTAATGTAACCGTTTACATTTTAATATTAGCTTATTTTTTGTAGTTTGTCAATACTTATTGTTTCATAAAAATATATTTCAATTATTATAATTACATAAAAAATGATAAAATGTTAATAATTTCATTTTTGGAGGTTATTTTTATTTTTATACTATTTTATTTATATATATGATATAATTTTAATATGTGGGAGGTGCAGAAAATGAGAAAAATTCCTATTGGTGTAGAAAATTTTAGAGAAATTATAACAGAAAATTATTATTATGCAGACAAAACAAAATTTATAGAAGGCATTGTGAATGACGGGGCAAAGGTAAAACTTTTCACACGTCCAAGAAGATTCGGAAAGACTCTTAATATGTCTATGCTGAAGTATTTTTTTGATGTAGAGAATAAAGAAGAAAACAGAAAACTATTCAATGGTTTATATATAGAAAACTCTTCTGTAATTGAAGAGCAGGGAAAATATCCTGTTATATTTATTTCTATGAAAGATATAAAGGGAGATAGTTTTGAAGATTTAATGAGCAGTATAAGAATATACATGTCAAATTTATATAATCAATATGCGTTTTTAAGAGAAAAATTAAACGAAAGAGATATAGAAATTTTTGATGATATATGGAAAAGAAAAGAGACAGATTATAGAGATTCATTAAATTTTCTAAGTGAAATTTTGCAGGAATATTATAAAGAAAAAGTAATTGTGTTGATTGATGAATACGACGCTCCTATTATTGCAGCATATGAACATGGATATTATGACAAGGCTATAACATTTTTTAAAGGTTTATACAGTTCCGTATTAAAAACTAACTCTAATTTAAAAATGGGAGTTATGACAGGAATTGTAAGAGTTGCTCAAGCTGGAATATTCTCTGACTTGAATAACCTTATTGTTTATACTATATTAAATAAAGAGTATTCTGAATATTTCGGACTTACTGAAGATGAAGTTACAAAAGCTTTAGACTATTACAATTTAGAATATAATATTGAAAAAGTAAAAGAATGGTACGATGGATATAAGTTTGGACAAACAGAAGTATATAACCCTTGGAGTATTTTAAACTATATTTCAAGAAAAGAATTAGAGGCATACTGGGTAAATACAAGTTCTAATGTAGTTATAAGGGAAATGCTTAAAAATT
>UQOH01000084.1 GCA_900542625.1 uncultured Fusobacterium sp.
AACCAATCACCTACTGATTACAAGTCAGTTGCTCTACCAGATGAGCTAAAGCGGCGCCTTCAACAAGATTGATTATATCTTATCTCACTTGTTTTGTCAACAAATTTTTTTCTTTTTTTTTAGATTTTTTTATTCCACTTAAAATAAACTTTATGTTTCAATGCTTTATTTAAAAATAGCTTCAATCTCTTCTTCTGTGTAAAATCTTTTTGATTTCATATTTTCCAAAAGTTCTTCATTTTTTTCTATTTTATCTTTTTCATCAATATGAAACTTTTTAAGAATTTCTATATCATGAAGTCCTTTTTTCTCTAAATAATTTTGTATAAACTCCAGTTTTTCCATTGAGGCAGGAAGAACCCATTTTTCAGTTCCCGGTCTGTCCAGACTGTTAAGCTGAAGTTTTGTATATTTTACATCTTTTAAAAAATTATACAGCTCATCAAGCTCTTTTTCAGAGTCATTTATCCCTTCAATGATAAAAGTTTCAAGATATATTTTTCCTGAAAACTCCTCTCCAAGAGCCTTTATTCCCTCTTTTATCTGATCTGTGGAAATTGTACATTTTGGTCTGTTTATCTTTCTCACGGTTTTATCAATAACACTGTTGATAGTAGGAATAATTATATCTGCACGGCTTACTTCTTCTCTTACTTTTTTATCATAAAGAAGAGCAGAGTTTGTTATTACCACTACATTTACATCTGTGTTGTCTTTTATCCAGTTTATCATTTCGCCGATATCGCTGCTTAATGTAGGTTCTCCGTCTCCGGAAAAAGTGATACAGTCAGGCTTTGAAGTTTTTAAAAATTCTTTTATTTCTCTTTTAGCCTCTTCTATATCTATATAAGATTTTCTTTCTGTTATTAATTCTTTTGTTACTCCGCATTCACAAAACACGCAGTTCATATTGCATGTTTTGGGAGCAACCAGATCAATTCCTAATGATATACCCAATCTTCTTGATGGTACAGGTCCAAACAAGTATTTATACATAATAATGTGCCTCCTGATGATTCTACTGCTGTGCTTTCTTTAGTTTTCTGTAATGTTTTTCAAGTACTATTGCTTTTTCTCCGAAAATCATCTGCACTCTGTTGTCTCCAACTTTAATAACACCTTCACAGCCTAAAGCCTCCAGCTCTTCAAGTTTTATTTTGTTAATATCCTGAACTTCTAATCTAAGTCTTGTTACACAAGAATCAACACTTATGAGATTATCAAGCCCTCCTATTTCAACAAGCACTTTATCACAGAAAACTTCATTAGACATTTTGCTTGTATCAATTTTTTTTACATTCTCCTTGCCGTTAAGCTTATCTGAAAATTTTTTAAATAAGCCTGATAACCCTTTTTTCTTCTCAGGACTTCTCATAATCTTCCCTCCTCAAAACAATAAATACACCTTTTTCTTTTTATACCTTTTTTTATATACCCAGTTACCCTAAAAAATTTCCCCTATCATACATCTTACAGAACCTCCTCCGTAATACTCTATTGTTTTCACATCAGAATATATTATTTCAGTGTTCTTTAAGATTTTTTCTTTTTGAGATTCTGTCATAGAATTATATGCTGTTTCAGACATGATAAAATATCTTTTGTCCTTGTGTCCTCTCAGTTCAATAACATTTCCCAAAAAGTTTTTTACCTGCTCAAGAGATATCTCTATAATTTCTTTTCTGCTTTCTGATAACTCTTTCCTCACAGTTTCTCTTTCTTTTTCATCTGTTATGCTCTCAAGACATATTACTGCCTTGGTTTCTCCTATTCCCATCATCACATTTGTGTGATAAATCAAATGCCCTTCTTGAAAAGATGAAAAAATTACAGGTTTATACCCTGTATCATTACAAAATTTCAAAAAAAGATTTTTGTCTGAACGTGGAGAAAGAGAGCAGTAGGCTTTTTTATTTTCTCTGTCAAGAACAATACTTCCTGTTCCCTCAAGAAAAATACCCTGCTCTGCTTTTGTGCTGTAATCTGTCACTTGAAGATTTGAGTAGTTTCCAATTTTATAAAGTTTTTCTCTGAACTTTTTTATCTCTTCACGCCTGTTTTCTGCATACATAGGATAAATAAATATTTTTCCCTCTTCATGTGTGCTGAACCAGTTATTTGGAAAAATACTGTCAGGTGTGCTCGGTTCAAAACTGTCCTCTATAATATTTACATCTATTCCTGCTGCTCTGAGTTTTTCTGTAAGTCTGTCAAATTCAGCAAGTGCCTTTTTCTGTATTTCTTTTTTGTTTTCACTGCTTTCATGCTGATAATAATTATTTACAGCTGTTTCTGCATTAAAATGAAAATCTGCTGGTCTTATCATAACTATCTTGTTTGTTGTCTGTCTGTTCATTTTATCTCCTTACGAAATTAATATAAACAATTCTGCCTAAACAACCCTTTGATAAATACCATACCATACATTTTCATTATATCACTTATAAAAAATTTAGCATATCTTTTTAAAATATTTTTATCTCTTTTTTCATAAACATAAGCTCAGTTTCGCTTCCTGCTTTAAAAAGTTTGTTCTCTCCTCTGTTAAGAAGATCTACAATAAACTCTGTATTATCTTTTTTTACAGTATATCTGATAACATTTCCTATTATCATATGCTCTTTTATTACAGCCTTTGTTGTGATGAAATTTTCCTCTTGATAATTTCTTCCCTCTTCCCTCACATAAATAGATTCAGGACGAACTGCCACAACTTTGTCTTTTATTCCAAACATATTTTCAGCATGACTGCCTTTAAAAATATTATAGTTTCCTATAAAATCCACCATAAACTCATTGGCAGGATTTGTGTAAATCTCTTCAGGTGTTCCTGACTGAGAGATCTCTCCTTTGTTCATTACAAAAATTCTGTCTGAAACAGCAAGAGCCTCCTCTTGATCATGTGTTACAAAAATTGTTGTTATTCCAAGCTGTTTTTGTATTTTTCTTAATTTATCTCTTAAAGTTTTTCTGATTTTTGCATCGAGAGCTGATAGAGATTCATCAAGAAGAAGAATTTTTGGTTTTGTTATAAGAGCTCTTGCAAAAGCAACTCTCTGCTGCTGTCCTCCTGAAAGTTCATTTGGATAATGCTCCTCTTTTCCTTCAAGCCCTACCATCTCAATTATATTTTTTATCTTGTCATCATAGTTTTTTTCTTTTTTCATTTTTAATCCAAAAGCTATATTTTCCCATACTGTCATATTAGGAAAAAGAGCATAGTTCTGAAACACCATTCCAATGTTTCTGTCTTTTGGAATTACATTTGTCATATCTTTTCCATCAATAAATACTGTACCGTTATCAATAGAGTTAAGCCCTGCAATACATCTTAAAAGCGTGCTTTTCCCACATCCTGACGGTCCAAGAAGAGTTACAAACTCTCCCTCTTCTATGCTTAAATTTAATTTTTTTAATACCTGTGTATCTCCAAAATATTTTTCCAGATTTTTTATTTCAACAAAACTTTTTTTCAAACTCATTTACGTTTCCTTCCTTTTGAACTTGATATTTTTTCAATATTCACTGCTGTGAATGTGACTGCAAAGATAAATATGAAAAACAGTGTTACCATTGCACTTGTTATATGTCCGCTTTTTCCTTTCATGTTGTAAAGATATACCTGCAGTGTTTCAAATCTTCCTCCGATTAAAAGATTTGCATACATAAACTCCCCTAAAAGAATTGCAATGCTCAGTATACCCGAACTCATTATCCCTTTTTTCAGATTAGGCATAATAACATATCTGAAAGCATCAAAATTTGTTCCTCCAAGTATATTTACAGTTTCAACGAGACTTTTCAGATGAAGTGCATCAAGACTGTTTTTTATCCCTCTGTAAAGAAAAGGAAATGCCACTGAAAAATATGCACCGATTATTATTACAGGAACTTCGAATATATTTATATCAAGCCCTGAATAAACTTTTAAAAGCCCTACAGCAAGAACAACTGCAGGCACCATAAAAGGCAGAAGAGATAAAAATTCTATTACTTTTAATATTCTTGGAAAATAATAAGCTGATATAACTATTGAGGGAATAACCACAACCATACTCACAGCCAGTGAAATTATACTTATCAGAAAACTTCTCTGAAGAGAGGCAGTGAATCTTGCATCTTCAAAAAGCATCTGAAACCATTTAAATGTAAATCCGTCAGGAAGAACAGATGCTCCCCAGCTGCTGCTCAGTGAGTAAAGAATAGTTCCAATAACAGGAATTGATAAAAACAGAAGAATTATTCCTGTTATTATGTAATGTTTTCTGTTTTCGTTTTTTCTTTCCATTTTATCTTCCCTCCTGTCTGAATCTGTTATTTTGTATAAATTTTTCATTTACAAAGAAGATTAAAAGTATCATTCCAATAAGAATAACTGCAAGGGCAGAGGCAAGATTAGGTTTTAAAATTACATCTCCTGAAATTAAAGCTCCTATTCTTATAGGAACAATATTATAATTTGAAACCATTATTCCATAAGCTGTGGCATATGCTCCCATAGCATTTGTAAAAAGAATTATTCCTGTCCCTATTATTGAAGATTTTAAAATAGGAAGTCCTATTTTTGTCCAAAATCAAAACGTCCTCCTCCCAAAAGGCTGCATGCCTCTTTCCATCTCTCATCAAGAGCATCAAAAGCAGGATACATAAGAAGAGTTCCCAAAGGAATCTGGAAATATGTGTAAACAAGTATCAAACCATACTGACTGTAAATATTAAATCCTTCTATTCCTATTTTTTGAAATAAAAGTGTCACAACTCCATTTGCTCCAAGTATTATTATAAAGGCAAATGCAAGAGGAAGACCTGAAAAATTAGACATCATATTTGAATATAAAAGTACATTTCCTTTTATCTTTTCACTCAGTCTGCTTATAGAGTATGCAAGCTGAAAAGATATTATTATTCCAAACAGTGATGAAAGAGCTGATACTTTTATACTGTTGTAAAATCCCTGCTTATAAAATCTGCTCTGCATAATATATTTATAGTTGTAAAGAGAATAGGCTGTATCTCCATCTGCTTTCAGACTTCCGTCTATTACAGAAATAATTGGAACTATTAAAAAGAATATTATAATCAAAAGCAGAGGGATAAGAAACAGCCCGTATCTGATTTTTTCTTTGGTTTTCCTCTTCATTTTAATTAATACCCCCTGTAAATGCTTTCTACCTTCATCATTTCATCTGCATTTATCCCTAAAATTCTGCTTATAATAGGTGCAACATACACCTGTTCTACTTTATGATTTAATTTCATATCCTGCTCATCATTGATTATCCAAAGAGGAACTTCTGACTCAAGCTCATTTTTTCCTCCGTGCATTCCGTCAGCACTCATTCCATGGTCTGATGTTACAACAACTGTGTATCCCTCTTCTACCCATCTTGGAATGAATATTGAAAGAAGATTATCTGCTGTTCTTACACTGTATCTGTACTCTTTGCTTTCAGAACCGAATTTATGCCCTGCATCATCAATATTCATAGAGTGAATCATTAAGAAATCAGGATTATATTTCTCTCTGATATGCTCTCCGTCAAGAAAAACAGATTCATCGGGATAGTAATCCAGTGTGTAGAATCTTCCATGCTGAATTGCCTTATCTTCATCATGTGTATTTGTATCAGCAAGTTTGTTAAAAGGAGCAGAGTTGTATAACTCGCTCAGCCAGTAATAACCAGATGCTCCTGTTTTCAGTCCTGCCTCTCTGCACAGAGAGAAAATATTTTTTTCTTTAGACATTGTCGGAATGTCGTTATTTAAAATTCCATGTTCAACAGGTTTCTTTCCTGTAAGAATTGTTTCATATAAAGGTTTTGAAAGGCTTGGCATCTCTGAAAGAACTTTGGCAAATTTTGCCTTTCCTGTTCTTTCAAGTGCCACCATATATCCCATATACTCTATATTTTTATAATTTAAACCGTCTAATAAAACTAATATTACTTTATTGTTTTTCATAATCTTTTTTCTTTTGCAAAGTCTATTTGTTTACTTTGTAAATTACTTCCTCCTGCCATACTTGTGAAATGTTTTCTGATGTTTGTTTCCATTTAGCAAAATCTTTTACAGGTCTTGCATTTTTATATTGTTCATTTGGAAGAAGTTTTGCTCTTACTTCATCTGGAAGAACAACATTATCTCTGATTGGTTTTGCATATCCTTCTGCTAAGTTTATCTGTCCTTTGTCGCTTAAGATAAATTCTCTTGTAAGTTTTGCAGCATTAGGGTGTTTTGCATATTTATTAATTATAGTTGCATATCCGCTGATTAATGATCCGTCTGAAGGGATTAAAACTTCAAATTTTTCTCTGTCTATCTGATCTCTGTAGTTTAATCCGTTGAAGTCCCATACAAGCCCAACTTCAACCTCTCCTTTTTCAAGGTTTGAAATTACCGGGTCGTTTAAAAGAAGTCTTCCCTCTTCTGCCATTTTTGCAAAGTAATCTATTGCAGGCTGAATGTTTCCTTCATCTCCTCCAAGAGCAAATGCTGCTGCAAGAACTGAGTTTGTTGCCTGAGATGCTATTCCAACTCCTCCAACTGCTACTTTTGCATCACTTTCTCCAAGTTCTTTCCATGATGTAGGGATATCTTTTACTAAATCTTTGTTAACAATGAAAGCTATTGTTCCTGTATATCCGATTACCCAGTTACCATCTTTGTCTTTTGCCCATTCAGGAATTTCTTCCCATGTTGTAGGTTTGTATGGCTGAACAACTCCCTGTGCTATTGCAATATTTCCAAATTCATATCCAACGTCACCAATATCTGCTGTTGCATTTTTTCCCTCTGCCTTAAATTTTGCTATCTCTTCAGCACTTGACATATCTGTATCAACATGTTTTAATCCATATTGTGTATTTAAATCTGCCCAAGTTCCTTTCCAGTTAGCCCATGTGTCCGGCATTCCAACGCTGTTTACTTCTCCTTCGCTTTTTGCAGCTTCCACAATCTCTTCTATTGTTACAGGCTCTTTTACTGCTGCTGTTTTTACTTCCTCTTTAGCCCCGCATCCTGCAAGTGCTCCCAAAACAAAAATTCCTAATAATATCTTTTTCATTTTTTCCTCCTTAATTTTCTATATTCTTCATTTTTTAATCTAACTCTTTATATTGAACAGCTCTTTTCTCAAAAACACAGAATTTTTCAAAGCCGATTTTTTTTAATTGTTCTGCTGCCTTGTTAAAATCTCTCATAATATCCAAAGCTCTGTGAGAATCTGAACCCATTGTGATTATCTCTCCTCCAAGCTCTTTGTATCTTGCAAGAATTTCTCTGCATGGATGAAAATCTCTTAATCCGTATCTTAAGGCAGATGTATTTATTTCCAGTCCTATTTTTTTATCAATAAGTTTTTTTAATATCTCATCAATGATATCTTTGTTTTTTTCCAAATCTATTTTTTTATAGTCGCTGTAAATATCTCTTCCATATCTGTTTATAAAATCAAGGTGACCATAAACACTTATATTTGGAAAAAGATCTATGCATTTTGAAACCTCTTCAAAATATATTTTATGTGCCTCGTCTTTACCATATTTTTCAAAGAATTTTCTGTCTGCTATATCCATTCTTCTCACACAATGTGATGAACCGATTATAAAATCAATATCCTCTGAATCAAATATCTCTTTATAGGCATCTTTCAGATGAGGCTGAAGTCCTATCTCTATTCCTATTTTGATTTTTATATTGTTTTTATACTCTTTTTTCAGTTTTTTTAAAGTCTGTATATAATTATTTACATCCAGTTCAAAAATATTTACTTCATCAGGAAAATCTAAATCAAGATGATCTGTAATTGTTATTTCGTCCATTCTCAGCTCTATTGCTCTTTCGATTATGCTTTCAAGTTTTTCCATTGAATCTCCGGAAAAGTTGCTGTGAATGTGGGAATCTGCTTTATACATTTTCGTCCTCCTTATCTCAAGTATGCTGTTAGTATAATCCTTAAAGGTTTAAAAAATATTTATAAATTGTAAAATATACGTATAAAAAAATAGAGAAAGAAAATCTTCCTCTATTTTAATTTTTATAATTATTTACTTTTATATTTTACATTATCATACAAAATATCTTCCAGCAGTCTGCTTGATTTAAATTTCACATGGACTCTTCCTTT
>UQOH01000085.1 GCA_900542625.1 uncultured Fusobacterium sp.
ATCGTTTTTAGATGAATGAGCAATATAAATAGCTGATATTTTTTTGCAGATAATTTTATTTTTATTATATAGAGATTACATAAAAATCTTTCAAAAACAATCATATCACATCAAAATTTTCATAAATTTTTATTAAAAACACAAATTTTTTTAAAAAATTTATGCTGTACAATCACCATAAAATGAAAGTTCGAATAAAATATCTTAAAGAAAAAGAAAGAATTTGAAAGAAAATGATTGATTTTTAAATTTAAATATGATATCATTCAATTATAGAAAGAAAGGAGGCTGAAGATTATGTTAAATATACAACGCTACAATCTTATTTTGGAACTAATCAAAAAAAGAAAAAATATAAAACTAAATGAAATAATAGAAGAACTTGGAGTTTCAGAGGCTACGGCAAGAAGAGATTTAAACTTTTTAGAAGAAAAAGGGAAAATCAGAAGAGTTCACGGTGGTGCTGTACTTGTGGAAGATAAAGAGGACAACATCGATTACAAAAAATTAGTTCATTCAGAGGAAAAAAACAGAATCGCCAAAAAAGCAGCTTCTTTTATAAAAAATGGAGATACAGTTTTTCTTGATGCAGGAAGCACAACAGAGTGTGTAATTAAATATCTTGCAGAAAAAGAAGACATAAAAGTAGTTACAAACGGATTTACCCATATAGACGAATTAATGAAAACAGGAATTGAAACTTATCTTCTGGGAGGAAAAGTAAAACAGAAAACAGGAGCAACAGTAGGAGCAACAGCAATGTTTAATCTAAAAAATTATAACTTTGATGTGTCTCTTATGGGAGCAAACGGAATTAATGAAGAGGGATATTCCACTCCTGACCCTGAAGAAGTTCTTGTAAAAAGCGAGGCAGTAAAAAGAGGAAAAAAAGTTCTTTTCCTTTGCGACAGCTCAAAGTTTAACGAGAGGAGCTTTATAAATTTTGCCTCTTTAAATGATGGAATTTTAATTACAGATGGAAATATACCAAACAATATAAAAGAAAAATTAAGAATGGAGGACTAAAGATGATTTATACAGTTACTTTAAATCCAGCCATAGATTACTACATATCTATGAATAAATTTGTTGAAGGAGAATTAAATTCAATCAGCAACGGTTATACTCTTCCCGGAGGGAAAGGGATAAATGTTTCAAAAGTATTAAAAAACTTTGGAACAGAAAGTACAGCTCTTGGTTTTGCAGGAGGATTTACAGGAGATTATATCAGAAAAAGCTTAAAAGAATATGGAATTGCAGAAAAATTTGTAGAGCTTAAAGAGCAGACAAGAATAAACATAAAAATAAAAACAGATGAAGATGAAAGCGAGATAGCGGGACACTCTCCAAGAATTTCTGAAGAGGAATGTCAAAACTTTTTAGAAACTATAAAAGATATCAAATCAGGAGATATACTTGTTCTTTCAGGAAGTGTCCCAAAATCTCTTGATGCAAAAATATATCAAGTGATAATAGATTTTCTTCCAGAGGGAGTAAAAGTTATTCTTGATACAAGGGGAGAACCTTTTGAATATGCTCTTAAAAAAGGAGTTTTCCTTACAAAGCCAAACAATGTTGAGCTTGGAGAATTTTTCAACGAGAAATATGAAACAATAGAAGAGATAATTGCAGCAGGTGAAAAATTAAGAAAACTTGGAAGTGAAAATGTAATTATATCTCTTGGAAAAAATGGTTCTGTTCTTATAACAGAAAAAGGAAGCTACATAGGAAATGTTCCTAAAGGAGAACTTGTAAGTTCTGTTGGTGCAGGAGATTCAATGGTTGCAGGAACTCTTTACGGACTTGTAAATGGAATGGCAATAGAAGAGGCATATAAATATGGAATTGCGTCAGGAAGTGCAACAGCTTTTACAGAAGGGCTTACAACTTTAGAAGATATGAAGAAATTATTAAATGATATTAATATAAAAAAATCAGGAGGGGAGTTATAATGCTGAACAAAATGTTAACAGAGGACTGTATCAATCTGAATCTTAAAGGGAAAACAAAAGCTGAAATAATTGATGAAATGGTAGAAATACTATATTCTGCAGGAAAATTAAACGACAAAGAGGAATATAAAAAAGAGATTTTAAAAAGAGAATCTCAAAGTTCAACAGGATTAGAAGAGGGAATTGCAATTCCTCATGCTAAAACATCAGCAGTAAAAGTTCCAAGCATTGCTTTTGGATTATCAAAAGAGGGTGTTGATTATGAATCTCTTGACGGAGAGCCTTCAAAATTATTTTTCATGATTGCTGCTCCTGCAAATGCTGCTGACTCTCACATAGAAGTACTTTCAAAACTTACTACAATGCTTTTAGATGATGATGTAAGAGAAAAACTTTTAGATGTTGCAAGTCCAAGTGAAGTATTAGAAATATTAGGAAAAGACAAAGAAGAAGAAAAAGCAGTTGAAAATGATGGTTACGAAGTTCTTGCTGTAACTGCCTGCCCTACTGGAATAGCTCACACTTATATGGCTGCTGATGCTTTAATGAAAAAAGCAAAAGAGATGGGTGTAAAAATAAAAGTAGAAACTAATGGTTCAACAGGTGTTAAAAATATGCTGACTGACGAAGAGATAAAAAATGCAAAAGGAATTATTGTTGCAGCAGATAAAAATGTTGAAATGGCAAGGTTTGACGGAAAAAATGTTGAAATAGTTCCTGTTAAAGAGGGAATTAAAAATCCTGAAGGATTAATTAAAAATGCTTTAAACAAAACAGCTCCTATATATAAAGCTGACGGAAAAGGAGAAAAAACTGTAGGTAAAAAAGAAAAAACAGGATTCTACAAACACCTTATGTCTGGTGTATCAAATATGCTGCCATTCGTTGTTGGCGGAGGAATTTTAATAGCTTTATCATTTATGTTTGGTATCAATGCTTCAAATCCAAATGATCCAAGCTTTAATCCAATAGCAAAACTTCTTAGTGATATTGGCGGAGGAAACGCATTCTTCTTAATGGTTCCTGTTATGGCTGGATTTATTGGTATGAGTATAGCTGACAGACCAGGATTTGCTCCTGCAATGGTTGGAGGACTTATCTCTCTTAACAATGGCGGAGGATTCTTAGGAGGACTTATCGGAGGATTCCTTGGTGGTTATGCTGTTGTTCTTTTAAAGAAAGTATTTAACAAACTTCCAGATAGTTTTGAAGGTTTAAAACCAGTTTTACTATATCCATTATTCGGTGTTCTTATTACTGGAGCTTTAATGTACGGATTCATAGTTGATCCTATTGCTGCATTAAACAATGGTGTTACAGAGTTCTTAAAATCTCTTGGAACAGGAAACCTTGTAGTTCTTGGAGCAGTTCTTGCTGCAATGATGGCAACTGATATGGGAGGTCCAATTAATAAAGCAGCGTTTACATTTGGAATTATGATGATAACAGCTGGAGATTATGCACCACACGCAGCAGTTATGGCAGGAGGTATGGTTCCACCTTTAGGAATAGCTCTTGCAACAACATTCTTTAAAAATAAATTTACTCAAGATGAGAGAGATGCAGGTAAAACTTGTTACATCATGGGATTATCATTTATCACAGAAGGAGCAATTCCATTTGCTGCTGCTGACCCTGCAAGAGTAATTCCGGCATCAGTAATCGGAGCTGCAATAGCAGGAGGACTTTCAATGTTCTTTGGAGTTCTTCTTCCAGCACCTCACGGAGGATTATTCGTAATACCGGTAGTAACAAACCCTGTAATGTATCTTGTATCAATAGCAGCCGGTTCAATAATAACAGCACTAATTCTTGGATACATTAAAAAACCAGTAACAGAGTAATAAAAACAAAGTAACAAAATCTTTATATAAAATTCATCCTTAAAATAAAACCAAAATAAAAATCCCTTTGTTATAAACAGAGGGATTTTTACTTGGTTTATATTTTATTTCTTGATATTACCATATAAAACATCATCTAACAGTCTGCTTGATTTAAATTTTACATGTGATTTTTTATCTTTTATCTGTAATATCTCTTCTGGGTTTTTCGGATTGTTTATATGTGTTCTTTTGGTTTTTCTCACTTCAAAACTGCCGAATCTTCTGAATATTACTTTTTTTTCATCTCTTAAAGCAGTGGACAGAGAAAATAGAAATTTCTCTATTTTCTCTCTTCCCTCTGCCATATTTTCACATTGGTTTTTAATTGTGTAGAACTCTATAAATTCTTTTGTATTCATAATTTAAAACCTAGAATCTGTAAGAGATACCAGCTGTTATTCTGCTGTCGTCTCCTTCATCAGACCACATCATTTCATACTTAGCATTAAATCCTACACCGTTTTCATGCTCATAATCTGCACCAACATGGAATGTTCCTTTGTTATCAGCCATTTCTACATTTTCTAACTCAAGATTTTCTGTTCCAAATAAGCTGTATTTAATATCATCATATTTGCTTGCATTAGAAAGTGTATATTCTGCCCCTGTAAATAATCCAAGTTTACCGCTGTTTAAATTAAATTCTTTTACAAGATTTAATCCTGCTGTTCCCTCTACTATTGTTACATCTTGTGCTGACACTTCAAATCCCATAGCAGGGTTTTTAGCAGTATCTTGTTTTACAAGAGTGTATCTTGCTCCTAATACAGGCTGTAATATTACAGAATCAGAAATTCTATAATCTTTCTTACCTTTTAATGAAACGATAACTGCATCAGAGTCTGCACTTCCATCTGCATAAGTTTCACCGTTAAATGCAGTATCTCCTACTTTAATTCCAAAACTGTTTTTCAATGTAGAATCCAAATCACTCTTAACAAATCCCACACTTCCTACTAAATCTATTCCACCGACTGTTCTGTGTTTCATATATGCTCCAACATAGTAGTTGTCTCCTGAAAGATCTCCGCCGTCTTGAATTTCAACTTCTGTATCTCCTCCTCCAAAAGCAACTCCGTAAGATGTTGTATCAGATACACCATATTCAACCATAGCAACTGCTGAATCTATATCTCCATCATATCCTTTAACTTTATTTCCGCCGTCAAATTCAGTATCAGAATTAATATATTTACCTTGAGCAAGCCATTCACCTTTTCCTGCTTTCTTAGTAAATTCTTCTATTGAACTTGTGAAACTGTCAGCAATATTTTTAGTTACAATATATCCAGCTGTGTAGTATGCTTCAATATTTCTTGTAGTATGATTCATAAATTCTTTAAGATTTTTAGCCTCAGAGTTATCTCCGTTTACTAAATCTTTTAATCCGTTATCAGGATTTTCAATACCATTTAATATAGCATTATACATACTTTCCATATGTCCTATACCTAAATCCTGAGCTGTTCTAAGAGTTAAAGTTTTTCCATCTTCAGAAACGCTGTAGATAGAGGCTGCTGTAACTTCTGTATCATCACTTACATTATAACCATTTTCAACTTGTAAAATTTTGTCAGACACTTTAAAATCATTTCCAATTATATATTTTAAACCGTCTTTTGCATTAACAGTTAAATTAACTCCATTGTCAGCAATATTATCAAGAGAAGTTGTAAATTTGCCGTCTTTGTTATTCATTTCTGCAAAAATCTGTCCGTCAGAATTTAAAGCATAATCTCCTTCTGCTCCTGAAATCTTAGCATTATCTCCTACAAACCAGCTTCCTTTTCCAAGACTGATTTCTTCCATATCTTTAGTTCTTAAATCATATGTATTTCCTGCTGTTTTAGTATATGTTCCTCCCGCAGCAATGTTTTCAAGTGCTAATTTATCATTTCCTGCTCCGCCGTCTATAACATATTCTGGATTTCTTTCCCCTGTTGTTCCTCCGTTAAAGACATCATCATTTCCTCCTAAAACAACATTTCCATGAACATTTGCTATACTTCCAATAGAGATTTCCATTTTATCTTCTGAACCGCTTCCGTCAATAACAGTTTTTATCTCTTCGCTGTCTTTTTTACCAATTACAGAATCTTCTCCTAAATCAATTTTATTTACTCCATCATTATAAGTATCTGTAAATGATAAAGTCACTTTATTTGCAATAAGATTATTATATGCAGCATCTGTTATATTTTTTTCTGCTCCTCCGATAGCTGTTATTTCTTCAGAAGTAGTAGCGTTCTTTAATATTATTTCATCTAATGCAGCCTCAAGATTTTGTGCTCCTGAAGCAATAAGAGCCATTTTTCCTTCTCCAGCAACTTTTCCTGTTACAGTTGCTTTGTCCCCTGCTAAAGAAAGAGTATAATCTTTACCTATATTAACAGTAGCAACATCAAGTGTTCCGTCTTTTTTAACAGCATTTATTACTGAATCTCCTGCAAGAAAAAGATCACCATTTGCGACATTAAGAAGTGTTCCATTTTTTTCAAAATATCCCATTACAGTTGTATCAGTTAAAACTAATGTTTTTTTATCAACTTCACCACCATCATATGTAAATACAGGAGTATCTAAATTACTGTTTTCTGTAACAACAGCAGTAAGAATTTTATCTTCTAAATTTTCTGTAATTGCTGCACTGTCGTCTTTAATATATCCAGTTGTAATTCCATCTTTAGGTGAATTTGCATTTTGTAAAGTTCCACCTGCATCTTTTATTCCCTCTTGTCCTATTGTATATCCATTGTCAATTTTGACAACATGTCCGTTAATTTCATCTGCACCTGTTTTATTAAGAGCAAAATCTTTATCAAGAACAACACCATAATTTTTTCCAGTATACTCTGATGGATTCGAGCTTAATTTTTCAAGTGTAGTTTCTGATATTACTAGTCCCTTATTTTCAACATTCCCTTGAAAAATATTTGTATTTGCTATTTCTCTAAAATCTATAACTCCATAGTTATAACCATCAGATGTTATATTATTATTTGTAGCTGTAGCGCTGATAGCATAACTTTCAATATTTTTTATAATACCAAAGTTATATGCTGTTCCTCCGTCAGCACCAGATATTTGTTGTCCACTTTTTCCATTTTCTATTATACCAAAATTATATCCTGTACCTTTTATTATATATTGTCCTGCTGATCCTGTATTTTGAATTAAACCATAGTTATAAATTTCTGCTGTAGCTGAAGATTGGACCTGTTGTCCATAATTTCCTACATTCGCTATAATACCAAAATTATATGCTTTTGCGTTATCTGCTGATACGTTTTGTCCTGCACTTCCTTCGATAATACTATAGTTATATGCTTTTGCATTTATACCATTTACACTTTGCCCACTGTTACTGGATTTAATTATTCCATAGTTATTTATTTCACTTTTTTCTGCTGAAGCACTTTGTCCTGCTCCAGAAGAAATAATCAATCCGTAATTGTATGCTTTTGAATCTCCTATTGCAATATTTTGTATTATCTGTCCACTTCCTTTATTTGCAATAATACCATAGTTATATAAAGAAACATTTCCAGAATAAGTTTCTTGTCCACTATTAGCATTATTAGCTATTAATCCATAATTATATGCTTTTGAACCTTTTCCATCTGCTCTTTGTCCAGCTATCCCATTATTTTCAATAACTCCATAATTATATATTTCTGATTGCTCTTTTTTTGCATATTGTCCTTGATTTCCATCATTATTAATAATACCGTAGTTATAAAGTTTTCCTTTAGCAATATTAATAGTCTGTCCTTCTGCGCCTTTAAATGATATTGTTCCATGATTTACAAGAATCTCTATTCCATTTCCAGCTTTTTGGCTTTTATCACTTCCTGATATAACATTTACAGTATCACTGCTTTTTAATTCCATTCCATATTGATAATTTGATTTTCCATCAATCTGTAAATCATTTTCAACTTTTGAAATTTCTACATTGTTTCCGTTATAGACTTTATCTATAAGCTTAGATGCTGAATCAACATTTGCTTTAAATAAATTTGGTTTATTAACTAATTCACTACTTGAAACTGTTCCTGTTCCATCCCATAATCCTGTAATGCTTATCTCGCCATTTTCTGTAATAGTAAATTTTTCATCTGAAACTGGATTAA
>UQOH01000086.1 GCA_900542625.1 uncultured Fusobacterium sp.
CTTAAACTAATTTAGCCAATCCTCCATTGACAAATGCATATGTTTTTATATCTCCATATTTCTTAGCAAGCTCCACTGCCTCGTTAATTACTATTTCTTTTGGAGTATCTTCACATAAAATTTCATAAACAGATATTTTTAAAAGAGCTTTCTCTACATTTCCAACTCTCTCAAAACTCCATCCTTCCATTTTCTCGTCAAGTTCTGCATGAATTTTTTCATTGTTTTCAACGATTCCTTTTGCATACTTAACTAAAAATTCTTTACTGCTCTCATTTAATTCAATTTCATTTTCTCTTTCTAAATAAGAAGTCAGTACAGCATCTAAATCCTTTCCGTTTATTTCAGATTCAAATACAATTTTAAATAACTCTTCTCTTGCAAGCCTTCTGCTCATTTTTTCCCCTTTAATCCTGTAATCTTTCAATTATTTTCTTTTTAAATTTCTTAAGTACTGTATTATCCCCTATTCTGTAACCAAAATATGTTACTGCAAGAATAAAGATAGTATAAAGCACACCATATTCCACCAAAAGAACTGCTGTGACAAATCCTATAACAGCACCAAATATTTTTTTTCTGTTTTCTATTAAAGAAACTATCATATCTTCAATCATCGGCTTCACCTCTTAGTCTATTTTTTGCTGTCGCCGCTTTTCAATGAAAGCTTCTTAATTTTTACTTCAACAACACCTACATCAAGCTGTAATTTATCTTGAAGCTCATATTTTATAGCGTTTTGAATTTCTGAAGTTTTATCAGCAATACTTCTGTTAGTTTCCATGTCCATATTAATAACTACAGAATGTTTTTTTCCTCTTCTGTTACATGTTATCTTTATATTTCTTACTTCTTTATCACGGTTTAAAATATCTTTTATTATACTCTTTATTGAGTCAACAGAGATACTTACTTCACCGTTTTCATTTTTTATAGTATACCCCTCTTCTTTTGAAAAAACAGTTGTAAATTTCAGTAATGATATAAAAAGATATATAAGAGAAACAACAATAATAGAAACATTCCACATAAATCCATCGATATTAAATCTAACAAGGAATCCCGGTGCTGTCACATATATTATCCCTGCTATTGAAAGCAGAAATATTCCAAGCCATGCAAAAAAGAATATTACTTTTCTAAGCATTTATATCACGTCCTTTTAAATTATAATACTTCTGGCTCTACTGCGCTTACTTCCTCATGAATTTTTATGTCCTGCACAAATACATTTACTTCTACAACTTTTAAAGCAGTAAGTTCTGATACAGCTTTTAAAACTGATTCTTGAACTTTTTTAGCTACTTCAGAAATTGGATAACCATAATCAATTATGATAAAAGTGTCAATACTGCATTCTTTTTCTCCAACTTCAACTTTTACTCCGTTTGTTACTCTTTTCTTACCAAGCATTTTGCTTACTTCATCAGCAACTCCTCCGGCAAGTTTGTAAACACCTTCAACATCCTCAGTTGCTTTTGCAGCAATAGCTTTTACTACATCGTCAGCAATTTTTATATTTCCTAGATTGTTCATAATGATTCCTCCTTAATATAAATGTAATTTTTTTGTGTCCTTTATTATATATTCTATATTATAACCCAAATTCCTTTTCAATGAAAGCTGTTGTTACATTTCCTTTTCTATAGTTTTCATTTTTCAACACTTGCATATGGAAAGGAATTGTTGTATCCACTCCCTCTATCACATATTCTGAAAGAGCTCTTTCCATTCTTGTTATTGCCTCTTCTCTGTCCATACCAAATGTAATTATTTTTGCAATCATAGAATCGTAGTATGGAGATATTTCATATCCCTGATAAGAATGAGAATCTATTCTTACCCCTATTCCTCCGGGAGCAATATATTTTGTTATCTTTCCAGGTGAAGGAAGAAAACCGTTTTCTGTATCTTCAGCATTGATTCTGCACTCTATTGCATGCCCGTCTAAAATAACATCTTCCTGAGAAATATTTAAGATATCTCCCTCTGCAAGAGCTATCTGAAGTTTTATAATATCTATTCCTGTTACAGATTCTGTTACTGTATGCTCAACCTGTATTCTTGTGTTCATTTCCATAAAATAGAATTTGTTTTGGTCGTCAACTAAAAACTCAAGTGTTCCTGCTGAGTCATATCCAATAGCCTTGGCAAGTCTTACAGCTGCATCTCCCATCTCTTTTCTTACTTCATCAGGAAGTCCGAATGAAGGAGATTCTTCTATAAGTTTTTGGTGTCTTCTCTGGATAGAACAGTTTCTTTCTCCAAGATGAATAACATTTCCGTGTTTGTCTCCTAAAATCTGAATCTCAACATGTTTTGGATTTTCTACATATTTTTCCACAAATACATCTGGGTTGTTAAATGCTGCCTCTGCTTCGTTTTGAGCTGCTACAACATTTCTCTCAAGCTCTTTGTCGTTTCTGGCTATTCTCATCCCTTTTCCACCACCACCGGCAGTAGCTTTTATCATTACAGGATATCCTATTCTTTCTGCAATCTCTTTTTTAGCATCTTCAATATTAGTGATAATTCCTGTTCCGTTTGTTACAGGTACATTGTTTTCAATAGCTGTTTTTCTTGCAGTAGCTTTGTCTCCCATATTTTTTATACACTCATGGCTTGGTCCTATATAAATAAGATTGTGTATTCTGCATATTTTTGCAAATCTTGCATTTTCTGACAGGAATCCATATCCCGGATGTATTGCGTCAGCCTCTGTTATCTCTGCTGCTGCAATAATATTAGGTATTTTTAAATATGATTCGCTTACACTTGCAGGACCTATGCAGACTGCCTCATCAGCAAGTTTTACATGAAGGCTGTCTTTGTCTGCCTCTGAATAAACAGCTACTGTCTTTATTCCAAGCTCTTTTGCAGCTCTTATTATTCTTACAGCTATTTCTCCTCTATTTGCAATAAGTATTTTTTTCAATGTTTTTTCCTCCAATACAAAAATTAGTCAGATATCTGTCTTACTTTTATTAATATCTTACCATAATCTGTTGCTTCACCGTTTTTAAGAAGAATATCTTCTATTGTTCCGGCTATTTTTGATTTTATAGGTGTTTTGATTCCAACAGTAGATATATATCCTATTGTCTGTCCTGCTTTTATAGACTGTCCTATTGAAATCATTGCTTTTCCGTCTTTGTCATAGAAATAGAACTTACCAATGTTTGTAGACTTTATTTCTTTTATATCTGAATCCTGAGCAGATTCTTCAACAGTTTCTTCTATAACTTCTTCCGGGTATTCTTCTATTACAATATCTTTTTTTATTTTTATCTTGAACTCTTTTTCTTCAAAGCTGACCTCTGTCAATTCTTTTTCAGTTAAAATTCTTATTAGTTCATCTATTAATTGCTTATCTTTTTCCACTGAAACCTCCTAATCATTTTAATAATTTTACCACAATCGAACAAATGTATCAAGTATGAATTACAATTGTTATTTTATTATAATGCTTCCTTCTCCCATAAGATTTATTACATCTTTTATAAAGTCTTTTGTTGGAGATACAAATGAATTTGTTTTCACAACTTTCTTTTCTGTATCTGTTTTTACAGCAAGACTGAGAGGTGTTTCACCTTTATAAAACTGAATTATATTTTTCAGTTTTGGAATTTTTCCTCTGTCATCATCTTTCACAAGAATATATACTTTATATCCTCTCTGCTCAAAAAGATTATCTACATCAACAACATCTCTTACAGCTATTTTTCTGCTTTCTGTTCCGTTAAAATAATCTGTCTGCACATTTCCTGATACGCAAACTACTTTTCCTTCAATAAAAGCTGTAATATTTCTTGAAAAATCTCTTGGGAAAATAATTCCTGATATTCTGCTGAAATAATCTTCCAGCTCAAATACAGCCATTACTTCACCTGATTTTTTTGTTACTATTTTTTTTACATCACGAAGAATACCAAAAACTTTTACAGCTTTGTCCTCTCCTTCGTCTAAAATATCCTGTATCTTATCAGCTTTATAAACCTCTAAAATCTCTTTATATTTATCAAGAGGATGTGCACTGAAATAAAATCCCAGAAACTCTTTTTCTTTTTCAAGTTTTTCGTCCATTGTATAATCTTCTGTTCTTGTCATAGAAAAACCTGTTACATCAGATTTTGCTCCTCCGAAAAGGTTCATCTGCTGTATCTCATCCTCTTTAAGTCTTTTTGCTGCATAGTCAACAGCCTTTGTCACAGACTCTATTTTCTCTTTTCTGTTTCCCGGAAGCCCGTCCAACGCACCTGAATAGATAAGAGCCTCTATTGCCTTTTTGTTTATGCCGTATTGTTTAGTACGAAAAACAAAATCATCAAAAGTTTTATATTCGCCGTTGTTATCATACTCTTTTTTTATTCCTTCTGCAACTTTTTCTCCTACATTTTTTATTGCAGAAAGTGCAAAAACCACTCCGTCATCTGCCACTTTGAATTTTGACGCAGCATTGTTTATATCAGGAAACATAAGTTTTACACCATGTTTTTTAGCATCTTCAACATATACTGCCACATTTTCTATATGGCTTATCTCTGATGTCATAAGAGCAGCATAATAATGTTTAGGATACATTCTTTTCAGCCATGCTGTCCAATAAGCAATAAGAGCATATGCAGCTGAGTGGGATTTATTAAATCCATATCCTGCAAATTTATCTATCAAATCGAAAATTTCTGTTGCTTTTTCTTCTGTGTAGCCGTTTTCAACAGAACGGAAAATAAATTTCTCTCTGTTTTCATCCATTATCTCTATTTTCTTTTTACCCATGGCTCTTCTAAGAAGATCTGCCTCTCCAAGAGAGTAGTTCGCCATAACATTGGCTATTTTCATTACCTGCTCCTGATACAGAATTACACCATAAGTTTCTTTTAAAATATCTTTTAAAGATTCGTGCGGATATTTTATCTCCTCTCTTCCATTTTTGCAGTTGATAAAATTATCAACCATTCCAGAACCAAGAGGCCCCGGTCTGTATAATGCAAGAAGGGCAATAATATCTTCGAATCTGTCTGGTTTAAGTTTTGTAAGAATCCGTCTTATTCCACGGGATTCAAGCTGGAACACTCCAAGACTGTCACCCTCTGAAAGCATATCATATACTTCTTTAACATTAAGAGGTATATCATGAAGAACTATTTTTTCTCCCTTGTCAGCCTCTATATAATCCACTGCTCTCTGAATATTTGTAAGGTTTCTAAGACCAAGAAAGTCCATTTTCAAAAGCCCTAAATCTTCAAGCTCTTTCATCTGATATTGTGTTGAAACAACATCATCTTTATCACAGTAAAGAGGCACAGTTTCACTTAGAGGATCTTTTGTGATAACAATTCCCGCAGCATGAATTGACGTGTGTCTTATTTTATTTTCAATTCTTGCTGAAATATTTATTACATTTTCAATATCCTTGTCTGTTGTGTACAGCTTATACAGCTCAGGGATATTTTTCAGTGCCATTTCAATAGAAAAATTGAATGGTATCAGCTTTGCAGCTCTGTCTATTTTTGAAAGAGGTATATCAAGAACACGTCCTACATCACGAATAGCCGCTCTTGCTTTAAGAGTTCCAAATGTGATAATCTGTGCAACCTTGTCATTTCCATATTTCTGCCCTACATAATCTATAAGTTCCTGACGTCTTTCCTGGCAGATATCAATATCAATATCAGGCATGGAAATTCTTTCAGGATTTAAAAATCTTTCAAAAATCAGATTATATTTTATAGGGTCTAAATCAGTTATTTTTAAAGCATATGCAACAATACTTCCTGCTGCTGATCCTCTTCCGGGACCAATAGGTATTCTGTTTGATTTGGCAAAATTTATAAAATCCCACACAACAATAAAATATCCTGCATACCCCATTTTGTTGATAACAGAAAGTTCGTATTCCACTCTTTCCACCATCTTCTCAGTAAGTCCGCTTGGATATCTGTCCTCAAGCCCTTTATACACAAGTTTTCTTAAAAATTCCTCAATAGATTTTACACATGTAGGCACTTGATAATATGGAAATTTAAACGAACCAAAATCAATGCTCAGATTGCATTTTCCGCTTATCTCAGCAGTGTTGTCAACAGCCTCTGTATATTCTTCACCAAGAGATGCTATCATTTCATCTCTGCTTTTCAGATACAGCTCCTCTGTTTCTATTCTCATTCTTTTTTCATCAGAAAGTTTTGCTCCTGTCTGAATACATATCATTACATCTTGTAATGTGTGATCTCCCTTGTTTACATAGTGGGTATCATTAGTTGCTGCCAGTTTTAAACCATGCTCTTTTGCAAGTTCAGCAAGTTTTTGGTTAAGCTCTCTCTGACCCTCTATTCCGTTTCCCTGCACTTCAATATAAAAATCTTCTTTTCCAAAAATATCTATATATTTATGTACAGCCTCATCTATCTGTACTTTTGATTCTCTGTCAAGTATTCTTCTTGGAATCTCTCCCTGCATACACGCAGAAAGACATACAATTCCCTCATTGTGCTCTTTCAAAAATTCTTTGTCAATTCTCGGCTTATAATAAAATCCTCTGATATATGCCTCAGAACTTATCTTCATCAGGTTTTTATACCCTTTTTCATTTTTTGCAAGAAGAACCAAATGGAAGTTTCTTCCATCTTTTCTTTCCATCTCAAATTCTGAAACATATGCCTCTATGCCTATTATTGGTTTTATTCCATTTTTTATTGCTTTTTTATACATTTCTATTGCACCAAACATGTTTCCATGATCAGTTATTGCAATACTTCTCATGCCAAGTTCTTTGGCTTTTTTTAGATAATCATCTATTTTTCCAACTCCGTCAAGGAGGCTGTACTCTGTATGTAAATGCAGATGTGTAAATGTTTCTTTCATTTTTCTCCCTCCTTAATCAGTCTTTCTCAAGTTATATTATACATTATTCATAAAAAAAAATCACCATAAAAAAAAGAGCTCCTGCCCTTTTTTTATTTTTCTATAACATGTGTATGTATTCCTGTAAAACCATCAGCGTGATAGTGGTCACTTCCTATTCCGTCAACATGGTGATGACTTGTCATATAAGATATCTGCACTTTGCTGTTAATAGGATTTTTTCCCACATAACACTCTATTCCGAAAATATCTTTTAAAAGTTCCGGCACAAGAACCTCCTCAGGCGTTCCCTCTCCTGCAATCTTTCCATCTTTCATTACAAAAATATAATCACAAAATATTGCAGCTATATTTAAATCATGAAGAGCAGCCAGAACTGTTATGCCCAAATGCTTTATCAAATCTATTATCTGAAGCTGATACCCTATATCAAGATGATTTGTCGGCTCATCAAGAATAAGGAAATCTGTTTTCTGTGCCAAAGCTCTTGAAATCAAAACTCTCTGCTTTTCTCCTCCTGAAAGAGTATTAAAATCTCTGTGAGAATAATCTGCCATGCCTGTTTTATGAAGCATCTCATGAACAATCATTTTATCTTCATCTGAATACTCTTCAAAGAATTTTTTATAGGGATATCTTCCCATTTCAACTATTTTTTCAACAGAAAAATCAAATTGATGGTCCTCTTCCTGTGAAAGAGCAGCTATTCTCTGTGCTCTCTCTTTTCCGCTCATCTTTTTTATAGACTGCCCGTTAAGAAACACCTCTCCTTTTGAAAAATCATGAACACCATAAATATTTTTCAAAAGAGTGGATTTTCCTGCTCCGTTAGGACCTATTATTCCAACAAATTTTCCTTTTGGAACTTCAAAAGATACACCATTTAATATTTTTTTCTTTCCAAGTGAAAATTCTAAATTTTTTACTGTAAGCATTATTTATTCCCACCTCCAAAAGAAAATCTGTTTCCATTTATCATAAATAAAAAGAACGGACCTCCTATTATAGAGGTTATTATTCCTATTGGAACTTCTTTAGGCGGGAATAAAA
>UQOH01000087.1 GCA_900542625.1 uncultured Fusobacterium sp.
TTCTATTTTCTCTGTCCTCAGCTTTAAAGCAGGACAGGAAAGTAATATTCAGAAAGTTTGGAAGTTTTGAAATAAGACAGACAAAAAGAACATGGATAAACAATCCTAAAAATCCTGAAGAGATATTACCCATAAAAAAAGGAAGAATCCATGTAAAATTTAAATCAAGCAGGCTGTTAGATGATTGTTTGTGTGATAATTTAAGATAAATAGGAGCTGCACATTGCTGCAGCTCTTTATTTATAGTTCTATTCTATTATTATCCTATTTCCCGTATTGTTATAAACAAAATTATCATTAACCAATTTCAGCTTTTCAATAAATTTTTCTCCTGTACAATGAGAAACTCCGAAAAATTTAATATCATTTTTAACAAAGTATTCAAGAACTTTGTCCATTCTCTCTTCATCAGATTTTGACAGGTGAAGTCCTCCAATAATTCCATAAATTTTCTTTCCTGTTCGTGTTCTGATATTTTCAACTATATTAGCAATCCCTATATGAGAACAACCGCAGATAATCAGAAGTCCCTCTTTTGTGTCAGCAGCAATAACAAGCTCATCTTCCATATTATCCAAAATATAATCATCATATATTTTTCTGAAATAGTAACGTACAGGAGTTTCAAAATCATTCATAGATTTAAAGTTTGTATAAAGAGTTATATTTTTTGAAAGTTTATATTCATCACTGTCAATATAATGAACTTTTACTCCTGAATTATCTATATACTTTTCATCAAAATTATTTCCAAGAAATTCATGGATAAGGTCAGTTATCTTATGCTTTTCTTCAAAAAAAGTTCTGCTTATATGAAGAGTAAAATCTGAAGAACATTTTTCTATAAAAGTTCTCACTCCTCCTGTATGGTCAAAATGGCTGTGGCTCAAAACCATATGTTTAATATCTTTTAAGTCTATCCCCATTTTTTCTGCATTTTCCACAAACTTTCCGGTTTTTCCTGTATCAAAAATAAATTTTATGTCTTCATCTTCTATAAGCATAGAAAGCCCGAACTCTCCATGCAGGTCACAGCATCCGTCCTTATTTTCTATCATTATTGTTATTTTTATACTCATTTAAAATACACCTCCTTATAAAAATTATAGCCTATTTATTTGTGAGTAACAAATATATTTTCACAAAAAATATGATACAATAGAATAGTCAGGAAAAAATAAAAATAAAAAGGAGCATAAAATGGAAAAAGTAATAGGATTTATCGGTGCAGGAAATATGGGACAAGCTATGGCAGGAGGAATTATATCATCTGGTATGGTAAAACCTGAAAATGTAATTTTTTCTGATATTTCAGCAGACAATTTAAAAAAAGCATATAAAAAGTTTGGAATGAAAACTTCAAATTCAAATATATTAACAGCATCAATGGCTGATATACTTGTTTTGGCAGTAAAGCCTCATTTTTATGGATTAGTTATTGAGGAAATCAAAGATTATATAAAACCTGAAACAATTATAGTAACAATAGCAGCAGGAATCACTCTTGGAAATATGAAAGAGATGCTGGGAAAAGATATGAAAGTGATAAGAACTATGCCTAACACTCCTGCAATGGTTGGAGAGGGGATGACAGCTGTTGTTCCAAACGAGTTTATAAACGATGAAGAGCTTAAAGAAGTTATGGAAATTTTAAACAGTTTTGGAAAAGCTGAAATTGTTGAAGAAAAATTGATTGATACAGTTGGTTCTGTAAGCGGATCTTCACCGGCTTATGTGTACATGATGATAGAGGCAATGGCAGACGGAGCAGTTATGGGAGGAATGGCAAGGGACAAAGCATATAAATTTGCAGCACAGGCTGTACTTGGAAGTGCAAAAATGGTTCTTGAAACAGGAATGCATCCCGGAGCTTTAAAAGATATGGTATGTTCTCCCGGAGGAACAACGATTGAAGGAGTAGCAGCTTTAGAAGAGTATGGTTTCAGAAACGCTGTTTTAAAAGCTATGGAGGCTTGCGAGGAAAAGTCAAAAAAAATGACAAAATAATTACAAAGAAAATGATTTTATTTATTGACATGAAAAAAATAATTTATTAAAATCTAAATAGTGTTTTTTTTATTTGTTATTTTTTATGTATCGCTTTTATGGAGGAAACCAGTTGAAAAATAAATATTATATCTCAATAACAGATATCAAGGGAATGAGATGCTTCTCAATCAATAAGATAATTAAAAATTATATCATAATTTTTCTGTTATTAACCTTTGGAGGATTTGCAGTCCTTACAGCCTCAACCGTTTTCTTCAATGTAAAAATGAGAGAATACAACAGACTTATAAAAGAGAAAGCAGCTGAATACAACAGGCTTGCAGATGAGAATGCTCTTTTATATAATGATTTGGAAGATTCTAAAAAACAATTTGAAAATATAAATGAAAAAATTGTTAAAATTGAAGAACTTATAAGCGACACAAATCACCCTGTTGAAGAAACTCTGACATCTGCAGAAAAACTTGAAATTCTTCAAATGGATTTAAAAGAGAAAAAATTTTTTCTTCAGGTTATTCCAAATGGAGATCCAATCCAAGTATTTAAAGGCTATACAAGCGGATTCGGAGAGAGAAACCATCCTACACTTGAGAAAAAACTATTTCATTACGGGCTTGATTACAGAGCAGAAATAGGAACAGGAATTATAGCTCCAAGTGACGGAGTTATAGAGTTTGCCGGGTTTAATACAGGAGGTTTCGGAAACTTAATAATTATTTCTCACAATTACGGCTTTAAAACTTACTATGCCCATCTGAGCAAAATAGATGTAAAAGTCGGAGACTTTGTAAAAAAAGGTCAGAAAATTGGAAATACCGGAAATACAGGAAGAAGCAGCGGCCCGCATCTTCATTATGAAGTGCATTATTTAGGAAAAAAATTAAATCCTAAAAATTTTGTAAGCTGGAATTTAGAAAATTATGAAAGTCTTTTCAGCAATGAGAAAGGAGTAAAATGGCAATTTTTAGCAGAAACAATAAATCATCAAATTCAGGTTTTTCAACAAAAGGAATGACAACAATAGCCAGAGGAACAACTTTTCTAGGTGATATAGAAACAACATCAAATCTTCATATTGATGGTCTTGTAAAAGGAAATATCAATTCTGATGCAATAGTAACAATAGGTGAAAGAGGGCAGATGGAAGGAAATATTATTGCTGAAAAAATTATAATCAGCGGAGCATTTACAGGAAATATAAATGCAGATTATGTAGAGCTTATAGCAAAGTCTATTGTTAAAGGAGAAATTCTTAATAACAAACTGGTTGTGGAAGAGGGAGCAGACTTTGAAGGGATAAGCAGAAAAAGAATTCAGGATCTGGATAATCAAAAAGAAATTTTAATTTCAACTGAAAAAACAGCAATAGAAGAATAAGAAATTATTAAAAAAGGGAACTATTTTTTTAGACAGTTCCCTTTTATAATTATTTGTTGATATTTTCTTCTAAAGTTTTTCCAGCTTTAAATTTGATAACTTTTTTAGCATCAACATTTACAGCCTCTCCTGTTTTAGGGTTTTTGCATACTCTTGCAGCTCTTTCTACAACTTCAAATTTTCCCCAACCAGTGAAAGCAACATCTTCACCATTTAATAATGCTTCTTCAACAGCAGCTAAGAAAGCCATAGCTTTTTTCTCTGCATCAACTTTAGTTTCAAATCCACCTTTTTCAAAATAAAGGTTAACAAATTCTTTTTTAGTCATTTAATCCTCCTCGCAGTTATATTTATATGTATTGCCATACTCTTTATAACATATTTTTACGACTCTTGCAATCTATTTTTTATAAACTAGAAGTTATTTTCTAATATTTGAGCCAGCTGATCAGGACAAGAAGTCGATTTAGCTCCGCATTTAATTCCTCTAAGCTTTCTCTTAACTTCGTTAACATTCATTCCTATTGCAAGACATGCAATCCCCTGAGTATTTCCGCTGCATCCTCCTATAAATTTAATATCTTTAATAACTCCGTTTTGAACTTCAAGCTGAATCCCTCTTGCACATACACCTTCTGTTTTAAACATTTCCATTTTAATATCACCCCTGACCTTAATTAAATTTTTATCTATAAAGAACTATCCCAAGAATACCTGAACCGATAATAAGGGGAATAATTCCAATATTCCATTTTAGTGAAAGAACTATTGATACTGCAAAAATTATATAGCTTTTGTAGTCTATAAAATTTTCAGGTTTCAGCAGAGACAATCCTGCTGCAAGAATAAGCCCTAAGACAGCCGGACGAAGAGCTCTGAATGCTCTGTCTACAATTAAAGAACTTCTGAACTTATGCAGAAACATTACTATAATTGACAATAAAATAAATGAGGGACAGACAACTCCTACTGTTGTGAAAAAAGAACCTAAAGCACTCCCTGTAACTTTATATCCGATATATGTAGCTGAATTTATAGCAATAGGTCCGGGAGTTACCTGAGAAAGAGCAACAATTTCTGTAAATTCACCTGTTGTTATCCATTGGAAATTCTCAACAACATCTTTCTGAATTAAAGAAAGAACTGCATATCCTCCTCCAAAACTGAATAATCCTATTTTAAAAAATGTACAGAAAAGCTGAAGATAGATTAACATTTTTTATCATCCTTCCATTTAAAATAAAAGTTTCCCAAAACCATTGCGCCTATTATAACAGCAATAGGGGAAATGGGAGTATAAGCCACTAAAAATCCTATCACAAGAGGGATAATTCCCGTCTTTATATTTATTTTCGCACTTTTTGCCATTTTTATAACAGAAATAAAAATAAGAGCAACTGTTACAGGCTTAAGTCCGTTAAAAAAAGATATAAATATTTTTGAATCTTTTACAGATGACATAAAAGTTGCAAGAGCCAGAATCATTAAAAAAGAGGGAAGAACAGCTCCAAAAGACGCACTGAACATACCCATTTTTCCCGCTACTTTTTCTCCTGTCATAATTGCCGTATTCACAGCAAGAACTCCCGGAGCAGACTGAGCCACAGCAAGACTGTCTACAAATTCTTCATCACTAAGCCATTTTTTCTTTTCAACCAGAGCTTCTTTTATAAGAGGAACCATTGCATATCCTCCTCCTATTGTAAAAGCACCTATTTTGAGAAATATAAGAAACAGCTCCATATGTACATTTTTTTTCATATGAAATTACCCCGTTTAAAAATAAATTTTATAAATCTTTATTTCAATATTGATTATAACATAAACTGAGAACAAAAATGAAACTTTATTTTATAATAGGTTAAAATAAATCTAAATTTCTGATATAATACAATTTAGTACATGATAATTATTTAGGAGGAAAAAGTGAAAAAAGAAATTTTAAGATATATTAAAGTAACAACAGGGGTTATTATATGTGCTCTTGGAATAGTTTTGATACTGAATGCCGATCTCGGGCTTTCTCCATGGGACGTGCTTAATCAGGGGCTTAACAAACAAACGGGAATTACTTTAGGACAGGCAAATATTTTGGTAGGGCTTGTTGTTGTTTTAATAGGGATATATTTTAAACAGCCCATAGGAAGCGGAACTGTTATAAATGTAGCTCTTGTGGGAACGTTCGTGGATATTTTTATGTATTTGGATTTTCTTCCATGGGGAGATACAATTTTAAAGCAGATTATGCTTTTTGCAGCAGGAATTACGGTTTTTGCTCTTGGAAGTTATATGTATATTTCAGGAGGATGCGGCTGTGGTCCAAGAGACGGGCTTATGGTTGTTTTCACAAAAATGACAGGACTACCTATGGGAACTATCAGATTATGCATGGAAGTTTTTGCTTTGACAACAGGATATTTTCTTGGAGGAAAAGTAGGAATAGGTACTGCAGCATTTTCTTTGGGAGCAGGATATATAATTCAGTTTTTCTTTAAAATATTTAAAGATGATGTAAAGAAAATAGAGCATAGAAGTCTTATAAAAGAGATAAAAATGCTGAAAGAATATTTTGGAAAATAAATATTAAAAAAGCTGCTGCAAGTCACTTAACAGCAGTTCTTTTTTTATTTTTTAATCCAACAATAGCTATTTCTCGGTCTTCCTATTTTTTGATAATTTATTTTTAAATCAACCAGTTTAATTTCCACTAAATGATTCATATACTTATTTACTGTTTGAGCCGCTAATCCTGTAATTTCTGAAATTTCTTCGATTGTACTATATCCATTTAATAAAAGCATCTTTTCTTCTATTAAAGAAATGGTATTTGTATTTATTCCTTTTTTATAATCTCCGTATTTTTCTTTTTTTATTTCTGGAACAGAATCTAAAATTTCTTTTGTGTACCTTTTTTTATTTAGATGAACATTGACTCTTGAATATAAATCAAGTACTTTAATTGGTTTAATTGCAAAATCATTAGCTCCTGTAGCAAAAAATTCTTCTGCGATATTCTCAACGCCTTCAATAGTTAATGCAATAATTGGAACATTTTCATCAAGCTGTCTGATAAGCTTAACTCCTGTTACACCATTTATATAAGGCATGTGGTAATCAATTATAATAATATCAGGTTTATTCACAGTAACTATTTTTAATGCCTCTTCTACTGCAAGAGCAGTGTATACTTCCCAATCTTTCATTAAAAAAAATTCTGAAACAGCAAATAATATTTCTTTGGAATCATCTATAATTAAAATTTTATTTTTCATCTGTCAAAACCTCCCTCTGCATAATTATATATGCTCCAGCTCCAATTGTTTTTTTATTAGTAATACATATTTTACAATTATGTTCTTCCATAACTGTTTTTACAAAATTAAGTCCAACTCCACTGGATTTTTTTGTAGAAAACCCTTTGATAAAAATATTTTTAAGATCTTTTTCTGATATTCCTTTTCCATTATCTTCTATTTTTATCAATATTAACTTTTTATAATTTTTTATTGTCAGCGAAATTTTATTTTCAGGTTTTTCACTATCAAAAGCTTCATAAGAATTAATGATAAGATTTGTTATAGCTCTTGAAAATACTATTTTATTAACTTTTACTTTTTTATTTTTACAAAAATTCTCATAACTAATATAATTTATACATTTATGTGTAGAAAGATAAGATAAAATAAATGTAAAAACTTTATCTATTTCAATTGCATTTTTATGAGTATCTCTTAAAATTTCAGAAATCATTATGTTACAACGTTCTAAAGATTTTTCTATTCTTTGATAATAATCTTTTACCTTCTCATTTTCTTCCTGCATATCAAGAATTTCTATAAGAGTACCTATTGAAAATAATGGAGTTTTTAAATCATGTACAAGATACTGTATTTCTTTTAAGTATCTGTTTTCAATTTCTTGTATTTTTAAATCAGCTAACGTTTTATTCATCTTTTTTTCTTTTAAGTATAAACGTTTAGTTCTTTCCTGATCAAAGAAAATTAAAAGGAGCGTAATGGAAAATATAAAAAATAGAATAAAAAACAGAAATCCTATTAAATCAAGAACACGTTCTGCCTGCATTAATTCTGAAATATTTTTTAAATCAAAAGAAATTTCTCCTGTTGATTTATAGTCTAACATAGAAAAATACTGTGTAATATCAAGCCATTGTATTCCTGTAAAAATTAGAAATAAAACTAAGTTTCTTTTTAATAAATTTATTTTTTTAAATCTAGAACTTGAATGAAAAGCAAGATAAGTCATTTCTAAAATAGCAACTTTCCCAAAATAATATTCCGGCAAATCCGCCAACGCTCCATTGACCAGACACATTTCCCTTTGCTGTACAATTCTCATAACT
>UQOH01000088.1 GCA_900542625.1 uncultured Fusobacterium sp.
ATAAATATATTATACAAAAGAAAAGCGCGATGGACAATCGCGCTATTTTTTATTTTCTTTTTATTTTTTTTTACTGTTTTTCTTTTTTATATATTTATCAATGGCAGCGGCAGCTTTTTTCCCTGCTCCCATAGCAAGAATTACTGTTGCAGCACCGGAAACAGTATCTCCTCCTGCAAATACTCCCTCTTTTGTTGTCTGTCCCTCTTCATCAGCCACAAGACATTTCCATTTGTTTATATCAAGTCCTTTTGTTGTAGATGAGATAAGAGGATTTGGAGCTGTTCCAAGAGCCATAATTACAGTGTCAACTTCCATAATAAACTCAGAATCAGGAATTTCTATAAAAGATGCTCTTCCAGATGCATCAGGCTCTCCAAGTTTTGTGTGAATACATCTCATACCGATTACATTTCCCTTTTCATCTCCAAGAATCTCTTTTGGAAGAGTAAGAGCATCAATTATAATTCCCTCTTCTTTTGCATGATGTACCTCTTCAAGTCTTGCAGGGAAATCTTTTTCACTTCTTCTGTAAACAATGTGAGCCTCTGCTCCAAGTCTTTTGGCTGTTCTTACAGCATCCATAGCAACGTTTCCTCCGCCGATAACAGCAACTTTTTTACCTGCTTTTACAGGTGTCTGATAATCTTCAAGATATGCTTTCATAAGATTTACCCTTGTAAGAAACTCATTTGCTGAGAAAACGCCGTTAAGGTTTTCTCCGGGAATACCCATAAATTTAGGAAGTCCTGCTCCGCTTCCTATGAATACAGCCTCAAACCCCTCTTTTTCAAGAAGGTCATCTACTGTTGCTGTTTTCCCGATAATTTCATTTGTAACAAAATTAACTCCAAGTTTTTTTATATTTTCAATCTCTTTCTGTACAACTTTATCTTTTGGAAGTCTGAATTCAGGTATTCCGTAAGTAAGAACTCCTCCTGTTTTGTGAAGAGCCTCAAAAACTGTTACATTGTATCCCATTTTTGCAAGATCTCCGGCAGCAGTAAGTCCTGCAGGTCCGCTTCCTATAACAGCCACTTTATGATTATTTTTTTCAGGAAGTTCAATCTCAACAGCATGCTCAAGAAGATAATCTCCCACAAATTTCTCAAGCTTTCCTATTGCAACAGCCTCTCCTTTAATTCCTAAAATACATTTTCCCTCACATTGAGTTTCCTGCGGGCATACTCTTCCGCACACAGCAGGAAGAGAAGTATATTTTGTAAGTATCTTTCCTGCCTCTGCAATATTTCCTAATTTTATCTGCTGGATAAATGCAGGAATATCTATTGATACAGGGCACCCTTTCATACAAAGAGGATTTTTGCAGTTAAGACATCTTTCAGCCTCTCTTTGTGCCTCTTCCAATGTATATCCGAATGTTACCTCTTCAAAATTTGTCGCTCTCACTTTTGGGTCCTGCTCTCTTACAGGAACTCTTTTTCCTTTTTCTATATTTATTTCAGAATTTTCTGAATGATGATTACAGCACTGACACCCTGCAGCATGGTGTGTATCTCCGTCTTGTTTTTCAAGAAGAGCTCTTCCCTCTTCTGTTTTATACATTGCCTGTCTTCTCATTGCCTCATCAAAATTAACCTGATGTCCGTCAAATTCAGGACCGTCAACACAGGCAAATTTAACTTTATCTCCTATTGTAACACGGCATGCTCCGCACATTCCTGTTCCGTCAACCATAAGAGGATTTAAACTTACAGTAGTAGGAATGTTGTATTCTTTTGTTTTTAAACATACAAATTTCATCATAATCATAGGACCGATTGCAACAACATGGTCGTAATGTTTGTTCTGATTTTTAATAAGCTCATCTATAAGCCCTGTTACCATTCCATGAAAACCATAAGAACCGTCATCAGTAGCAATATAAAGATTTTCAGCAACAGCTTTCATCTCTTCTTCAAGAATTAAAATATTCTTTGTTTTTGCACCAATAATAACATCTGCTTTTATACCGTTCTCTTTCATCCATTTTACCTGCGGATAAACAGGAGCTGTTCCCACTCCTCCTGCAACAAAAAGAATATTTTTCTTTTTAAGTTCTTCTAAATCTTCATGCAGAAACTCACTTTCCTGTCCAAGAGGACCTGCAACATCTTGGAAGAAATCCCCTTCATTAAGTTTTCCCATATTCTCTGTACTTTTTCCTATTACAAAGAAAACGATAGTTACTGTTCCTCTTTCTCTGTCATAATCACATATAGTAAGAGGTATTCTCTCCCCGTGTTCATCTGTTTTTACTATTAAGAATTGTCCCGGTTTTGCTGATTGAGCAAGTGTTTTTGCCTCAACATCCATAAGACATATTTTTTCGCTGAGCCATTTTTTTCTTACAATTTTATACATAAATTTTCCTCCCTAAAGCTTTTCCAGAATATTATACAATAATTTTTAATAAAAAATAAGGGTTCTTTTTTAAACCAGATTATATACCTTAGAGTATACTCCATGTCAATGAAAAAATAATATTTTTATGTTATAATACTACATATATAAACATGGGGAGGAAAAAGATAAAATGGTAAGATTTGGTTTTATAGGTACAGGAAAAATAAGTGATAAATTTGCAGATGCTCTAAAGAAAACAGAAGGATGTATGATAACATCTATCTATTCAAGAACATATGAAAAAGGAAAAGAGTTTGCAGAGAAACATGGAATAGAAAACATTTTTACTTCTCTTGATGAAATGCTTGAAAGCGGAGTTGTAGATGCAGTGTATATAGCCTCTCCAAACGGGGCACATGCCTCACAAGCTGTTAAAGTTATGGAGCACAAAAAGCATGTTTTATGTGAAAAATCCATAGCAGCATCTGTGGAAGAACTTGATAAAATGATAGAAACAGCAAAAGAAAACAATGTTCTTTTAATGGAGGCAATGCGTCCTACATTAAATCCTAATTTCAAAATTATAAAAGATAATCTTCATAAAATAGGAGCAGTCAGAGGGATTAAAGCTGAATACTGTCAGTATTCATCAAGATATGATAATCTGAAAAATGGAGAACTGACAAATATTTTTGACCCGAAACTTGCAGGAGGAGCTCTTTATGATATAGGAGTTTATCCTCTGTATGTTGTTACAGCTATGTTTGGCAGACCGGAAGAATATTTTGGAATGAACTATGCTGTAAGCAGCGGAGCTGACGGACTTGGAAATATTATACTGAAATATCCTGATAAAATTGCATCTGTATTTTATTCAAAAATTACAGAGAGCCAGAACCCGTCAGAGATACAGGGAGAGTTAGGTTCTATATTAATAGATAAGATTTCTATGATGAATAAGGTAAAAATAGTTTATAGAAATGGAGAAGAGGAAGAGATAGGGGTTGTTCCTGCTGAAAATGATATGATATATGAGGCACAGGAATTTATCTCTCTTATTGAAGAGGGAAAAACAGAATCTTCTGTAAATTCTCTTTCTGTTTCAAGAAAAGTTCTTGAAATTATTGAAAATACAGCAAATAAAAGCACATATTCAGGATTATAAAGTTATAAATAAGAATAAAATTTTCTAAAAAAAATATCAGTAGATTTATATTGCTCACAGAATGAAAACTTGAAACTCGTTTCACTCAAACAGTCAAGTTTTCTGTATTCTGTTTCGCTGCATAAATTACACTGATATTTTTAATAGCGAAAATTTTATTCTTATTTAAAAAATTTCGTTAATATTGTTATTTTTTATTTCTTAATAATGCCTCTATTTTAATAGGAAGTCCGAAAAGATTTATAAATCCTTCAGCATCTTTTTGGTTATATACTGTGTCCTCTTCAAATGTAGAGAAGTCTTCAGAATATAATGAATATTCAGATTCCATTCCGTTTAAAATTATATTTCCTTTGTAAAGTTTTAAGTTTACAGTTCCTGTTACAAATTCCTGAGTTTCATCAACAAAAGCAGAAAGAGCTTTTCTGTATTTTGTAAACCATTGTCCGTTATAGATTAATTTTGCCATATCATGAGATAATTTCATTTTTGCCTGTAAAGAATCTCTGTCAACACATAATCTTTCTAATTCTTCATGAGCAAAGTATAAAATTGTTCCTCCCGGAGTTTCATATACTCCACGAGATTTCATTCCAACAAGACGGTTTTCAACAAGATCTATAACACCCACACCATGCTTTGCTCCAATCTCATTTAATTTATTGATAAGAGTTACACCATCAAGAGCCTCTCCGTTTAATTTTACAGGAACACCTTTTACAAACTCAATAGAAATACATTCAGGTGTATCAGAAGCTTTTTCTAAAGGAAGAACCCATTGAAGAACGTTGTCATAATCAGGTGAGTTGCTTGGGCTTTCAAGCTCCTGTCCTTCGTGGCTTATATGGAATAAATTTTCATCTCTGCTGTATGTAACAGTTTCTTTAAATGGAAGTTCAATTCCATGTGATTTTAAGTAAGCTATTTCCTGAGAACGAGATTTAATATCCCAGATACGCCATGGAGCGATAATTTTCATATTTGGTGCAAGAGCTTTTATTCCAAGCTCAAATCTTACTTGGTCGTTTCCTTTTCCTGTTGCTCCATGCACTATATATTTTGCTCCTTCAAGTTCAGCTATTTCAACAAGAGCTTTTGCTATTACAGGTCTTGCTATTGAAGTTCCTAAAAGATATGTATTTTCATATTTTGCTCCTGATTTTATCATAGGGAAAATATATTCGTCCACAAGTTCAGCTTTTTTGTCAACTGCATAGAATTTAGCAGCTCCTATCTGATAAGCTTTTTCTTCAACTGCTTTGAAATCATCTTTCTGTCCTACATCAACTGCCACTGCTACAACATCAAAATTATAATTTTCCTGTAACCAAGGTATGATAACTGAAGTATCAAGCCCTCCTGAATATGCTAAAACAACTTTTTCTTTCATTATTTATTCCTCCTATTCCTTTTTACATAGATTGTGATTAAGAATAGAATTCTATTCTTAATCTAACATTTATTCTTGTACAAAATATTTTTTCATTAATTTGTCATAAGTTCCATTGTCTTTTAATACTTTAAGAGATTTGTTGATTTCATCTGCAAGAGCTTTGTTGTCTTTTCCAACAGCAATTGCATATTCTTCTTTTGCTACATCAGTATTGATTAATCCTAATTCAGGATTTTGTTTAGCATAGTTTTTAGCTGGTTCTGAATCAAGAACAACTGCATCAACTTTTCCTGCTTTAAGAGCCATGATTGCTTCACCTGTTCCGTTATATCTGTGAACTTTAACTCCTTCAATTTCACTTACTGCAATATCTCCAGTATATCCAAGAACAACTCCAACATCATGTCCTGCTAATTTATCAAAAGATTCAACAGCCGGTTTAGCTTTGTTTACTAATATCATTTGATTTGATACATAATATGATTCAGAGAAGTTAACAAATTTCTTTCTGTCCTCAGTAGCACTCATTCCTGCTATAATAACATCTAATTTTTTAGATTGAAGAGCTGGTAAAAGTCCGTCAAAAGAGATGTTTTTCCACTCTACTGTTTTTCCCATTTGAGCTGCAAGAGCCTCCATAAGTTCCACGTCAAATCCAACTATTTTTCCGTTTTCCAAATACTCAAAAGGCTGAAACTCTGCATTTGTTCCAACATAAAGAACATTTGAATTATCCTTTGCATAAGCACCAACAGCACCAAACACTACCATAAGCAGCATAACCACTTTCAACATAAATTTTTTCATAATCTTTCCTCCTTAAATTTTTTAAAAAAAATAAAATTGTAAACAGTTTAATAAATTTTTGTATAAAAAAAACAGATTAACTTTTTTTTAATGTTAATCTGTTTAAATTACACTTATTCTGAGTATAATAAAAAATATGAGATAAAAGCTGATAAATTTTTAAATAAATATACAGCTTTCATACGTCTAATACATAGGAAACAAAATAAAACTGCATATTTCTACTTGAAAAATTTATCTTTTAAATAATAAGCCGCACCTCTGTCAGATTCATTAAAAAAGATAACATATGAAGTTGTATTAAATTTCCTGTTCCTCATTTTTAATGTATGTAACATGGTGAGCCTCCTTTTTCTTAAATTTGTTTTTTGTTTTAATTTTTATGTAGCAATAGTACACCTATTATTTTAATTTGTCAACATTTTTTTTAAAAAATTTAAAAAAATAAAATATATTGCATTAAATACTATTTTTGTATATAATTGAAATGCGAATATATTTTTAAATATTTTAAGGAGGTAACAAGATATGAGTAAAATAGCAGTAGTGGGAGCAAACCATGCAGGAACAGCGGCTATAAATACAATTTTAGATAACTATAAAGGGAATGAGGTAGTTGTTTTTGACCAAAACTCTAATATAAGTTTCTTAGGATGCGGAATGGCTTTATGGATAGGAAATCAGATAGACGGACCTGAAGGATTATTTTATTCTTCTAAAGAAAAACTTGAGGCTAAAGGTGCTGTTATCCATATGGAAACAGGAGTTGAAAGAATAGATTTTGATAAAAAAATAGTTTACGCCAAAACAAAAGAAGGAAAAGAGATAGCAGAAAATTATGATAAACTTTTACTTGCAACAGGTTCTCTTCCAATCGTGCCGAATATTCCGGGAAAAGATCTTGAAAATGTGCAGTTTGTAAAACTATATCAAGATGCTGCAAGTGTAATTGAAAAATTAAAAAATAAAGATATAAAAAAGATAACTGTTGTAGGAGCAGGATATATCGGGGTTGAACTTGCTGAAGCATTTGAACGTCACGGAAAAAAAGTAACTCTTATAGATTTTGCTGATACATGCCTTCCAAACTATTACGATAAAGAATTTACAGATATGATGAAAGAAAACCTTGCTTCTCACAATATAAATCTTCAGTTCGGACAGAAAGTGTTAGAGATAAAAGGAGATACTAAAGTTGAGGCTGTTGTTACTGACAAAGGAGTTTATCCTTCTGACATGGTTATTCTTGCAATAGGATTCAGACCAAACAACTCTCTTGGAAAAGATAAACTTGAGTTATTTAAAAACGGTGCATACAAAGTAAACTTAAAACAGGAAACAAGCATAAAAGATGTTTATGCTATTGGTGACTGTGCTACTGTTTATGATAACTCTATTCACGATACAAATTATATAGCTCTTGCAACAAATGCAGTGCGTTCAGGAATTGTTGCAGCAAACAATATCTGCGGAACAGAAATTGAATCTCTTGGTGTGCAGGGGTCAAACGGAATTGCTATATACGGGCTTAACATGGTTTCAACAGGGCTTACTCTTCACAAAGCAAAAGCACTGGGAATAAATGCTGCAGCAACAGATTACGCTGATTTACAAAAACCTGCATTTATTAAGAAAAACAATCCTGTAAAAATCAGAATAGTTTATGATATGGATACAAGAAAAGTTCTTGGTGCTCAAATGGCGTCAAAAGAGGATATCTCTATGGGAATACATATGTTCTCACTTGCTGTTCAAGAGGGAGTTACTATCGATAAATTAAAACTTTTAGATATTTTATTCCTTCCGCATTTTAACCAGCCTTATAACTATATCACTATGGCTGCATTAACAGCAAAATAATTCTGCAAATTTATCAGCAGGGGATTTTCTCCTGCTTTCACCTTTAAAAAGAATGGGACAGCATACCTCGTTTATTCTGTCCCTTATTCTTT
>UQOH01000089.1 GCA_900542625.1 uncultured Fusobacterium sp.
TAAATCTGCTGATATTTTTACGAAGAGAATTTTATTCTTATATTATAACTCTTAATTTATTGTTTAAATAAAAAAGGCAGAGAAAAACTCTGCCTCAAATAAAACAACATAAAATTATTTTAAATTTTAGCCTAGTTTTTTATAGATGGTTAATCTGTGTAGAACATCTACCTGAAATAATCAGGATTTTTTTAATTTACATACTGGATAAGTATATATTAATTTTTTTAAAAAGTCAATAATTTTTTTACGGCTTAATATAAGCGTATCCATCCTGGTGTCTAAGAGCAATATGGAAAACTCCTGAAGGAACAGGCTCAACAAAAGACATAAGCATAGAAGATTCTATTTCTAAGAACTTCATAGATTCCATACAGCAGTAAATTTTTACTCCATTTTCAACTAAAACACTTAATGTCTCTTTTAATTTTGAAACAGAATCGAAGTTGCCATCAACAAGATTTTTTACAGCAAAAGAGTTTGCAGATATTTCAAGGTTTAGAGTATAATTTCCTATTTCAGCCATTCTGATAAGAGTTTCAGCATTCTTGCACGCAATAGCCCATCTATCTTCTTCATCAACATGCAGTAAAACATTTAATATTTTATTCATAATTATTCCTCCTTTAGTTGCAATTAGTTATGATTTGTTGTATTGATATAATTGTATCACAAAAATGAAGATTTTCCAATTTATTTGAAAAATACATAAAATATACTATAATATAAGGAGGAAATATTGAAGGAGGAAATTTTATTGAAATACATTGACCATAGAATTATAAAAACAGCATTGGGAACTTTTCTTGCAATATATATTGCAGATGTTTTGGGAATAAAATACGGAGCAACAGCAGGTATAGTAACCATAATAAGTATACAGGCAACCAAAAAAGAGTCTTTTAAAATAGCTTTGGAAAGATTTATTGCATCAGTTGTGGGACTTTTCATAGCAGTAATATTTTTCCAATTGTTTGGATATACTCCATTTGTTTTTGGAATATTTATTCTTATTTTTATGCCTGTGTGCCTGAAGTTTAATCTGTTTCAGGGCTTTCTTGCAACAGTTGTTTTGGCAACACATATTCTTGCTGAAAAAAATATCTCATTTAAAATTCTTTCTAATGAGATTTATATACTTGTGCTTGGAGCAGCTACAGCAATAATTTTAAATCTTTATATGCCGGATGTGACAAAAAATCTTGAGAACACTCACAAAGAAGTAAACAAGCTTATGAAGAAAATTTTAAATTATATGGGAGAAGGGCTTATTACTGGGGCTGTTTTTATTGATGAGGAACAGACTTTTAAAGAATTGGAAAAAACATTGGAACTTGGAAGAGATTTGGTATTTAAAGATTACAACAACGCTTTGTTTTATGGGTCAAGATATTATATAGAGCTTTTTAACATGAAAAAAGAGCAGTACAAAGTTCTTTTGAGAATGAGAAAACATTTTTACAGATTTTATCTGAGCAGTGAGCATACATATATAGTTTCTGACTTTACAAGAGAAGTATCTGATTCAATCGGAGTTGACTTCATATATAAAAAAGCACTTACTGATTTGGAAAAAATAAAAGAAACATTTAAAAAAATGCCTCTTCCACAAAGCAGAGGAGAGTTTGAAAACAGAGCTGTTTTATACCAGTTTTTTAATGATATAGAAGAATTTTTAGAAATCAAAAAAGATTTTTTAAAGAGATATACTCTTAATGGAGAGAAGAAAATCAACAAAAAAAATATATAAAAGAGGACAACATAAAGATGCACAGGGAGGCATGATGCAGAAAAGGGATATAGATAAATTATTTAAAGGACGGATAAAGCCGGAATTATGGAACACAACAGAAAAATATCTGGAAAAAAAATTAAAAATAACAGATAAAAGTATGTTTAACGAAAGAGAAGGTAAAAATTTTGCATATATAAACGGGATTCTATCAGATGAATATGATGAATATCGTGTTAATATTGTGTGGACCGAAAAAAAAGTTTTTTTCATGGAAAAGAGTATGAGATTTTAACATGCAGATGCAGCTGTAAGGGATATGTTAATAAGGATAATCCATGTGAACATCTTTTGGCTTTTCTTTTTAAAAAGAAACTGGAACTTGAAATAAATGATGAAGAAGACAATGATAAAGAGGAAAATATATTTTTTAAGGATAGTTTTGAAGAGGAATTTTCTGAAAATGTTTTTTTAAGATTTAACGCAGTCCCTGTAATTTTGGAAGACGGGGAAAAAACAAGTTTTAAATTTAAGGATTTTTATCTTTCAAAGACAAACGTAGATTTTTTAAAAGAGATAAGGCTTAAAGAACTTGTAACCCAAGAAGGTGCAGCTAATTTCAAAATGTTTTATCTGGGAAAAAAGCTGACTCCTGATGATAATTTTAAAGAGTTTATAGATTTTTTTAATGAAATAACTAAATTAGGCGGAAATACCTATATAGATTTTTTGAAAAATGAACTTGTGATACCTGAAATCGGGCTGGACAAAGCTGTGAAGTTTATGAGGCTGTGTGCAGAAAATTATAAAAATGATATTATTGTTCCAATAGAAAGCTATATTTCTATGAACGGAAGTGATTATGTTGTTCTCTTCAGAAATTTTTCAAAAGTTGTTCCTATCGGGAAAAAATATCTTGCTGCAAAAGGCAAGACAAATGAAAATAATATAAAAGTTTATGAAGTCGGAAGTCAGCATTTGAAAAAAATAAAATATCTTATGGAAAAGCATAAGGATAAAAAGAGTTTTAAAGTTAAAGGGGAAACAACCACTTTCATAGAGCTGCTGACAGAGCTTGAAAAGATAGGAAGAGTATTTTTAGATGATTCGCTCAGAGTACAGACCTTAAGACCTAAAAAGACAAAACTGTGCCTTTATATAGATGAAACATATGAGGAAGAAATAGTTATTATTCCGCAGTTTTTATATGACGGTAAGCCTGCTGAAGAGTATGAGAAAAAATGTATAGTATTAAGAAATGTCAGCGAGGAGAGAGAGCAGTTAAGCGAGATAAAAAAAATTCTTGCTGTTTACGGTTTCAAAAGTAAAAACAATAAATTCTTTCTTCCTGAAAACCCTGAAATGAATTATAAATTTATGACTAAGCACATTGAATATTTAAAGTCATCTTATAAAGTAGTTTTATCAGGAGCAATGAAATCTAAAGAATATAAAAAGATTGTGCCTGAGGTAAAAGTATCAATGAAAGGGACAGTAAGGATAGATTTCAGTATGCCGGGAATGGAGAGGGATGAGTTTCCAAATATTTTCAAAAAAATAAACAATGGAGAAAAATACTGCAGGATATCTGATGATAGTCTTGTACAGATAGAAAGTGCTGAGATGACAGAACTTGTAGAAACATTAAATGGTCTGGACGTAGTCGAAGAAGAACTTAAACAGGGAATTATTATAAGAACAGATATATTTATTCCTTTTGTAAAGAATACTTTGAAAAGTATTTTTGGCAAACAGGCAGAGGATGAAGAATCAACAGGACCACAGCCAAGAAGAAAAAGAATGAGTCCTCATTTAAAAATAATGAAACAATATGAAAAAAGAGGAGCAAATGCTTTAATTCAGCTTAAATTAAAAGGCTATGGAGGTATTCTTGCTGATGAAATGGGACTTGAAAAATGTATTCAGATGATAGCCTGTCTTGATACATGTCCTGCAAACGATAAGTACAGAATGATTATTGTTCCCTCATACCGTATAAGATATTGGGAAATGGAGTTTAAACGTTGTGCTCCTGATTATAAAGTGAGACTTGTGTCTGGATATTTTGACAGCAGAATGAGAACTATTGACAGGTTTAAACCGGAAGAAACTATAGTAACATCTTATGAAGCCTTCATGGATGATCATGAAAAATATGCATATATGAAATTTGACACTATAATCTGTGATAATCCTTTTGTTGTAAAAAACAGAATAAAATTTTTGGAAAGTATAAAAAATATAAACAGAGAAACATGTTTCTGTCTGGCAGGAGGATTTTTGAATAGGGATTTTATGGGAATGCACTATCTTTTTGAGCTGGTCCGTCCCGGTTATCTTGGAAACAGAGAACTTTTTGAGAGCAAATATGTTAAAATAAAACTGAGCGAGAAAGAGAAAAAAATCCCTGTTCTTGAATCATTAATCAAGCCTTTTATAATCCGCCGCAGAAGAAAAAAGGTAATTGATGAGATTCCTAGTATAAAAACAGAAAATCTGCTTATAGATATATATGGAAAAGAGAGGGACGTTTATACAGGTTATCTGAAGAAAATAAACATAATGACTCTTTTTGGAGACCAGCATGAAAGAATATCAAGCAAAAGAATGGCTGTACTTGTGAGAAGACTTATTCAGGTGTGCTCTCATCCAAAAATGGGAAAAAGAAATTTCAGTATAGAGTGTGAAAAAATGAAAGCTCTTTCTGATATAGTAAGAGAAAGCATTCGTGAAAAGAGAAGAACAGTTGTAGTAACACAATATGATAAAATGCTTGATATCTTTGAAGAAAAATTCGGCTTAATATACAGATGCAGTTATATTACTCCTGAAACAGATTTACAAGAAAGAAAAGAGATTTGTGAAAATTTCAATAAGGAAGAGAGATCACTGCTTTTTGCAAGCAGAGTGGAATTTAAAGATATGCTTGATTTAAATTATGACAATATTATTTATTATGACCCTTCTTGGAAAGAAATTAAAGAAGGTGCTATAAAAAATGGTTTCCTTGACAGAAAGGTAATAGAAGTAAATCTTTTATTGAAAGGAACCTTTGAAGAAAAAATATTTGATAAAAAACCACTTTTTAAAAATAAGATAGTTTCAAGTATAATGAATTACGATAAAGAAATACCATTAGATTTTACAAAATCAGATATGTTTGATCTGATGCAGCTGTAGAAAATAAAAACGGAGGAAATCATGAAAAAAGAATGGATAAAAGATATTTTTCTCATTACAGCAGGTGCATTTATTTATGCATTTGGAGTTAATTATTTTTTTATTGCAAACAAAATGGCAGATGGAGGACTTGCAGGAATATGTACAATTCTCCACTATCTTTTTAGTGTAGATTTGGGAACAACATATTTTGTTTTGAACATCCCATTGATAATATTGGGTTATAAGCTTATAGGAGGACAGTTTATTCTTAAAACTTTTTACGGAACTTTTATGACATCTCTGGCTTTCAAAGTTCTTCAAAAGTATACAGGACAAATGGACGACAGGCTTATAGCTGCTATCTTTGGAGGGCTTATAATTGGAATAGGACTTGGAACAATTTTTGTTGGAGGAGGTTCAAGCGGAGGAAGTGATATCCTTGTTAAGATATTGAATAAATATTTTGATATTCCTATTGGTAAGGCTTTTCTGGTTCTTGATTTAGTTGTTCTTTCTATGCTGGGAATATTATTTGGAAGAGATGTTTTTATGTATACACTTGTAGGCCTTTTTATTTCCACAAGAGCAATAGATTTTATTCAAGATGGTGTGGATAAGGCAAAGGCTATGCTTATTATATCTGATAAAAGTGAAGAGATTAAAAACGAGATTATGGACAAAACAGGAAGAGGAGTAACAATCATAAATGCCAGAGGAGGCTATACAAACGTTGATAAAGATATTGTATACTGCATTATGAGCAGATATGAGGTTACAACAGTAAAAAGAATTGTGAGAAGTATAGATAAAAGAGCATTTTTAAGCATTATGGAAGTATCAGAAGTTCTTGGAGAGGGATTTAAGGACTTATCAGTGAAATAGGTTATAAAATATAATCTGCTGCAAATCAGTAAAAAAGTGCAGCAGATTTTTTATTATAATTCGGAAGTTTTATAAAGTGTATATCCTTCGTAGTAATAACTGTGGTCAATACCTTTCATATATATTTCTCTGTTACTGATTTCATCTGTAAGAGCCTCTTTTAAAAGATATTTTATCTCAATATCTTTTATTGGACTTCTCTCCATAGCCAGAAGATAGTCATTTTTATCTACCTTGCTCCAGTCCACTACTTTATGAATTTCTTGTTTTAAAATTAAATCAAGCCATATTCTTGTACTTCTTCCATTTCCCTCTCTGAAAGGGTGAGCAACATTCATTTCAACATACTTTTCTATTATTTCATCATAAGTTTTTTGGGGCATTTTTTCGATATTTTCTAAAGCAGGTTTCAAGTACATTATTGGAGCAAATCTAAAGTTTCCTTTTGCAATATTAACTGTTCTTATTTTTCCTGCAAAATCATAGATTTCAGAGAAAAGATACTCGTGAATTTTCGCAAGCGTTTCAAATTTTCCTGAAGGAAGGCTGTCCAAAAAGCCATTTTCAAACATCTCTATTGCTTTTTTCTTACTTATTCTTTCCTCTTCTTTGGCAAGTTCTACTGAATCTGTTATACCAAGTTTATTTTCAAGTACCATTTTAAATACCTCGTTTTGTTTTAACATATTTTTTATATATTATATCATAATTAAGAAACATTTAATTTAAAATATTTATAGTCCTATAAAATAATAATAAATATTAAATTTTTTTATTACTAAAAAACTAACATTTTTAAAGGCTGAAATCAAGAAATATTTAATAATTTATGCTATACTTAATTTATAAAAAACATAATACAGAAAAGCGAGGGAATATTTTGAAGTTATTAGTAGTATCAGACATACATGGTTCTTTATTTTATTTGAAAAAAGTAATTGATATTTTTGAAAAAAACAGTTATGATAAAATTCTTATTCTTGGAGATGAGTTGTATCATGGACCAAGAAACCCTCTTCCTCTGGAATATAATCCTAAAGAGGCAGCAGAACTTTTGAATAGATATAAAAACAAAATTATTGCGGTAAGAGGAAACTGTGACAGTGAGGTTGACCAAATGGTTTTGGATTTTCCTATAACAGCTGATTATAATATGGTGTTTTGGGAAAATAAAAAAATATTTATGACACATGGGCATATTTATAATATTGACAATCCAATTCCTATGGAGGAGGGAGATATTCTTCTTTATGGGCATTTTCATATTCCAATGATAAAAGAGAAAGATAAAAAGATATTTTTAAATCCGGGGTCAATCTCTCTTCCAAAAGAGAATAATCCTAATTCTTTTGGGGTTTTTGAAAACAATAGTTTTTATATAAAAGATATGGAAGAAAATATTTTAAAAGAGATTAAGTTGTAAATTAAGAATAAAATTCTCTAAGAAAAAATATCAGCTATTTATATTGCTCATTCATCTAAAAATGATAAACTCACTT
>UQOH01000090.1 GCA_900542625.1 uncultured Fusobacterium sp.
AAATTTTCTGTATTCTGTTTCGCTGCATAAATTACGCAGATATTTTTAATATCGATAAATTTATTTTTAATTTATTTACATAATATAATTTGCCTTATTTTAAATTAAAATGGTATAATTATAAACAAACAGAATAATTATTTTACTTAATAGCTGTGATTATATTAAATATGCAGGAGGATTAAAATGATTGAAACTGAATTAAACGAAATTATAAATACCCTTAAGCATAACAAGGGAAACCATGAGATTATTGATGACTGCCTGACTATTATTGAAGATATAACAGGTTTTGAATTTGTTCCTATCTTGGAAGAAATAGGAGAAAATCTTCATTCCAATATGAGTGATGATGCTTGGAACACCTACCTTGATGATGTAAAAGATGATATTCTTAATTTTATAAACTAAAACAGGACAGTTTAATCTGTCCTGTTTCTTTATTTCATATGTGATTATTTTCTATTTTGCGTATTCTGTTGCTCTTGTTTCTCTTAAGATTGTAACTTTTATCTGTCCAGGATACTGCATTGTTTCCTCGATTTTCTTAGCTACATCTCTTGCCATTACAACAGCCTCATCATCTGTTACTACATCAGGATTAATTATAATTCTGATCTCTCTTCCTGCCTGAATTGCATAAGAAGATTCTACTCCTTTGAATGATTTTGCAATCTCTTCAAGAGAAGCAAGTCTCTTTAAGTAAGATGATAAAGTTTCCATTCTTGCTCCCGGTCTTGATGCTGATACAGCATCTGCTGCCTGTACAAGGACTGATTCAACAGTAGTGTATTCCACTTCGTTGTGGTGAGCCATTACTGCGTTTATTACATCTTCGTGTTCTCCAAATTTCTTTAAGAACTCTCCACCGATTAATGCGTGAGAAGATTCAATTTCATGATCAAGAACTTTACCTATATCATGAAGAAGTCCTCCTCTTTTTGCAAGCTGTACATCTGCTCCAAGCTCAGCTGCCAAGTTTGCAGCAAGTCTTGCTACTTCTATTGAGTGAACTAATACGTTTTGTCCGTAGCTTGTTCTGTATTTTAGTCTTCCTAATGTTTTTACGATTTCAGGATGCATTCCCTGAATTCCAACTTCTATTAAAGCCTGTTCTCCTGCATCTAATATATCTTTTTCTATCTCTTTTCTTGCTTTGTTTACTAACTCTTCAATTTTTCCCGGATGTATTCTTCCGTCAGAAATCAATTTCTCAATAGCTCTTCTTGCTACTTCTCTTTTTACACCGTCATAACTTGATAATACAACTGCTTCAGGAGTGTCATCAATTATGATGTCTACACCAGTAAGAGATTCGATAGTTCTTATGTTTCTACCCTCTCTTCCGATTATTCTACCTTTCATTTCGTCATTTGGAAGGTTTACTACTGATACTGTTGAATCAACAACATATTCAGATGCTGCTTTTCCAATTACAGTAGAAAGTATTCTTTTTGAAATATCTTCTTTTGTTTCTTTTAATTTTGTTTCAAATTCTCTTATTGCAACAGCTGTTTCGTGAGTTAAGCTGTCTCTTAACTTAGAAATAAGCATCTCTTTTGCCTCTGATTTAGAAAGCTCGGAAATTCTTTCAAGTTCAACTTCCTGCTTTTCTATTAAAACTTGAATTTTTTCGTTTTGTCTTTCAAGATCTTCTCTTGTTTTTTCAAGTTCAACTGTTTTTGCTTCAATTTTTTCTAATTTATTATCAACGCTTTCTTCTTTTCTTGTAAGTCTTAATTCTTTTTGAAGAACCTCGTTCTTTGCTATTTTAATTTCTTTTTCTGCTTCTTCTTTCATTTGATATACAGTTTCTTTTGCTTTAAGCTCTATATCTTTCTTTAATATTATTGCTTCTGATTCAGCATTTTTTATAATCTCTTTAGCTTTTATTTTAGCTTTTAACTGCTCATCTTCTGTGTCTCTTAATTCTTGTATTTTTTTATCTATAACAGATTTTTTATACAGCATAGCAAAAACTATGCAAAATCCGATTATTGCAAATCCAATCCCTATTATATAATTCATATTATTCCGTCCTTATTTTAATTTTTATTATAACTGTCTATTGCTTCCTGTCTGTCCTCGTATATTTCAAAAATTTCGTCAAGTCCTATCATTTCAAAAATTTCTTTAATATGTTCGTTTAATTTTACAAGTTTGATATCTCCTCCGATATCTTTAACTGATTTTAATTTTCCTCTTAAAATTCCCATTGCAAGACTGTTTATATGAGATAACTCTTCAAAGTCTATAACAAAGTTTTTACATCCGTTTTCCATTTCTTTAGTTATTTTGTCTTTTAATTTAGGAGCAACCAAAGCGTCTAATTCTCCGACTACTTTTATTACTCTAACCTCACCGATTTTTTCTTCTATTATATCAAAATTTGTATCCATGATATTTTAATAAACCTCCTTTATTTTTTTCTCTACCTTAAATTTTGTTCCGTTTACTTTTTTTTCAATTTTGAAGCTGTCTGACATCTTTCGTGCAATACGAAGTCCCATTCCTCCTTCTTCTTTACTCATTTTACTATCATCAAATCCAACACCATTATCTTCTACAACAAGCCTTATAAGATTTCCCTCTTTTTCCATGGAAATTATAAGGTCTCCCGGCTGATACTGGTACCCATGTTCCACAACATTTGTCGCCAGCTCATCTGTAATGGTTAATATCTCCATTATATTACGTTCTTCGACTTTATGAAGTTTTAAATAAGTTCTTATTAATGTTCTGATAACAGAAAGATTTTCCAGAGCAGAAGAAAGGAGAATTTTTATTTCATTCTTCTTCAAGAATCTCACCTTCCATCTTTAATTTCCATTATACTCCATTTTTTATTACTCAACTTATAATTAAATTGAAAGTATCTGACATTATCTATAAAAATAACTGCTGCTGTATTTTTAGCATTATTTTTATAAAATTCAGGTTTTGTGTAAATAATTTTCATATTGGAAAAATCTATATTTCTAAGTTCTTCCAATATTTTTCTGTTTATAAAACTGTCATTAAAATATATTTCAATATTTTCAAAATTATTGCTTTCAAGCTGAGTTTTAAAGCTTTCTATCATTTTTTTCAATGCAGCTTTATCCTCTTTTCTTTCCTGCAATAACTTTTTATATTTCTCTGCAGTTTTATTATTATCAGAATCTGCACTTTTATCTAACAATAACCCCAGTTCATCTAACTTCCAATCATTTAAAAGTGTTTCGTATCTCTTTTCAATATTTGTTTCATTGTTCTTGATATTAGTACATGAAACAAACAAAAGAGCTGTCAGTAGAATTATTAGTATTTTTTTCATGAATATCTCCTACAAACCTCTGATTTATAATACCATAAGAATTTCATTTTATCAAGTTAAATCTTATGAGCCGTTTGCCAAATAATGCTCCGTTATGGACTTTAATATCTCATTTTCCGATTGATTTTCCAAATCAAACCATATATATTCTTTATCATTATTAAACCATGTCATCTGTCTTTTTGCATATCTTCTTGAATCTCTTTTTATGAAATCAACAGCTGTTTCAAGAGAAATATTTCCTTCCAGGTAATCAATAAGCTGAGTATACCCGATTATGTTTATTTTTCTTAAAATTTCTCCTCCATATTTTTTATAAAGAGTTTCAACTTCTGATAAAAGCCCCTGCTCCATCATAATATCAACTCTCATATCAATTCTTTTATAAAGGATCTCTCTGTCCCTTGTAAGACAGACTTTTAAAAAATCATAATTATTGTTTTTTATATTTTTCTTAGAAAGAACAGAAAATTTTTCTCCTGTCATAAGACATACTTCAACAGCTCTTTCAACTCTTTTTTTGTTGTTCTTATGAATTGTTTCTGCTGCCTCAGGGTCAAGCTCTGTAAGTTTTTCATAAAGCTCATCCACAGAAAGTTCCATAAGTTCATCTCTAAGCTGAGGATTGCTTTCAGGAAGAGCAGACAATCCGTTTACAACAGAATTTATATATAATCCTGTTCCTCCTGTTAAAATTACTGGTCTGTTCTCTGCCTCTTTTTCTGCAAGAATTTTATCAACAGCTCTTTGATATTCTCCAACACTGTATTTTTCAGTCGGAGGAAGAACATCAAGCATATAATGCCTGATTCCTTCCATTTCCTCCACTCTTATTTTTGCTGTTCCTATATTCATCTCTTTATATACCTGAGCTGAATCAGCAGATATAATATCTGCATCAAGAAGTCTGGCAAGTTTTAACGACAGGTCTGTTTTTCCTACACCTGTAGGACCTGCTAAAACTATTCCTTTCATAAACGCTCCTATTCTTATTCTACGAAGTCAAACTCAACATCAACTATTCTTATTGTATCTCCGTCTTCCACTCCTGCATCTCTAAGTGCTTTTTCCATTCCAAGATTTTTAAGCATGTGCACAAATGTGATTACAGATTCCTCGTCATAAGTGATTACATATTTAGAAAGTATTCCGTCTATCATAGCTCCGTCAACTTCATATACTCCATCTTCATCTTGAGTAATAATGAAATCCGGTTTGTCGCTCTTTTGAGATTTTATAACTTCTATAACATCTTCTTCTGCCTCAAGAGGTTCTCTTTCTATGCTTTCAAGGATTCCCCAAGTATCATTTATAACTTCTTTTATTCCGTCTCCTAAAATTACTGATATAGGATATACTTTTGCTCCTTTTCCTTCAACATAAGCTTTGAACTCTTCGTATTTATCCATTTCCCATAACAGATCCATTTTGTTTGCTAAAACTATTTGTTTTTTGTCTGCAAGTTTTGAACTGAATTTTCTTAACTCTTCATTGATTTTATTATAGTCATCAATAGGATCTCTTCCTTCTATTCCAGACACGTCAACAATATGATATATCATTTTACATCTTTCAATGTGTCTTAAGAATTTATCTCCAAGTCCCACTCCTTCACTTGCACCTTCAATAAGTCCCGGAATGTCAGCTATAACAAATGATTTTCCTTCTCCCACTCTGATTACTCCAAGTTTTGGTTCAAGAGTTGTAAAGTGGTATGCTCCAACTTTTGATTTTGCAGCAGAAACAATATTGATGAAACTTGATTTTCCAACTGAAGGATATCCAACAAGAGCTACGTCTGCAAGAAGTTTTAACTCAAGCTTAACTCTTACTTCTGCTCCCTCTCTTCCTTTTCCTGCCATTTTAGGAGCTTTTCTTATAGAGTTTTTAAAACGCTCGTTTCCTGCTCCTCCTTTTCCACCTCTTAAAAATACTCTTTCTACATTTGGAACATTCAAATCAAGAAGAAGTTTTCCTGTTTCTGCATCTCTTACCTGTGTTCCAACAGGAACTTTTATCACAAGATTTTCTCCTGTTTTACCAAAACATCTTTTCTTTGCTCCATTTTCTCCATTTTGTGCAGCAAATTTCTTTTTAAATTTAAAGTCAACAAGTGTGTTTATATTTGAATCTCCAACAAATATAACATCTCCTCCGTTTCCTCCGTCTCCACCGTCCGGTCCTCCGAACTGAATATATTTTTCTCTTCTGAAAGTAGCCGCTCCATCGCCGCCATTTCCAGCTTTTACTGTGATTACTACTTCATCTATAAACATTATACTCTCCTTATTCTATGTGCTCTTTTTTTATTTTTTTATTAAAAGCAAAATTCCCTCATATTATTATATCATTTTTTATAATTTATATATATAATTTTTTTGTCAGTCTTATTTTTATTTATTAAATTTGAAATTTATGATATGATGAGAAAAAATAAAAAAGGAGAAATGCCATGATAAAATTAGTTGTTCTTGATGTAGACGGAACTTTGACAGATGGAAAATTATATATAGACAATATGGGAAATGAGATGAAATCATTTGATGTAAAAGACGGGCTCGCAATAAGCCAGTCTGTAAAACAGGGAATAAAATTTGCCATAATCACAGGAAAAACATCTAAGATTGTTGAAAGAAGAGGAAAAGAACTTGGAATACAAGAAATTGTTCAGGGAAGCCATGACAAAGTTGCAGACCTTGAAAAAATTCTTGAAAAATACAGCATCGCTTATGAGGAAACAGCATATATCGGTGATGATTTAATAGACCTGAAACCTATGAAGCTTTGCGGATTTTCTGCATGCCCAAATGATGCTGTTGATGAAATCAAAGAGATTTCAGATTATATTGCTGCTAAAAAGGGAGGCTGCGGTGCTGTAAGAGAAGTTCTTGAGATAATCTTGAAAGAGCAGAATTTATGGCAGAATATCATTGAAAACTTTACAGCAACTGAACAATAAAATAATCAATACATAACAGAAAGGAAAAACAGATGTTTATAATTCAAAAATTTATTTCTATGGGAATATTATCCCCTCTTCCTCTTATAGTTATTCTTTTTCTTATAGGGATAAGCAATATGAGGGACAGAAAATTCAGAAGCGGTTTTCTTCTTTGGATAATCAGCGGAGTTATTTATCTTTTCTCATGTGAGTTTTTTGCAGACCCTGTTATATTAAATCTTGAGAAAAAATATCCTGTTGCCGGAGAAGAAACAATAGAAAAAAGTGATATCTATATTCTTTTATGCGGCGGTGTAATAACAGATACTCTTGGAGGAAATGTTCCTCAGAAAAATGCTGTGGGAAGAATTATGAAAACAGCCCAGCTTTATCATCAAAGCCCTAAAAAAATATATATCAGCGGAGGAAGTCCATTACAAAACAGAGAAAGCGAAAGTTCTGTATACAGAAGAGAGCTTGTTCTTCTTGGAATTCCTGAGGAGGATATTATAATTGAAGAGGGAAGCAACAACACAAAAGAAAACAGTGTCCGTATAAAAGAGATAATAAATAATGAAAATATTAAATCAGGACTTGTAATTACTTCAGCTCTTCATATGCCGAGAAGTATGGAAGTCTTTAAAGATGAGAATCTTGAATTTTATCCTGCTCCATGTGATTTTACAGCTCACCAGGAAAAGCAAAATAAATTTGCTTATATTCCGCAGTTTAAAGTTCTTAAAGATTTATATGCTGCATTTTGGGAATATATAGGAATAGTGTATTATAGAATAAGATATTAAAAAACAAAGCTGCAAACAGCATAATATAAGAATAAAATTTTCTAAGAAAAAATATCAGCTATTTATATTGCTCACAGAATGAAAACTTGAAACTCACTTC
>UQOH01000091.1 GCA_900542625.1 uncultured Fusobacterium sp.
ATGTTAAAAATTCCACAATTTTTAATTTAATAATATTTAATTTTAAAAATAAATATAATTAAATATTTTTTAATTTATAAAAAATATAAAAGTGCATAATAAACTTTACATAGAAGATATTTTTAAATAATATAGGAGGTATTTTTATGAGTTCAACTTTTATAGTGGCAACTATTGTTTTATCAATAGCGTTATTAATATTTTTAACAGTTAAGGTAAAGCTTCATCCATTTTTTGCTTTAACAATAAGTGCTTTCTTTTTTGGTATAGTGGCAGGACATTCAATACCAGAAATTATTGGAGCTTATTCAAATGGTTTAGGAGGAACTATTGCAGGTATCGGAGTAGTTATTGCAATAGGAACAGTTATGGGAGCTCTTCTTGAACATAGTGGAGCAGCAGAAACAATGGCTGAAACAATTTTAGGTATCACTGGAAAGAAAAATGCAGATATCGGACTTGCAGTTACTGGATATTTTGTATCAATTCCTGTTTTCTGTGATTCTGCTTTTGTACTTTTATCACCTTTAGCAAGAAGAATGAGTAAAGATTCAGGACACAGTATGACAACAATGGCTGTTGCTCTTGCAATGGGACTTCATGCTACACATATGCTTGTACCTCCGACTCCAGGTCCTCTTGCAGTTGCAGGAATTTTAGGTTCTAATCTTGGACTTGTTATTCTTCTTGGAATGTTAGTATCAATCCCTGTTACAATTGTAGCTGTTATAGCAGGAAGAGCTTTTGGTAAAAAATATTTCTTCCTTCCTGAAATAGAGGCAGCAGAAAAAGTAGTTGAAGAAGCAGGAGATAAAAAACTGCCTTCTCCATTGATGAGTTTTCTTCCAATTTTACTGCCTATTTTCTTAATGCTTTTAAGAACAGTTGCAACTTTAGAATCAGCACCTTTTGGAAAAGGAACTTTATATAATGTATTTGATGCTTTAGGACAAACAATAGTAGCTTTATTTATAGGGTTGATTATAGCCTTCTTTACATATAAATCAGTTCATCCTGACGATAAAGAAGTTTGGACATTTGACGGAATATTTGGTGAAGCTTTAAAAACAGCAGGACAAATAGTTTTAATAGTTGGAGCAGGAGGAGCTTTCGCCACAGTATTAAGATTATCAAATCTGCAGGATATAGTTATGAAAGCTTTTACAGGATTTTCAGTAGGAATTATAGTTCCATATATTATTGGAGCAATATTCAGAACTGCCATTGGTTCAGGAACAGTTGGTATGATTACAGCCGCTTCAATGCTTCTTCCTCTAATAGATGTTCTTGGATTTAATTCACCAATCGGACTTGTTATTGCAATGCTTGCATGTGCAGCTGGAGGATTTATGGTATTCCACGGAAATGATGACTTCTTCTGGGTAGTAACATCAACATCAGGAATGAAGCCTGAAGTAGCATATAAAGTTTTTCCGATTATAAGTGTACTTCAATCAGTTACAGCTTTAATATGCGTTTATATATTAAAAGTAATTTTCCTATAAATTTACAAAATAAGAGAAAAATAAGTTATAATTATAATATAAAGAAATATAATGAAGGAGAATAAAATGAATATAGAAGAGTTAATGAAAAATGAAACAGTAAAAAAAATAGCAGCAAAAGAAGAACTTGTATGGATTAATCCAAAAGAAATGAACTATGCTGAATATGAAAAAAATCTTCCTGTTTCAGATGAGGAATTAAAAGATGCTGAAGAACGTCTTGCAAGATTTGCTCCGTTTATAAAAAAATCTTTCCCTGAAACTGCAGAAACTAACGGAATTATCGAATCTCCTTTAGAACCTATATTTGAAATGCAGAAAGATCTTGAAAAAAAATATAATACAAAAATTCCAGGAAAACTATATCTAAAAATGGACAGCCACCTTCCTGTTGCAGGGTCAATAAAAGCCAGAGGAGGAGTTTACGAAGTATTAAAACATGCTGAAGATTTAGCCATTGAAGCAGGAATGCTTTCTGTAACAGATGATTATTCTATTTTAGCTGATGAAAAATTCAAAAAATTCTTCTCAGGATATAAAGTTCAGGTTGGTTCAACTGGAAATTTAGGGCTAAGTATCGGAATTACAAGTGCAGCTCTTGGATTTGAAGTTATTGTTCACATGTCAGCAGATGCAAAACAATGGAAAAAAGATATGCTTAGATCAAAAGGAGTTACTGTTATAGAGTATGCTGATGATTATGGAAAAGCTGTTGAAGAGGGAAGAAAAAGTTCTGATGCTGATCCAAAAAGCTATTTTGTTGATGATGAAAAATCAATGAATCTTTTCTTAGGATATACAGTAGCAGCTTCAAGAATGAAAAAACAATTTGATGAAAAAGGAATTGTTATAGATAAAGAACATCCGTTAATAGTATATATTCCTTGTGGTGTTGGAGGAGCTCCCGGAGGAGTTGCTTACGGACTTAAGAGAATATTCAAAGAAAATGCTTATGTATTTTTCGTAGAGCCTACTCTTGCTCCATGTATGGTTCTTGGAATGGCAACAGGACTTCATGAAAAGATAAGTGTTCGTGATATAGGAATTTACGGAATAACTCATGCTGATGGATTAGCAGTTGCAAGACCTTCAGGAGTTGTAGGAAGATTTATGGATCCTATTTTAAGCGGAGTATTTACATTAGAAGATTATAAGCTTTATGATTATTTAAGATGTCTTGACAGTTCTGAACATAAAAGAATAGAGCCTTCTTCATGTGCTGCTTTTGAAGGACCTGTTACTCTGATGAAATATGAAGAAAGCAGAAAATACATTGAAGAAAGAATTGGAAAAAATATTGAAAATGCTTACCATATCTGCTGGGCAACAGGTGGAAGAATGGTTCCTCAAGAAGATATGGAAAAATTTTTAAATACTTATTTAAAATAAAAATTTCAACTATTAATAAATTTTAATAAAACAGGAGGAAAAAGATAATTATGAAAAAAGAAAATTTAAAAACACCTGCAATTTTATTAAACATTGATGTTTTAGAAAATAATATAAAAACTTATCAAAAAATGTGTGATGACAACGGTAAAGAATTATGGCCAATGATAAAAACTCATAAAAGCAAAGAACTTATGCAGATGCAGCTTGATGCAGGAGCAACAGGTGCTCTTTGCGGAACTCTTGATGAGGCAGAGATGTGCTGCGAAATGGGAATGAAAAAAATAATGTACGCTTATCCTGTAGCAAGCAGAGAAAGCATAGAAAGAGTTATTGAACTTTCAAGAAAAAGTGATTTTATAATCAGACTTGATAATCTTGAGGGTGCAGAAATGATAAATGATATAGCTCTTAAGTCTGGAGTAACAGTAAATTATACAATTATCATAGACAGCGGACTTCACCGTTTTGGTATTCCTGCTGATAAAGCTGTAGAATTTGCAGATAAATTAAAAGAGATGAAAGGACTTAAATTAAGAGGAATTTCTTCTCATCCTGGACATGTGTATGCAGCAACAAATGGAGATGAAGTTCATAAATATGTTGTTGATGAATGTGAAACTTTAGATAAAGCTAAAAAACTTTTAAACGAGGCAGGATATGAGCTTGAATATATAACAAGCGGATCTACACCTACATTTGCAGAGGCAGTAAAAAATGAAAATATAAATGTTTTTCATCCGGGAAACTATGTGTTCTTAGACAGCATTCAGCTTTCAATTAAAAAAGCAGAAATAAAAGACTGTGCTCTTACAGTTTATGCAACTATAGTTTCTCATCCAAGTGAAGATTTGTTTATCTGTGACGCAGGAGCAAAATGCCTTGGACTTGATCAGGGAGCACATGGAAACGGTTCAGTAGTAGGATTTGGAACAGTAATCGGACATCCCGAAATTGTTGTGGCAGGGTTATCTGAAGAAGTAGGAAAACTTCATGTTCACGGAAAAACTGATTTAAAAGTGGGAGACAAAATTGAGATTATCCCTAATCACTCTTGTTCAACAGCCAACCTTTGCAGTTTCTATACTGTTGTAAAAGGTGATGAGGCAGTAAGAAGTATTCCTGTTGATGTAAGAGGAAACAGTTTTAAAAGAATTTAGATAAAATTATAAAAAGGCAGGCTGTATTATTCAGTCTGCCTTTAATAAATTATTTTTTTTTAAATTTTCTTTTTATTTTTTTCATAAGTCTTTGCAGAGGATATCCTCTTAATACCCAGAATTTTCTTACTTCTTTAAAATTATCAAGAAAAGCCTGTCTCTCTTCATCAAGAGGTTCTGCACATCTGCTTTTCCAGCATTTATAGACACCTGAAATATCGACTTTTCTTAAAATATCTCTCAATTTCTTTGGAAGATGTTTTGTCGATATGCAAGACTGGAAATCAATAATATATGGGTAATTATCTTTTCCCATTATAATATTTCCAAGGTTTCTCAAATCAAGGTGAACAATATTTCTCTTATGCATTTCAATTACATTTTTTTCAAGTTCTATAAAAAATTCTTTAGGAATTTCATCTTTTCCAAATTTCTTAAGTGCATCTCCCTTAATAAAATCAAATGCAACTGTACACGGAGAGATAAACTTAACATTTTTTGAAATAGAAGGATTCCCTTCCAGTTTCATCATACTGTGTCCTTCAATATTGACAAATATTCTTCCGAAAGTGGCTCTTATAAACCATGGAGAACCTGAAAAATCTTTTATTGTAAGATCAAGACTTTTACCGTCATTATATCTGAACACTGATGCATTGGCAAACTGTCCTTCATTAAGCAGAACCAGAAATTCTTTTTTGATTTCACATGAAGGATAATGCTTTATCAGCATCTGAGTTATTTTGTTTTCTATCTTTACGACATCTTTTTTAAACATTCTTTCTCTCCCGTTTTTTTACCATAACAAATATAATTTGTTTGATATACCTAAAAATTATAGTATAAATTGACTACTTAGTCAAGTTTTTTTTAACCTTTAATTTACAAAGAAAAAATTATATTTTTTTATTTAACTATACCTAAAAAGTATGTTATTATATGGTATCAAATATAAAAGGAGTTGATTCAATTATATGGAATACACAATTCTTATTTGTGGAATTTTATTATTTTTAAGTTTGTGTTCAATAAGACTTGCCAGAACCGTACAAGTTCCATTGCTGATAATGTTCCTTTTTATTGGAATAGCAGCTGGTTCTGAAGGTATCGGAGGAATCTATTTTGATGACTTTGCTACAGCTCAGAATATAGGAAACTTTGCCCTGCTGTTCATTCTGTTTTCAGGAGCTCTGGAAACAAAAAAAATTGATGCTTTGTCAGCACTTTATCCCAGCGGAATTCTTGCAACGTTGGGAGTATTTCTTACTGCTGTCATAGCTGCAGGTTTTACCTATTTTCTGACTAACTTTTCTCTTATGGAATCTCTTATCTTCGGAGCATTTGTATCATCAACAGATGCAGCAGCAGTAATGTCCATTCTTGGAGAATCTAAATTAAAGAAAAAAACAAGAACAATTATAGAAATTGAATCTGGAAGCAACGACCCTATGGCATATGCTCTTATTCTTTTCTTCCTTTCAATGTATAAAGCAACTTCTGGAGATTTACATATTTTTCAAGGAATATTATTTTTAATCCGTCAAATAGCTTTAGGTCTTTTATTCGGAGCATTATTTGGTAAAATTACAATTCCTGCAAGTAAAATCATGCAGATAAAAAGAGAAGAATTTATGATACTTCACATAGTTTCTTTCCTATTTATCTGTTTCTCATTAACAACAATATTAAAAGGAAACGGATTCCTTGCAATTTATATAATGGGTATGTTTATCGGAAATGAAAGATTTGAATACAGAATAAATTTCATGAGAAATATGAGAGTGGCATCTTGGCTGATGCAGATAACAATGTTCATTATTTTGGGACTTCTTGTTTTCCCTACACAGCTTTTATCTGTTATGGTAAAAGGAAGTATTCTTGCAATCTTGATTATTATTGTTGCCAGAATTATTGTTGTATATCTTGTGCTTATTCCATTTAAAATTACAGCAAAAGAGAAATTTTTTATCTCTTGGGCAGGGCTTAAAGGTGCTGTTCCTATTATTTTCTCAATGTTTGCTGTAAGTGAAAATCTTGAAAATGCTCAGATGATGTTCAACATGATTTTCTATATGGTTGTATTCTCAGTTATTCTTCAGGGAATGACCTTAAAACATGTAGCAAAATTCCTTGGACTTCTTGAAGAAGATGATGGTAATGACGATATAGAAGTTGAAGTAGATGAATTGGAAGAACTGGCTGTTAAAAAACTTTATCTGACAAACTCTTCTGAATACGCTCATAAAGAGATAAAAGAGCTTCACCTTTCTAAGACAATGCACATTGTTTCTGTAAAACGTGGAGATAAATATCTTACTCCAAGCGGTTCATTGGTTCTTCTTCCGGGAGATCAAGTATTGTTCTCTCTTAGATAATTTTTTAAATAATCTAATTTTTAAAGAGGTAAAAATATGAAAGTCGAGCAATTTGTAATGGCATATAAAATAGATCAGGATCGTATAAGAGCTCTGCTTCCTGAAGGGTTTCAATCTCTTAGACCTGTTCTTAGAATTAATGCAGAAATTCGTGAGGAAGAAATATACATAGAGTTTAATACTCCTGCAGCAGCTTTTGGAAAAAAAGGCTGGCTGAATATTGCTAACTGGAAAAGTTCTGAAACAAAAATTGCATGTGTCAGAGAAAATAAAAAAACTACATTTATAACATCTTTTCTTGAAATTACATTTATTGGTGTGGGTATTGAGGGAAACTGCCCTGCTGAGGCAGATAATGACGGTTGTTTCTTTATTGACAGCAGCAATAAAATAGAACTTGTTCTACCTGAAAAGATTTTCAGCAGAAAAGAATTTTGTGACTGTATTTTTAAATGGAAATTTACTGAAAATGATGCTCATGGTATCAGTATTGGTGAAAAAACTTTACCTGCTATTCCAAAAGAACCTGTTAATAATTATGAGAAACAAAAATTAACAGCTGAAACAGCAGCACATATTCCATGTGAACAGATACTGGGACAATATACTGTAGTCTTTGAAAGAGGAAATTAAAAATAAAAAGAGATTAGTATAAAATAACAAAAAAAGAATAAAATTTTCGATTTTAAAAATATCAGCGTAATTTATGCAGCGAAACAGAATA
>UQOH01000092.1 GCA_900542625.1 uncultured Fusobacterium sp.
ATGTTTACATGGGGTTTGCTTCTGTCAAATTTTTCTTTTGCCATTTTTTCCTCCTGAATAATTTTAATTAAAATTTTATTTTATGTGCCCGGCATCAATGCCGGGCTTAGTTCTTAATAGTTGTGTTTAAAGAAAAGATAGTTATTATCTTCCTCTTTCAGCTTTGATTTCATCTTGAATTGCTCTTGGAACTGCTACATATTCTTCAAATTCCATAGAGTAGTTAGCTCTTCCTTGAGATTTAGATCTTAAGTCAGTTGCATAACCGAACATTTCTGATAAAGGTACTTTTGCGTCAACGATCTTAGCACCGTTTCTGTCTGTCATACCACCTATCATACCTCTTCTAGAGTTGATATCTCCTATGATATCTCCCATATATTCTTCTGGAGTAGTAACTTCTACTTTGAAGATTGGTTCAAGGATAACTGGTTTACATTTTTCAGCACCTTGTTTCATTGCCATTGATCCGGCAATTTTGAATGCCATTTCTGATGAGTCAACTTCGTGGAATGATCCATCGTATAATGTTACTTTAACTCCAACTAATGGATATCCAGCAACAACTCCGTTTTCAAGAGCTTCTCTACATCCTTTTTCAACTGCAGGAATATATTCTCTAGGAATTGCTCCTCCAGTAATTTCGTTAACAAATTCGAAATCTTTACCTGGGTTAGGCTCAACTTTGATCTTAACGTGTCCGTATTGTCCTTTACCTCCAGATTGTTTTGCATATTTAACTTCTTGCTCAGTAGAAGCAGTAATTGTTTCTCTGTAAGCAACTTGTGGTTTACCAACTGTAGACTCAACTTTGAATTCTCTTCTCATTCTGTCTACGATGATATCTAGGTGAAGTTCTCCCATTCCAGAAATGATTGTTTGACCAGTTTCTTCGTCAGATTTAACTCTGAATGTAGGGTCTTCTTCAGCTAGTTTAGAAAGAGCGATTCCCATTTTTTCTTGGTCAGCTTTTGTTTTTGGTTCAACAGCAACTGATATAACTGGATCTGGGAATTCCATTTTTTCTAATATGATAGGGCTCTTCTCATCACAAAGAGTATCTCCAGTTGTTGTATTTTTTAATCCAACTACTGCTGCGATATCTCCGCAATAAACAACGTCCTTCTCTTCTCTTTTGTTAGCGTGCATTTGAAGAAGTCTTCCCATTCTTTCTTTTTGACCTTTAGTAGAGTTTAGAACATAAGATCCTTTTTCTACTATACCAGTGTATACTCTGAAGAATGTTAATCTTCCAACAAATGGGTCTGTCATAACTTTGAATGCTAAAGCTGCGAATGGAGCATCGTCACCGATTGGTAATTCGATTACTTTTTCAGCATCTTTAATGTCTGTACCTTTAATTACACCTTTTTGAGTTGGTGCAGGCATGTATAAAGTTATAGCATCTAGTAATGGCTGGATACCTCTGTTTCTGAATGCTGTTCCGCATAATACAGGGATAATCATGTTTCCAATTGTTCCGGCTCTTAAAGCTTTTTTGATTTCCTCATTAGAAACTTCTTCTCCACCAAGGTATTTTTCCATTAATTCATCATCACATTCAACAACAGATTCAATCATGAATTCTCTTGCTTCTTCAGCTTCATCAGCTAATTCTGCTCTGATGTCTCTTATTTCTATGTTTTGACCTTTGTCATCTAAATAAACTGTTTCTTTCATTTCGATTAAGTCGATTACACCTTCGAAAGCATCTTCTACTCCGATTGGTAATTGGATAGGTACAGGATTAGCTCCTAATTTTTCTTTAATATCGTTTACACACATTTTAAAGTCTGCACCGATTCTATCCATTTTATTGAAGAATGCCATTCTAGGTACACCGTACTTGTCAGCTTGTCTCCATACAGTTTCAGACTGAGGTTGTACTCCGTCAACTGCAGAGAATACTGCAACAGCACCATCAAGAACTCTTAGAGATCTTTCAACCTCAACTGTAAAGTCCACGTGTCCTGGTGTGTCTATTATATTTATTCTATGATTTTTCCAGAAACATGTTGTAGCAGCAGAAGTAATTGTGATACCTCTTTCTTGCTCTTGCTCCATCCAGTCCATTGTAGCAGCTCCATCATGAACTTCTCCAAGGTTGTGGTTAACTCCTGTATAGAAAAGGATTCTTTCTGTAGTAGTTGTTTTACCAGCGTCAATGTGAGCCATGATACCAATGTTTCTAGTCATTTCTAATGAAACTTGTCTAGCCATTTAGTGTTTTCCTCCTCGATTATATACGCTAAATTACAAATTAATATTTATAGTGTGCGAACGCTCTGTTAGCTTCAGCCATTCTATAAGTATCTTCTTTTTTCTTAACAGTTGCTCCTTCGTTGTTAGATGCTGCGATTAATTCAGCTGCTAACTTCTCAACCATTCCGTACTCTTTTCTTTCTCTTGTATAATTAACAAGCCATCTTAAAGCTAGAGTTTGTTGTCTTTCTAATCTTACTTCTGTTGGAACTTGGTAAGTAGCTCCTCCGATTCTTCTTGATCTTACTTCGATTTGAGGTTTAATGTTTTCTAAAGCTTGTTTAAATACATCGTACCCCTCTTTACCAGTTTTTTCTTTTATTAAATCCATTGCTGAATAGAATATAGATTCTGCTAATGATTTTTTTCCATCTACCATGAATGCATTTATAGTTTTAGTAACTACCTTATCAGAATATCTTGAATCAGGTAATACATCTCTTTTAACTGCTGCTCTTCTTCTTGACATTTAAACTGTTCACCTCCCTAATTAATTACGCTTTTTTTACACCGTATTTAGATCTTGATTGTTTTCTGTTGTTAACTCCTGCTGTATCTAGAGCTCCTCTGATGATTTTGTATCTAACCCCTGGTAAGTCTTTAGTTCTTCCACCTCTTATAAGAGCGATTGAGTGTTCTTGTAAGTTGTGTCCTTCACCTGGAATATAGCAAGTTACTTCTAGACCGTTAGTTAATTTTACTCTGGCAACCTTTCTTAAAGCTGAGTTTGGTTTTTTAGGTGTAGTTGTATAAACTCTTACGCAAACTCCTCTTCTTTGTGGGTTTCCTTGTAATGCTGGTGACTTTTTAGTTTCTTCTAAAGTCTGTCTTCCTCTTTTTACTAATTGATTTAAAGTAGGCATTTTACCCTCCTTCCGAATTTTTTTATATTTTTATATTATTATATAACTTAGATATTATAGTCTTTCCCCGACAAAAAGTCAAACTAATCTATTATATAGCAGATGATATTCTATCACATTTCAATAATTTTTACAAAGACTTTTTTAAACTTTTTAATTCATTTTCAATGGATTCCCATTCCTCCATCTCATTCAAAATCTCTTCATCTAGGGAATCCAGACGATTTTGTATGTCTAATAATTTTTCTAAATCATTTATTTTTCCTGCAAGATTATAGTCATCTTGAAGAGTTTCTTTTTTGTTTTCAAGCTTTTCTATATTCTTTTCTGTTTCCTTATATTTCTTTTCAAGAGATGCAATTCTGTTTTTTATTCTCTTCTGCTCTTCATAATCATTAATGCTCTCTGTATTTTTATTTTCCTCTTTTCCGCCTTTTTTCTGATTGCAGTAAGCTGTGTAATCTCCCTTAAACTTCTCTGCACCATCTTCTGTAATCTCATATATTGTGTTTACTATCCCCTCAAGGAAATATCTGTCATGTGAAACTACAAGAATAGTTCCGTCGTAATCTTCCAAAGCCTCTTCCAAAACCTCTCTTGAATAGATATCCAAGTGGTTTGTAGGCTCGTCAAGTATAAGGAAGTTTGCCTTTTTAAGGATAAGCTTCATTAAAGTAACCCTTGCTTTTTCCCCTCCGCTTAAAGAACCTATAACTTTCATTACATCATCTTCAGGGAATAAAAATGCCCCTGCAAGAGTTCTTACTTCCTCTTCACTCATAGGATAGTTATACATAAATTCATTTAAAATTGTTGCTTTCAAATCAAGTCCCTGATGATTCTGATCATAGTAGCCAATAGTAACTTTTTCCCCTACTGTAACTGTTCCTTTATCAGCTTTTTCAAGTCCGTTTACTATTTTTAAAAGAGTAGATTTCCCCACACCGTTTTTACCTATGATTCCCACTCTTTCCCCTCTGAATATTTCCAGATTAAGATTTTGGAAAAGTTTTTTCCCGTCATAAGATTTTGACAGCTTTTCTATTTTAAGAACTCTGTCAACACTTGGTCTTTCTATCTCAAATTTAAGTTTCATCTTTCTTTTAGTGAAAACAGGATTTTCCATTTTCTCCATTCTGTCTAAAAGCTTTTGACGTCCTCTCGCCTGTTTTGACTTTATTCCAGCCTTGTATCTCTGAACATACTCCTCTATTTTCTTGATTTTATCCTGCTCTTTTTCAAAAGCCTTTACAGCACCTGAAAGATATGCCTCTTTCTGAATTGTATAATCTGTAAAGTTTCCTTTGTATGTTCTTAAAGTTTTTCCCTCAATTTCAAAAATTCTGTTTGCCACATTGTCTAAGAAATATCTGTCATGTGATACAACCATTACAGCTTTGTTGTATTCTTTTAAAAACTTTTCAAGCCATTCAATAGCTATCAGGTCCAAATGGTTGGTAGGCTCGTCAAGTATAAGAAGTTCAGGCTCTTCAAGAAGAATTTTCCCAAGAGCAGTTCTTGATTTCTGCCCTCCTGAAAGGTCTTTTATCTTCAGATTCCATAAATCTTCAGGCAGACTCAGTCCGTTTAATATCTGCTTAACCTTATACTCTATGCTGTATCCCTCTTCCTGCTCATATCTTGTTGATACAACAGAAAGCTCCTCCATTATCTTATCAAAATTTTCCTCTTCAAGATTAAGTCTTAAACTTAATTCATGAATCTTTTTATAATCTTCAAGAACTGAACTGAATACTGTCATCAGCTCTTCAAACACTGTATTTTCATAATTAAGATTTATATTCTGTGAAAGATAACCTACTTTAAGATTTCCTTTTTTAGAAATTGTCCCTCTTCTGTCTGTTGAAGGGTCAACATCATTTTCTTCAATTTCAAGCATCATTTTAATAAGTGTAGTTTTTCCTGCCCCGTTTACACCGATAACACCTATCTTATCTTTCTGGTCTATTGAAAAAGTTATATTTTTAAAAAGAGTTTCCCCTGAAAATCCTTTGTATAAGTTCTCTGCATGCAGTAACGCCATTATAAACACTCCTCTGATAATTTCTAATCAAGATATTATATCATATTTCTTAAATTTTGTTGATATTCCTTGAAACTTTTATGTTTCCAAGGTATAATTCTTCTGATGCTTTTTTATTTATTAAGGAGGTTTTATATGAAAAAACTAATGCTTATACTTTTTTTATCAATAAATTTTATAGTTTCTGCCTACGACCCTGCTCTTGATAATGCAGAAAGACTTTACAGAGAGGCTGAAAAACTTACAACAGAATATATTGCAAGTTTTAAAACTTTAAAAACTATTGCAGCAAAAGACCTTACACCTGAATACAGAGAACAGATTGATTCTATTATAAGCCACAATGAAAAAAGCCTTAAAAATTATGAGAAGTCTTTACAGACTTTAAAAAAACTTATGCTTAATTATGAAAAACTTTCTGACGGAGAAAGATCTGCTGCTCTTAATTCTGTAAACACTCAAAGCGAATCTCTTGAGATTTTAATCAACAGTCTTCACAATGCTTTACAGCTTAACAAATCTGCAATAGAAAGTTATGAACAATAAACAAGGAGGATTTAATGACAGAATTAATTAATACAAACCCTGAAATACACAGAATATTTGTTCCTCTTCCTGAAAACCCTCTTAAAAATCTTAATTCTTATGTTATTAAAACAGAAGAGAGAAACCTGATAATTGATACAGGTTTTAACAGAATTGAATGTTTAGAGGCTCTTCTTGAAGGACTTAAGGAACTGAATATCGATTTAAATAAAACTGATATTTTCTTAACACATCTTCATTCAGACCACACAGGACTGGTAAATAAAATTAAAACACCTTCTTCAAAAATTTATATTGGAAAAACAGATCACGAATATATTAAAAAAAATCTGAAAGGTGCAAGTCTGTCAAAACTTGATTTAAGGCTTGCAGAAGAGGGATTTCCTGCTGATGTACTTGCAAGACTGAAAGAAACAAACCAGGCAAAAAGATATGCTCCCGGAGAGTTTGAGGCTGTTCCTTTGGAAGATAATCAGACTTTCAATGTTGGAGATGTTCAGATGAAAGTTATTTCTACTCCTGGACATACTCCCGGGCATGTGTGCCTTTATATAGAAAGTGAGAAAATTCTTTTTTCAGGGGACCATATACTTTTCCATATAACTCCAAATATAACTGCATGGTCAGGTGTGGAAAATTCTTTAAAAGACTATATGCACAGTCTTGACAAAATTAAGAATGTCCCTATTGAAAAAAATTTCCCTGCTCACAGGCTTGATATTGGAAACCCCTATGAGAGAATCGATGAAATCATAGAGCACCACCAATACAGATTAAATGATATTATCACTATTATTGAAACTTACGGGGAAAATATGACTGCCTATGAAATTGCACAATATATGAAGTGGAATTTGAGAGGAAGACCATGGGAGGAATTTCCTGATAATCAGAAATGGTTTGCTGTGGGAGAAACTCTTTCTCACCTGGATTATCTTGTGATTTCTGGAAAAGTTTTAAGAACAAAAGATGAAGAGAATAATTTATACAGATATTCTTTGAGAAAATAAATTTATAAAAAAATGGACAGGCTTTTATCCCCGTCCATTTTTTAATATTATTTTTTAATATCATCACACAGCATATCTTCTAATAATCTGCTTGATTTAAATTTTACATGTGCTCTTCTTTTTTTTATCTGTAATATCTCTTCCGGGTTTTGTGGATTGTTTATCCATGTCCTTTTGGTTTTTCTCACCTCAAAACTTCCGAATTTTCTGAATATTACTTTCTTTTCATCTTTTAAGGCTGTGGAAAGAGAAAAGAGAAATCTCTCTATTTTCTCTTTTCCCTCTGCTATATTTTCACATTGGTTTTTTATAGCATAAAGTTCTATAAATTGTTTTGTATTCATAACCTATCTTGAATATTTCACTTCCACTCTTCTGTTTTGAGCTCTTCCCTCAGGAGTGTTGTTGTCTGCCACTG
>UQOH01000093.1 GCA_900542625.1 uncultured Fusobacterium sp.
TTCATCGTAAAAAACGATATGTCTGAACGAAGTGAGTTTATCGTTTTTAGATGAACGAGCAATATAAATAGCAGATTTTTTTACGAAAAGAATTTTCTCTGAAACTATTTTTTTATCTTACAAAATAAAGTACCATTATAAGTGCAAGAACATATAATCCGATACTTACCTCTTTAGCTTTTCCTGCTCCAGCCTTGATAACAACATATGATATAATTCCTGCTCCCACTCCATTAGAAATACTGTTTGTAAATGCAGTAGCCACAACCATGAAAAATACAGGGAAAGATTCAGTAAAATTATCGTATTCTATATTTCTCATACCGCCAAGCATCAATACACCCATAATGATAAGCGCAGGTGCTGTTGCAGCTCCGGGAACCATAAGTGCCAAAGGACTGAAAAACAGACTTAAGAAAAAAAGTATTCCTGTTGATATAGAAGTAAGACCTGTTCTTCCTCCAGCTCCAACACCAGCAGCAGATTCGACGAAAGTTGTTATTGTTGTAGTTCCTAAAGCTGCTCCTACAACTGTTCCAAGTGCATCAACTGTAAAAGGTTTTTGAATATCTGGAAGATCTCCGTTTTCATCAAGAAGTCCGGCTTTTTCTGATACTCCTAAAAGAGTTCCAAGTGTAGAAAAGAAATCTCCAACAAAGAAAACAAATAATATAGGAAGAACTTCGATTGTTAATATATTAGAAAAATCAAGTTTAAATGCAATATCACTTATTCCGCTTGGAAGAGAGATAATTTTTTCTGGAAGTTTTGTAACTCCTAAAGGAATTCCTATTAGAGTAGCAGAAACAATCCCTAAAAGCATATCACATTTTATTTTTCTTGCAGATAATACAGCTGTAACTGCTATTCCAAATAAAGCTGTTATTGCAGCAGGATTTGTTATATCACCGATAGAAATAGAATTATTTGCAACTTTCATTAAGCTTCCATTTTTAAAACCAAGTTCAATAAGAAATATTCCAACAGTTGCTCCTATTCCAAGTTTTAGACTTTTAGGAAGAAATCTTACAATAACTTCTCTAAAACCAAAAATAGACATTATCAGAAAAATTATTCCTGAAATTATATTCATTGCCAAACCTTGCTGCCATGTAATGTTTCCGCTTCCAACCAATGTAAAAGCAAGAAAGGCATTACTTCCCATAGCAGGTGCAAGAGCAAAAGGAAGTTTTGCATACAGCCCCATAAGAAGAGTAAAAATACAAGAAGTAAGAGCTGTTACAGTAAATACTTGATCTTGAGGCATTCCTGCAGCTTTCATTATAGAGGGATGCACAATTAAAATATATGACATAGTCATAAAAGTGGCAAGTCCGGCTCCAAGTTCTACTTTAACATTACTTTTCCTTTCACTTATCATAAAATACTTGTCCAAAAAACTACTTTTCATTTTTTATTTTTTTCCTCCTTAATGTATTTACAATTAAAATTGTTTAATAATTTTTTGTTCTACAACATCAACAAGTCCCAAATCACTCATTTTAACATCAGGAATAACAATAAGTGCCAAAGTGCTTGGTCTTGTAATAGGACTGTCACTTTCAATTCCATATGTTCTAAGGAGATTATTCATTCTTTCAATGTCCATACTTACTTCTCTGGCAGGTTTCTTTGACAGCATTCCGGCAATAGGGAAAGGAAGTTCATCAACAATTTTTCTCTCTTCTGCAACAAGAACCCCTCCGCCGATTTCAGCCAGTCTTCTGCATATAGTTTCAGCATCTTCTGCTTTATTAAAAATTATTGTCATATTATGTGAGTCATGTGAATATGTTGTTCCAACTGCCCCTTTTGCCATATGGAAATTTTCAACAACAGCAAGTGCAATATTATCATTATCGGGATATCTATTTACCACAGCTACGAAATTAAGTTCTGTTCCTGCTAAATCAACATAACCGTTTTTTACATTTACAGTAAAAGTTTTCTTTCTTGTAACAGAACGGACTCTGCTCATATATTCCATTCCTATAATATCTATAGTTCCATTTTCTATTGGAGCTTTTATTTTAAAATCTTCAGCAGTGAAATTTTTAATTGTAACAGTATTTCTGTTTTCAATCTCAATTTCAGGAGTTTTGATTTCTGCTAAAAGTTTATCATTTTCAGCAATAAGTTCTCCCTTATAGAATACAGATTTTACATTAAAATCAGTAAGGTTATCAAGAACAACCATATCTGCTTTGTATCCAGGAGCTATTGCACCAAGTTTTTCTAAATGATAAATCTGTGCTGTATTAATTGTTACTGCTCTTACAGCTTCTATCGGGTCAAGTCCTGCTTTTACAGCTGTTCTGACACAGTCGTTTATATGTCCTTTTTCAAGAATATCTTTAGGTTCTCTGTCATCAGTACAAAGAGTAAAGTTTCTTGGAGATTTAAAACCTTTTATATTTTCCACAATAGAAGTTATATTTTTAGAAATGGAACTTTCTCTTGCATCAACTGTCATTCCTTTTCTGATTTTTTCTATTGCATGAAATCCGTTTCTCGTTTCATGGCATGATACAGGTCCTCCGCAGATATATGCAGATAAATCATCTCCTGTAACCTCCGGAGCATGTCCCTGCAGGAACAGATTTTTTTTATAAGCAGTATCAATTATATCTTCCATTCTTTTGTCAGAATGAATTACTCCTATATAATCCATAATTTCTCCAAGTCCAAGAACTCTGTCTTTATCCAGCATTCTGTCTATAATATCTGCTGTGAGCTCTGCTCCTGTTGTTTCAAGTCCTACAACAGAAGGAACACAAGAAGGGATTAAAAAATATTGATTCATAGGAAGATTTTCTGAGGCTTTAAGCATATAGTCAATTCCCTCTTCACCAAGAGCGTTTCCTATTTCGTGAGGGTCAGCTATAATAGTTGTTGTTCCTTTTGGAATAACTGCTTCAGCAAAATGATACGGTGTTAAGTGGCTGCTTTCTATATGAAGATGTGAATCTATAAATCCGGGAGCAAGATACTGTCCTTTTAAATCAATAGTTTTTAATGCTTTTTTCATTGTATCATTTTCTGTTTCAACTACATCAGCTATATATTCACCGCATAAATATATATTTGCCATGTATATTTCACCTGAAAACACATTTATAAGATTGGCATTTTCAAGTTTAAGAGTTGCTTCTCTTTTTCCTAAGGCAGTTTCTATAAGGTTTCTTCTTTCTATTTTAGTCATAAAATCCTCCTTTTAATTTCAACCTTTAAAAACATATTATATAATAAACTTCAAAAAACTTTAAGAAAATTATAATATTTTTTGATAACTTTAATTGTTTAAAATAAAAAACAGGGTTCCTGATTTGAAACCCTGTTCAATGTTCAATTATTTTTTACTGCCTATTAAGTTTTTTTACTGCACGAAGAAGCTCTCTGTTATTTTCAAGCTTATTAAATTTGCTTAAAAACCAGTTCAATTTTTCTTCATCAATACTTAATTCTTCCATTATAAATTCTTCTAACTTAGCAACTTCCCCAGGAAGAAGTTTGCTTTTAGTAGAGTTGTTAATCTCTTCTATTGTTTTATCACCTTGAAGATAAGCAATTATTTTTTTCCAGTTATCTAAAAGTTCAACCTTTCTTACAAGCATAACTATTGTATAATTCAATTCAGGAACTTTATCAAACCCTTTTCTTTTTAAAAAAGTTCTTATTTCATCTCCTGCTCTCTCAGTATCAGAAAGAATTTCTCCTGTTTTTTTAGTATTCATTATTTTAGGCATTTTTGAAGTTCTGTTTCTGCTTCTAAGATATTTAGAGATGGGGATAACTTTGCTTTCTTTATAGAATTCTATTGCAAATTCGTTAAAAGTCATTCCCTCTGGGATAGTTCCCTGCTCTATATAATCAATATATTCATCAACTTTTTTAAAATCAACCATTTAATATTTCTCCTTTTCCATTTACTCTTATCTTACCATTTTAACATTTTTTTAATTTTTATGAAATAACTTTGTAGTTTTTTACTGATTCCATGTTATAATTTTTATATACTACCAAATCAAAAGGAGTGATTAAATGATTTACATCACAGAATATAAATCACCTATTGGAGAAATTACACTGGCAGCAGAAAATAACAAGCTTATAGGTTTATGGATAGAAGGTCAGAAATATTTTATGGAATGCCTGAAAAAAGATTTTAATAAATTTACAAGATGCGATAAAGAAGATATAGAAATTTTTGTTAAAACAAAAGACTGGCTGAAAAGATATTTTAACGGGCAAAAACCAAGTATTGATGAATTAGAACTCGATCCTAAAGGAAGTGATTTCAGAAAAAATATTTGGAAAATACTTTGCAGAATTCCTTATGGGCAGGTAATTACATATAACGATATTGCAAAAGAGATAGCTAAAGAAAAAGGAATTGAAAAAATGTCTGCACAGGCAATAGGCGGAGCAGTAGGTCATAATCCTATTTCTATTATTATTCCATGCCATAGGGTTATAAGTGTTTCAGGAAGTCTTACCGGTTATGCAGGTGGAATAGATAAAAAAATATTCTTATTGAAACTTGAAAATGTTAATATGACTAATATGTTTATACCTGAAAAAGGAACAGCACTATAATGGGAAAAGTTTTAAATGAAGATTTAATATATCTTGTCTTATCTGTTGTAGAGGAAATTCCTGAAGGAAAAGTTGCCACTTATGGACAAATTGCCAAACTCATAGGCAGACCTAAAAATTCTCGTTTAGTAGGAAAAATTTTAAGTATATCTGAATATTATGGAGAGTTTCCCTGCCATAGAGTTGTTGACCACAGTGGGAGAACAGCACCATATTTTACAGAGCAAAGAGGTCTTTTACTAGAAGAAGGTGTGGAATTTAGAGATAAAAACCATGTTGATATAAAAAAATATAAGTGGGAAACAGAATAGAAATGATATAATCATATATAAGCAGAAAGGAAAAAAATGAGATTAGACAAATATTTAGTTGAATGCGGAATTGGGAGCAGAAAAGAAGTTAAAAATATTATAAGCAGCAAAGCTGTAACTATAAATGATAAAACTGCTGTTTCTCCGAAAGAAAATGTAGATGAAGAAAAGGATATGGTAAAATTTAAAGGAGAAATAATAAAATATAAAAAATTCCGATATTATATTTTAAATAAAAAATCTGGATATATTACAGCTGTTGACGATCCAAGAGATAAAACTGTAATGGAACTGCTCCCTGAATGGGTAATTCAAAAAGATCTTGCTCCTGTGGGAAGGCTTGATAAAGATACAGAGGGGCTCCTTCTTCTAACAAATGACGGACAGCTTAATCATAAGCTTTTATCACCAAAAAGTCATGTGGAGAAAATATATTATGCTGATTTGGAAAAAGATATATCAGAAGAGGATCTGGAAGAATTAAGAAGAGGTGTTGATATAGGCGGTTATACAACAATGCCTGCCAAAGCAGAGAGACCTCAGGAAAAACAAATTCTTCTTACTATAAAAGAGGGAAAATTTCATCAGGTTAAAAAAATGCTGGAAGCAGTAAATAATAAAGTTGTATATCTGAAAAGAATTTCTTTTGGAAAATTACAGCTTGGAGATTTAGCTCTTGGAGAAGTGAGAGAGGTAAATCTGGAGGATATCATATAAATAAATTAAAAAAACAAAAAAGTTTTTTATAATATATAATAGGACTTTTTATATTTTTTAAGAAAGGAGATAATCTTGGACTTAGATTTGATAAATAAAAATCACACAACAGATTTAGAAATGGCAGACAAATCTGAGAGTGGAGTAGTAGTCAGACGCCGTAAGAGAAGAACAAGCGAAAATACTCGTTCTATCTTTGATATGTACAAAAGTGAAAAAACCATAAAAGATTATCGCTTTTATCTGAAAGACTTTTTGCTTTTTCTTTTTGAAGAGGATTATCCTCTTGACAGTGCAAATGCTGTAACTGCTATGATGATGGAAGTTACGCAGGACGATGTAGCTGATTATCTTTCTCACCTTTTATATGAGAGAAACTTAAAAAAAACATCAGTGAATAAAATTATCTCTGCTTTAAAATCTTTGTACAGAGAATTAGAAAAAAGATTAGATAGTTTAGAGGTTCCTATGGAGAGAAAATTTAAAAATCCTTTTAAAAACGTTTCTCTTTTTAAAACATCCAGAAATCTTGATAATATTTTAAAGGTATCTTTTGAAGATATAAAGAATATTTTGGATAATTATAAAGTATACGGAGAAAAAGAATATAGAAACACCGTTATTCTTTATACTCTTTTCTACACAGGAATGAGAAGCAGTGAATTAATAAATGTCCGATATAACAATATTCTTAAAAGAGATGACAGTTATTTTATAAAACTGGAAAAAACTAAGAGCGGAAGAGAGCAGTATAAACCTATGCACGATATTCTTGTGAAAAAGATTGCTGAGTACAAAAATTTTATAATGAATATGTATAATCTTTCAGAAGAGGAGATGGAAGAGAGATTTGTATTTCCAAGCTCATTTCAAAAAAACAGTCAACTGACGTACAAGGCGCTTTATAAAATTATACAAGATATGGGAAAAACTATTGGAATGGATATCAGTCCTCACAACATAAGACATGCTATTGCTACTGAACTTTCTACTAATGGAGCTAACATTTTAGAAATCAGAGATTTTCTTGGACATGCAGATACTCGTGTGACAGAGATTTATATAAATGCAAAATCTCTTCTTGATAAAAAGGTGATTTCTAAAATACCTGAGTATTTACAAGAAAGTGAAAAATAAATTCTTTATTTTTATTAATTACAAATTATAAAAAATAATTCTATATATAAATAATTATT
>UQOH01000094.1 GCA_900542625.1 uncultured Fusobacterium sp.
CCCTTAATGATTATTTTAAAGAAAACAGGCTTGATAAAAAAGAGAGAGGGTTTGTTACAGAAGTTTTTTATGGGGTTATCAGAAATAAAATATTTATAGATGAAATGATTAACAAAAGAACGAAGGAAATTAAAAAAGACTGGATAAGAAATCTTCTTAGAATATCTGTGTATCAGATAACTTTTATGAAAAGTGACGTGAGAGGAGTTGTCTGGGAGGCAACTGAACTTACAAAGAAAAAATTCAGTGTTCCTGTGGGAAAATTTGTTAACGGTGTATTAAGAAGTTATGCAAGAGAAATGGACGAGGAAATTGCCAGATTGAAAGAAGAGGGAAGATTGGATATTTTATATTCTTATCCTCTTTGGTTTTTTGAAAAAATTAAAGCAGATTATGGAGATAATGCAGAAAATGTTTTAAAATCTTTGAAAAAAATACCATATATGGCAGTAAGAGTAAATAAGCTTAATTATGGAGAGCTTAAATTTGAAACTCTTCTGAAAAAAATGGATATAAAAATTGTAAAAAAAGTAGATTCTGTTTATTATCTTGATTCTGGAATAATTCTTTACACAGATGAGTTTAAAAAAGGAAAAATAATTGCTCAAGATGGTTCATCTTATCTTGCTGTTAAAGTTTTAAATCCAAAAGCAGGAGAAAAAGTTTTAGATACTTGTGCTGCTCCGGGAAGCAAAACAGTTCTCATAGCTGAATATATGGAAAATCAAGGGGAAATAATGGCTCTTGATATTTATCCTCACAAAATAAAACTTATAGAAGAAAACTGTGAAAAAATGGGAATAGATATAGTTAAGGCTGTTAAAATGGATGCAAGAAAATTAAAAGAGCAGGGTAAAAAGTTTGATAAAATTCTTGTTGATGCTCCTTGCAGCGGATATGGGGTAATCAGAAAGAAACCTGAAATTTTATACAGCAAAGGTGCTGAAAATATAACAGAACTTTCTAAACTCCAGTATGAAATTCTGGAATCAGCTGCACAGGTTTTAAAAGATAATGGAGAACTTGTTTACAGTACATGCACAATTACTTCAGAAGAAAATACAGGAAATGTAAAGAAATTTTTAGAAAATAATCCACAGTTTGAGGCAGTCCGTTTTGATATTCCTGATAATGTAAATGGGGATTTTGATGAGGCTGGCGGATTTACAATCAACTATAAAGAAGAGATAATGGATAATTTTTATATAATGAAATTTAGAAAAAAAGGGGAATAATTTTAAATGCTTGAAGAGTTAAAAGATGCCAACAGTTATGTTGTGAGCAAGATAAAAGAAAAAGATGAGCTTATACTTGAGCTTGAAAAATATGCAGCAGAAAATAATGTGCCGATAGTTACAAAAGAGGTGGCAGAATATCTTAAATTTATGGTAGATATGAATAAGAGCCGGAATATTCTTGAGGTTGGAACAGCTATCGGGTATTCAGGAATACTTATGGCAAGAGCTGCTGAAAAATATAATGGAAAACTTACAACAATAGAGATTGATGAAGAGAGATATAAAGAGGCGAATATCAATTTTGAAAAAGCAGGGCTTAAAAATGTAAGAACTATTTTAGGAGATGCAGCAGAGGAAATTAAAAAACTTGATGAAGAGTTTGATTTTGTTTTTATAGATGCATCAAAAGGGCATTACAGAGAGTTTTTTGAAGATTCTTATAAACTTTTGAAAAAAGACGGAATAATCTTTATTGATAATATTATGTTCAGAGGATATTTATATAAAGAGTATCCAAAAAGATTTAAAACAATAGTGAGAAAACTTGATGAATTTATCAGTTATTTATATGAAGAATTTGGAGAAAAGTTCGTTCTTCTTCCTTTTGGAGACGGAATAGGATTATTAAAAAAATAAATATTTAAAACAGGAAACTGTCACATTTATTTTAATTTATAAATGCAGCAGTTTCTTTTTGTTTAGTTTTAAAAAAGAACGTAGGAAATTAATAAAAAATTGAGAAAAATCTCCAAATGTTCAGAAAAAGAATATACATTTTTCAAAATCTGTGCTATAATTACTAGGTTATAGTAAATAATTAAAAAATAAAAAATGAGAATTATGAAAATATAATAAATAATAAATTTTGAAATAAGGAAGTGGCGAATGATTAAATTAGCAGCATTTAGTGAACTTGGTTTAAGTGAAAAAACTATAAAAGCTCTTGCAAAAAAAGGGTTTGAAGAACCAAGTCCCATACAGGCTTTAACTATACCTGTATTATTAAAAGGTGAAAAAGACGTTGTTGGACAGGCACAGACTGGAACAGGAAAAACAGCAGCATTTGGATTACCAATATTGGAAATGATAGATAAAAGCAACGGAAATATAAGAGCAATAGTTCTTGCTCCAACAAGAGAACTTGCTATTCAGGTAGCAGAAGAGATAAACTCTTTTGCAACTGGAAGAAAATTAAAAATAGTTCCTGTATATGGAGGACAGTCAATCGAATTACAAATAAGACAGCTTAAAAAAGGTGTTGATATAGTAGTTGGAACTCCGGGAAGAGTACAGGATTTAATCGACAGAAAAATATTAAAGCTTGATAAGCTGGAATATTTTATTCTTGATGAGGCAGATGAAATGCTTAACATGGGATTTGTTGAAGATATCGAGAAAATTCTTGAGAGCACAAACAAAGATAAGAGAATGCTTTTCTTCTCTGCAACAATGCCAAAAGAGATTTTAAAAATAGCTCAAAATCATATGAGAAAAGATTATGAAATCTTAAAAGTTGAAACAAAAGAGCTTACTACAAACTTAACAGATCAGATTTATTTTGAAGTAAAACAAAAAGATAAATTTGAGGCTCTTTGCAGAATTATAGACTTAGAACCTGATTTCTACGGAATTGTTTTCTGCAGAACTAAAAATGATGTAAATGAACTTACAGGAAAATTAAACGACAGAGGATATGATGCAGGAGAACTTCACGGAGATATCACTCAGAAACACAGAGAAGTTACTCTTAACAGATTTAAGGCAAGAAAACTAAGTATTCTTGTAGCAACAGACGTTGCAGCAAGAGGAATAGATGTAAACGACCTTACTCACGTTGTAAACTATGCAATTCCACAAGAGGCAGAAAGCTATGTTCACAGAATAGGAAGAACAGGAAGAGCAGGAAAAGAGGGAACAGCGATTACATTTATGACTCCTTCTGAATACAAAAAACTTTTACAGATAAAAAGAATAACAAAAACAGATATCAGAAAAGAAAAACTGCCTGAAATAAAAGATGTTATCCTTTCAAGAAAACACAGAATAATTGAAAGCATAACAAATATTTTACAAGAGGGAGAATTAAACGGTTTTGTTGACATGGCAAAAGACCTTCTGAAATACGGAAGTCCTGAAGAGATAGTTGCATCTTTATTAAAGAGTGCATATGAAGATGTTCTTGATACTTCAAACTATAATGAAATAGAAGAGGCAACAGTTGACCATACAGGAAAAACAAGATTATTTATAGCTCTTGGAAGAGTAGATAAAATAACTCCTAAAAAACTTGTTGAATTTATAGTTAAAGAATCAAATATAGACAGCAGCAAAATAAAAGGTGTGGAAGTTTACGAAAACTTCTCATTTATGAGTGTTCCTTTTGCTGAGGCAGAAGTAATAATTGATATCTTTAAAAAAGTCAGAAAAGGAAGAAAACCTCTTGTTGAAAAAGCAAAAGAAAAAAGTTCTTCTAACAATGGAAATAAAGAAAATTCAAACGAAGAAAAAGAGAACACAGGAAACAAGAGAGGAAGAGGTTCAAGAAAAGAGAGCAGCGAGGGAGAAAAAAAATCTTCTTCTAAACCTAGAACAAGAAGCAGAGCTGCAAAAAAAGAAAAGCAAAAAGAAGATAAATAATAAAAACAACTGTCCGCAACTTAATAGACAACTATTATGCCGGACAGTTTTTACTATATTCGGAGGAAAATATAATAATGAAAAATGTTTTAAGAATCCTTGCAGTAATGATAATAGGACTATCAGCATTAGTTATTTTTCAGCTTAATCACAAAATAGAATATAATCAGATAATTGAAATAAAAAGAGGGGAAAGCATATCAAAATCCTTAAAAGAACTTCCTGTGTCAGAACATTTTCTTTTTAAAGTTTATTTAAAATTTAAAAATCAAGGAAAAAATATTAAAGCAGGATATTATGAATTAAATGGAAAATATTCTATTATATCTCTTGTTGAAGTTTTGGAAACAGGAAAAGAGAAGTTATATAAATTTACAATTCCTGAAGGATATTCACTGGAACAGATTGCAGATAAACTTACAGCAGAGGGAAAAATAGATAAACAGAAATTTTATGAAGAACTTAACAAAATAGATGATTTCCCGTATCCGACACCAAAAGGAAATTTTGAGGGATATTTTTATCCTGAAACATATAACTTTTCCGAATATTTTAAAGAAAAAGAGATTATAGATACGATTCTTGGAGAGTTTTTAAAAAAATTCCCGTCAGAAAAATATCCTGATAAAGATGAATTTTATAAAAAACTTATAATGGCATCAATCATAGAAAAAGAGGCTGTAAAAGCAGATGAAAAACCTGTTATAGCATCAGCTTTTTATAACAGAATGAAAAAAGGAATGACTCTTTCATCAGATGCTACTGTAAACTATCTGTTTGGCTATTCAAAAAGAAGAATTTACTACAAAGATCTGGCAATAGATTCTCCATACAATACATATAAATATAAAGGGCTTCCTCCTGCTCCAATAGCAAATCCTGATATAAAATCAGTGGAGGCAGCTTATAATCCTGCTGATACAGATTATCTGTTTTTTGTGGCAAAGGGTGACGGATATCATTTTTTCAGCAGAACATATAAGGAACATTTAGAGTTTCAAAGAAATAACAGAAAAAGATAGGTGATTTTCATGTGCAGAAATATGCTTGTAGGTATAAACAGCAAATATGTTCATACTAATCTGGCAGTGAGATATTTAAAAAAATTCACAGAGGCTTACAGCAGTGAAAAAATAGAAATATATGAAAGCAATATCAATAACAATCTTATGAAAATTGTAAGGGATATTGCAGAAAAAGAGCCTGAGAGAATATTCTTTTCAACGTATATCTGGAATAAAGAGATTGTTTTTAAAATCACAAAAGAGATAAGAAAAGTTTTAAAAGAAAGTGTTATTATCCTTGGAGGACCTGAAGTAAGTTATAATCCTGAAGAGATAATGAAAGAAAATCCTGAAATAGATGGAATAATTATCGGTGAGGGAGAAAAGATACTTTTAAATTATCTGACAAGAGATATTAATGAAGTAAAAGGAATTTACTACAGAGATAAAGGAGAAACAAAATTCAACGGGTTTGAGGGTCTTATAGAAGATTTGGATATAATTCCTTTCCCTTATACAGATGAAGAACTTGCAGATGTTCATAAGATAGTTTATTATGAATCATCAAGAGGGTGCCCTTTCAGCTGTTCTTATTGTATGTCTTCAATAGATAAAACTGTGAGATATTTTTCTTTGGAAAGAACAAAAGCAGATTTAAAAAGATTTATTGATGTAGGAACAAGGCTTGTAAAATTTGTTGACAGAACTTTTAATTTAAGAAAAGAAAGATATCTGGAAATATGGAAATTTCTTTTAGAAAATTACAGAGAAAATATAACATTTCATTTTGAGATAAATGCCAATATTTTTGATGATGAAGTTATAGAATTTTTAAAGAAAGTTCCTAAAAAGTTTTTCCAGTTTGAGATTGGAGTTCAGACGATAAATCCGCAAAGCATGGAGATTATAAAAAGAAACAATATTTTGGATAAATTATCTCACAATGTAAAATCAATAAATAAAAACATTCATCTGCACCTTGATTTGATTGCAGGACTTCCATACGAAGATTATGAGTCTTTCGGGAAATCTTTTGACTATGTTTATGATACAGAGTGTGAGATGATTCAGCTGGGATTTCTTAAGATTTTAAAAGGAACAGATATGGTAAATAATGTAGAAAAATTCAATTATGAATATCTTGATTTTCCTCCTTATGAAGTTTTGTCAAATGATTTTATTTCATATAAAGAGATATGCAGATTAAAAGATGTTGAAGAAACTGTGGATTTATATTATAATTCAAATAAATTTATGTACTCTTTAAAATATATTATAAAAAATTTCTATAAGAGTCCTTTTAAATTTTTTGAAGAGATAGGAGATTATTATAAAGCAAAAGGATATTTTGATGTAGGAAACAGGGAGATTGCAATTTTCAATTATCTTGTAGAGTTTTATAAAGAAAAAGAATTTCCAAATATAAAAGTATTTACAGAATATCTTAAATTTGATTATCTTCTTTTGGGAAAACCTGGATTTTATCCTGAGTGGGCAGAAAGCTTTAAAGATAAGGAAAAATACAAAAATCTATTGGAAAAAATGGAGTTTAAAACTTTAAGAGAGGCTTATAAAAAAACAGAGATAGAAAGATTTTCTTATAATATTTTTGAAGAAAAAGAGGAAGAATTTGATATCCTTTTTGATTACAGAAAAGAGGAGACAGTTTTTTCAGCAGTGTAAAAAATTCCATAGGAGCAGAAAATGGATATATT
>UQOH01000095.1 GCA_900542625.1 uncultured Fusobacterium sp.
ACTAGCAGAGCCGACGAATTAAAAATTTTATTTATTAAATTTTTAATTTGTTCCTTGTTTCTTATAAGCAAGATAAATAGCAGATATTTTTACGAAGATAATTTTATTTTATATTTCTTATTTCTTTAAAGATTTAATAAAAGCTGAATGATTGACGCTATTATAATTCCAAGTATACAGAACAGTGTCATACTTCTGTGATGTTTCAGATAATAATTTATTACTTTGGTAAATCCCAATGCACCAAGTCCCATGCCTATTGAAAGATATATCATTGGAACAATCTGGAAGTTATTTATATAGGAAAGAATATTTTCATATTCTCCTAAAATAAGCAGAAGAAATGAACCGGAAATTCCCGGAATTATCATAGCTCCGATTGCTATAAACCCGCAGAAAGCAAGTTTTACATAATAAGATGTTGTAAATACGGTTCTTACTGTTCCTGTTTCTGTCGGTCCGCCTGATATTTTAATTGTTATATAAGTGAAAGCCATTATAAAAAGAAAGCCTAAAATAAAAGAGATTATATTCTTTCTGTCTCTGTAATTTTCACCTTTAACAATAAGAGGAATTGAGGGAAGTATAAGAATAACAAAAGCTATTTTTGTCTGTAAGGGATAATGAGCAAAAAGAAACTCAATTACTCTTGCAAAAGCCAGTATTCCTATAACTGCTCCTATTCCAATTTGAATAAGAAATTTTGCATACTCAATTTTTTTCTCTTTTGGTGCAGGTAAAAATTCTGCTATTGCTTCCATAAGCTTATCATATATTCCAAAAACAACAGCAAGTGTTCCTCCGGAAACTCCGGGAATAATATTTGCCACACCTATTCCCACACCTTTTAAAATATTTTTAAACATTTGTATCCTCCATAATTGTTTTTCATATTACAAGACGTATTTTATCATACAAAAGTTAAAATTAGAATAAAATTTAAAACTAAATAAAAATAATATTATTTTTGAACAAAAAATATTAAAAAAGTATTTTTAGATATTCTTTATTAAAAAAATAAAGAATTTGTAGTAAACTATTTTTTCAAATGCTATAATAAATTATAAAGAAAAAGATATATTAGGGAGGTTTAAAAAATGGAGGCTAAAAAGGTTTTATTTTTTGACATCAAATCTTATGATAAGGAACTGTTTAAAAAATTTGGAAAAGATTATAACTTTGAAATGAAATTTTTAAAAGGAAAATTAACAGAAGAAACTGCTTATTTGACAGAAGGTTATGAAATTGTCTGTGCCTTTGCAAACGATCAGATTAACAAAGAAGTTATTGATATAATGGCTGAAAACGGAGTAAAACTTCTTGCAATGAGATGTGCAGGATATAACAACGTTTCAATTAAAGATATAAAAGACAGATTTAAAGTAGTAAGAGTTCCGGCTTATTCTCCATATTCAATTGCAGAGTATACAATGGGAATGATTCTTGCTGTAAACAGAAAAATTCATAAAGCATATGTTCGTACGAGAGAGGGGAATTTTTCTATAAGCGGACTTATGGGATTTGACCTTAACGGAAAAACAGCAGGAATTATCGGAGCAGGAAAAATAGCTCAGATTCTTATAAAAATACTAAAAGGCTTTGGAATGAATGTTATAGCTTATGACCCATATCCAAATTATGAAAAAGCAAAAGAGCTTGGTTTTGAGTTTGTAGATTTAGATACTCTTTATAAAAATGCTGATATCATTTCATTGAACTGCCCTTTAACAAAAGAAACTCAATATATGATAAACAGAAACTCTATGGCTAAAATGAAAGACGGAGTAATAATTGTTAATACAGGAAGAGGGAAACTGATAGATTCTGTTGATTTAGTGGAAGCATTAAAAGATAAAAAAGTAGGGGCTGCGGCTCTTGATGTATATGAAGAAGAGGCAGATTATTTCTTTGAAGATTTATCAGATGAAGTAATTGAAGATGATATTCTTGGAAGACTTCTTTCTTTCCATAATGTACTTATTACTTCTCATCAGGCTTATTTTACAGAAGAGGCTGTTGAGGCAATTACAAAAACTACACTTGATAACATGAAAGACTTCGTTGAAGGAAAACCTCTTGTTAATGAAGTAAAATAAATTGTAAAAGAAAAAAATATAAAAGCTGTTGCAAATCCGTGCAGCAGCTTTTTTATCTTTATATAAATTTTATTTGTGTATAGACAGCAGGCAGAAAAAATATAAAAATAAATTATAGAAAATACTTGATATTGAAATGAAAGTAAAATATAATATGAAATAATACAAAATAATGGTATCGGAAAAAAGGAGGAGTACAATGCCTTTGAAAGTAACAGAGACATGTTTGAGAGATGGACACCAGTCTTTGATGGCAACAAGACTGAGAACAGAGGAAATACTTCCTATACTTGAAAAAATGGATAATGCAGGGTTTTACTCTATGGAAGTATGGGGTGGAGCAACATTTGATTCATGTATAAGATTTTTAAATGAAGATCCATGGGAAAGACTTAGATTAATAAGAGCCAAAGTAAAGAAAACAAAACTGCAGATGCTTTTAAGAGGGCAGAATCTTTTAGGATATAAACATTACGCAGATGATGTGGTAGATGAATTTGTAAAAAAATCTTTAAAAAACGGAATAGATATAATAAGAGTGTTTGATGCTTTAAATGATTTCAGAAACCTGAAATCTGCAATTAAAGCAGTAAAAAAATATAAAGGACATTGTCAGGGATGTATAGCCTATACAACAAGCGAGATACATACAATAGATTATTTTGTAGAGAAAGTATTAGAGCTTGAAAAAATGGGAGTAGATTCTATCTGTATAAAAGATATGTCAGGAATACTTCTTCCTGAAGTCGGATACAAACTTGTCAAGAAAATAAAAGAATCAACAAAACTTCCTTTAACTATTCACAGCCACTGTACAAGCGGAATAGCTGAAATGCTTTATATGAGAGCTATAAAAGCCGGTGTTGATGTAATAGATACAACAATTTCTCCATTTTCAGGAGGAATAGGACAGCCTGCAACAGAAGTTTATGCTCATGTATTAAAGGGAACTAAAAAAGATCCTAAACTTAATACAAGACTTCTTGATGAAATTGCAGACTATTTTAAACCTATAAAAGAAAAGTACAGAGCGCAGGGATTTTTCAATCCAAAAGTAATGGAAAGAGACCCTCAGGGATTATCATATCAAGTTCCCGGTGGAATGATTTCAAACCTTATTTCACAGCTTGAATCTCAAAAAGCTTTAGACAGATATGACGAAGTTTTAAAAGAGATACCAAGAGTAAGAAAAGATATGGGATATCCTCCATTAGTAACTCCAATGTCACAGATGGTTGGAACACAGGCAGTGTTTAATGTTCTTTTGGGAGAAAGATATAAAACATCTCCTAAAGAGATAAAAGACTATGCAAAAGGATTATATGGAAAAAGCCCTGTTCCTATGGATGAAGAGATACAGAAAAAGATTATAGGAGATGCAGCGCCGATAACATGCAGACCTGCAGATTTAATAGAGCCTGAGCTGAAAAAAGCAAAAGAGGAAATAGGAGATCTGGCAGAATCAATGGAAGATGTACTTATGTATGTTTTGTTCCCTGATAATGCAAGAAAGTTTTTAGAAAATAGAAAGAAAGCCAGAGAAGAGGCTGAAGTAAAAGAAGAAAAAACAGAAACAGTTTTAGAGAAAGCAGAAACATCAGAACCGGCAGAAGAAAACGAAATGGAACTTCTGGCTGGACTTATAGTGCTTACAGAGGTTATGAGAAAAAATAAAGGTAAAAAATTCAGAATAGTAAGCATAAAAGAGATATAAAATTTATTTAAATATACTAAATATTTTTTCTATATAAAGGGCGCTCTCTTAAGAAAGTGCCCTTTTCAAATAGTTTCACTTTTTCCTTCTATAAAAAATAGCCTCCCATAATTTTTAGTTTTATCATAGAAAGCTATTTAAAGTATTTATATTCTAATTTTCTACAGGGATACTCATCGGATATTCTCCGTTAAAGCATCCTACACAATAATTTCTGTTTTTAAGAGATTTTATCATATTTTCCATTGAAAGATAATCCAAACTGTCTGCATTTATTTCTTTTCTTATTTCTTCAACAGATAGTCTTGAAGCTATAAGTTCTTCTCTGTGAGCTGTATCAATTCCATAATAGCATGAATATTTTACAGCCGGAGAAGCTGATCTGAAGTGAACTTCTTTTGCCCCTGCTTTTCTTACAATATCTATAAGAATTTTGCTTGTTGTTCCCCTTACAAGAGAATCATCAATAATTACAACTCTTTTTCCTTCAAGATTTATTTTTAGAGGATTAAGTTTTACCATAACAGCTTGTTTTCTAAGTTCTTGACTTGGTTTTATAAAAGTTCTTCCTATATACTTGTTTTTTATAAGACCAATACCATATGGGATTCCGCTTTCTTCAGCATAACCTATTGCAGCTGGAATTCCAGAATCAGGAACACCTATTACAATGTCAGCTTCAACTTTCTTCTGCTTTGCAAGAAGTCTTCCGGCTTCAACTCTTGCTTCATAAACATTAATTCCGTCTATTATGCTGTCAGGTCTTGCAAAATAAATATGTTCAAATGAACATGGAGCAATTTTTTTATTGTCACTGTATTTTATTGATTCAACTCCATTTTCATCAATTATAACCATTTCTCCTGCGCCAATATCTCTTATAAATTCTCCTCCTACAGCATCTATGGCACAAGATTCTGAAGCGAGAAAATAATCTCCATTTTTATTTGTTCCAAGACAAAGAGGTCTGATTCCATAAGGGTCTCTTACTCCTATAAGTTTTCCATTAAAAATAATTACAAGAGCATAAGCCCCTTTTATAGCGCTTACTGTACTTCTTACAGCTTCAATCATTCCTTCTGCTGCTTTTCTCGCTATCATTTTTATAATAACTTCTGAATCTATTGTTGTAGTAAAAGTTGCTCCGCCGTCTTCTAAAAGTTCTCTTATAATTTTTGAGTTTGTCAGATTACCATTATGAGCTATGGCAATCTGACCAAGTTTAAATCTGTTGTCAAGAGGTTGTGCATTTTCTACTCTGCTTTCTCCTGTTGTAGAATATCTTACATGACCGATTGCTGTATTTCCTTTTAATTTTTCAAGATTTTCAGGTGTGAAAACATCTGATACAAGCCCCATTCCTTTAAATGTAGAGATGCTGCCATTAGAAAAAACAGATATTCCTGCACTCTCCTGTCCTCTATGCTGAAGAGCATACAAAGCATAATATGTCAGATGAGCTGTATTGACATTATTTTTTGAAAATACTCCAAATACTCCACATTCTTCTTCCATTTTATCTTTTCCAAAATAATTTTCTAAACAATGCATTTATAAAACCCCCAATCTTTGAGCTACTTCAATGTATGCTTCTTCTATATTGTCCATATCTCTTCTGAATCTGTCTTTATCCAATTTTGCTCCTGTTTTTTTATCCCAAAGTCTGCAAGTGTCAGGAGTAATTTCGTCTGCAAGAATTATTTCACCGTCAGAGTTTCTTCCAAACTCAATTTTAAAATCAATAAGCTTAATTCCTATTTCGTCAAACATTTTTATAAGAAGCTGATTTATTTTTTTAGTCATTGAATAAATTATTTCCAGTTCTTCTTTTTTTATTCCCAAGGCATAAGCATGATAATCATTTATTAATGGATCTCCTAATTCGTCATTTTTATATCCGATTTCAAATATTGTTTCAGGAGGAACAGTTCCTTCTTCTATTCCTAGTCTTTTTGACATAGTTCCTGCTATTACATTTCTTACAGTTACTTCCAGTGGAAATATTTTTACTTTTTCGCAAAGCTGATCTCTATCATTAAGAACTTCTACCAGATGAGTTTTTATTCCATTTTCTCCAAGCATCTTAAATATTTTTGCAGTTATCTTATTATTAATTATCCCTTTGTTTACAATAGTCCCTTTTTTGGCTCCGTTTCCTGCTGTTGCATCATCTTTAAAATGGATTATAACAAGATTTTCCTTGCTGGCGGTATATACCTGTTTAGCTTTTCCTTCATAAATAAACTCTCTTTTTTCCATTTTTTATTCCTCCTGTATATTAAAAAGTTTTTAACAAATAAAAAAGCACCTTAAAATTAAGATGCTACAAGATTACACTATATCCTATTAAATTGTTTACAACAGTATCTATACTTACAGCATGGCTGTATAAAACAGATGAGATTATTTTAATTTTTTTCATCCATGCTCTCATAGATTCCCTCCAAAAAACAGCATAATATTTTTATGGAAAGATTATAGCATATTTTTTTTAATCTCCTAACATTTTTTTTAT
>UQOH01000096.1 GCA_900542625.1 uncultured Fusobacterium sp.
GATAACTCATGATGATATGGTTATTAGCCCATTCATCCCCCATGATTGTATCTAACTTGAAGGAGTTTACAAATATAGTATCTGGTAGGGTTAAACTATCTGACTTTTCAATGTGAGATAACTTATACTGCATCTGTTTAATCTTACTATTTTTAATACCAAGCTCTTTTCTTACTTCATTCATCTTTTTAGTGATGGAATCATTGAAGTAATTAAGCTGTTCTATTGTTAGTTTATATACCTTAGTATCATTAGTTAAACCACTCAATTCAGCATCATAAGCCTTGATATTCTCAATAGAAATTGAGTAATCTTTACTCAATTGCTGGTACTTACCATATAGCCAATACAGACTAACACCAGTTAATATAAGAACACCTATTAATATATAAACTAACTTCTTCATAACCTCTCTTAATTTAATGCAAACATACTAAAAAGTAATGACCTATGCAATAGCATAATTAAAATACTTATGGAAGCATAGGTCATTTACTATTAATAAAATATCATAGGCTATCTTGAGTAATTACCAATAAAGTTAAAATCATTATTCACTTCTGTTATATACAAAGCATCTTTACCCTGAGAATATCCATAGAAGAATGCACCTCCATCTCTATACATCTGATAAATCTTACCATTACTAAAGAGTAAGAATATGCTATTTTCGTGTATAACAATGTCAATTTCTACAAACCCGTACTTATCAGTAAAATGTTTAACTTGTTTCAAAGAGTTATCTGCCTCATTGTACTCATAGATACCTACAGAACTTCTCCAAGGTCTTGTTATAGACCAGTTACTTGACTGATTATTGTCAGAATAAGCAAGATAAAGTTTTCCATTAAGAGTAAAAGATGCTCCTCTATTATTACCCATATTTATATCAAGAGTAGTATCTATCCAAGTTGCACCTGAGTCAACAGATTTCCATAGATTTCTTGTGCTTCTTGCAGGACCAGATACACCAGAATCAGGAGCACCATTCCTTAAGAAACAGTACATTATATCTCCTACAACAGACAACTCATTCTCATACTGAGACAAGTTACCTATAAATCCTACCTTCTCCCAAGTAGCACCAAAATCTGTACTTTTCACAACCATTGTATTTGATAGTGTTGATGATACAGTAGTAAATAAGTTATCATTATATATAACTATATTACTTGTCATAGTTAGCTCTCCAGTTGGGGGAGTATAAGAAGTACCTGTATAAGCATTTGTAATATTAGTTAATGTAAAATCAACTGGGCTTGAACTATTAGAACTCTTAAATTTCACTTTAACTGCATTACCTACCTGCTTAGTTGATTTATTAAAATCTTCTGAACCAATGAAAGGTGGAGAAATAGCTGAGGCTCTTGGAGAAGACAAAAAAGCTGTTGATAAAGCTCTTAAAGATTTAAAAAAAGATGAAGCAATCATTTCTCCAAAAAGATGCTATTATTCAGTAGAAAAGTAAGAAACTTCCCTGCGAAAATGCAGGGTTTTTTATTTTTTATTCTCCTCTCTCTATTTTAGAAAAAATACACCCACAGTAATCCTGTCTGTAAAGATTAAAATCCTTAGATATCTTTATACTTTCTTGATATCTTCCTTTTTTCTTAAAATCTCCATATAGATATTTTATTCCGTATTCTTTTTCTAAATTTTCCCCTATTTCATTTATCCATGCAGAATTTTTCATGGGGCTTATAGAAAGAGCAGTTGTAAAATAATCAAATCCCTCTTCCTTTGCTTTTCTGGCAGTCTCTTCCATACGAAGACGATAACATTTATAACATCTTTCTCCGCCTTCTTTTCTGTTTTCCAGTCCTTTAATCTTTTCAAAGAAATCTTCTTTAGGATTATATTTTCCCTCTTCCACTAAAATGCTGTATTCTCTCTTCTCTATATATTCCAGCATCTCTTCGTATCTTTTATGATATTCCTCATTTTCTGTAATATTTGGATTGTAATAAAAAATAGTTATATCAAAATATTCTTTTAAAAGCTCCATAACAGTTGAGCAGCATGGAGCACAGCATGAGTGAAGAAAAAGTTTTGGTTTTTTCCCTGTTTCATTCTTTTTTAAGTTTTCTAAAATTTTCTGCATTTCTAAGTCATAATTTATTTTATTCATTTTACACACCTCTATTAATCTATTTTATTATAATATCCTTATTTTCGCAAGTATTATTTATCTCTTTTGAATTAAAAAAACATTAAAGATTTAATTAAAATTTAAAAAAATTGTGTTATATTAGCATTTTTAATGATATAATAATGATAAAATGCAAACGAATATTAAAATACAGTTTGTAAATTTTGATAAAAATTAAGGAGAAAGTATAATGACAGATTTTGGAAAAAAAGATTTCGATAAAACGGAACTTGGAGATTTAAACTATTATTTAATAAAAAATATGAAAGAGGTCTTTGAAGAGGAAAGTGAAATAATGGATAATACTCTTTATATACCTGATCTTTCACTTTCAATACGTCCTCAGGTAATGAAAGCAGATCCAAATGTGGCAATTATAGATTATTATCTATATTCAGAAAATTGGGACAGAGAAATTTTTGAATCTTCTGCATCACTTGGAATTGATAAAGAACGTGCACTAGGGTTGGCAGAGGGAAGTTTTCTTTTTGGTATGATGACTGGAATAAGAAAAATGCAAACAGGAAAATATTTTCATGAATTAAAAACAGATTTCAATGGTCCTCATTTATGGAAAGCATATCAAAGTGATATTGTTGGAATAGGAGATGTTACTGAAGCTGGTCCTTCTGAGTTTTGGGATATTATAAAAGATGAAATTCCAAAATATATTGGTAATCAAAAAGTAGTATACGTAAAAATCTTTGCTGCAAGAAATGGAAAGGATAGAACAGGAGAATGTCGTATAAATAACACCCCTGTAGAAGAACTATCACAGCTTATTTCGATACATGCACAGGGATGGGATACTAAACAGTTTGGTTCTAAAAAACAATTTTTCTTTTTTGTACAGGAAGATGAAACTTACACACCTTATCCTTATACTGATGAAGATATAGAGAAACTTGTTCTTGAGGCTGCTTATCTGTTTGAAAAAGCAAAAACAGACGAGCATCTTGCTAGCTATGCAGCAAATCTTGGAGAAAAAATAGGAGATTATGATTTAGCTGAAGAATTAACTAATTTTATCCCTGAAATATGTGCAGAAAGAGCTTTTCGTAATATATTCTATCCGCAAAAAGCAGATGTTTATATTGGAGATAAAGAAAAGGTTGAAGTAAATAAAACTCAGATAGCAAGTTATTATCCAATTAAAAAAGCTGTACATCATCTTATTGACCACGGATATATTTTAAAAGAATTGTATCATAAATATATCAGTGTCAGTTCAACTTTTAATGTTATCTATACAACAGATGAAAAAGATAATATTGATCTGACAAAAGAGGGAGGCATTATATCTGCTACTTATGGCTTTTCCGATAAGTATAAAATGAGATAAAATTCATAAAATCAGAGGTGATAATATGATTAATTTAAAAAGTAATAATTCTCTTGTGAAAAAAATAGGTTTTCTTTTTGTCCTTGCTATTCTTCTTCAAATACCTATGTTTTTTATTAATAGAATAATAGATGAAAGAGATTATTCGTATAGAAATATAGCAGAAGAAATTGGAAATGAATGGGGAAAAAAGCAGACCATTACCGGAGTTTTTCTTACAATACCTTATGATGACAGTGAAACATATTATGACAATTCAGGAAAAGAAAGCAAAAGAAAAGTTGTGAGAAATTTAGTATTACTTCCTGATGATTTAAAAGTAAAAGTCAATTTAAAAAACGAAGTGAGAGAAAGAGGAATATATAAAACAACTGTGTATAATGGAGATATTTTTATAGAGGGTAGTTTTCCCAGTATAAGAAAATCTGTTCCTGCAAATATTTTTCCCTATAATATTGGTGTCGGGCTGGGAATAACTGATACAAAATCAATTATGAAAGTTGAAGAATTTATAGTTGAGGGAGAAAATATAGAACTTGAATCAGGAACAGGGCTTACACAGCATGGAATAAACACTGGAATTTCAGGTACTATAAGACAAAATCTTAATCAAAAAGAAAAAATTAATTTTTCTGTGAAACTAAGCCTAAGAGGAAATGAAGGAATAAATATTCTTCCTTTCGGAAAAAATAATCATTTTGAAGTAAGCTCTGATTGGAAATCTCCAAAGTTTTATGGAATTTTACCAAGCACAAAGGTAATTGATGAAAATGGATTTAGAGCCGAGTGGGAAGTATCTTCTTTTGTAAGAAATTATAAGCAACATTTTACTGACGGTTTTTATGATATTACAGAGGGAAAAATCGGAGTAGATTTATATGAAGGTATAACTCATTACAGACAAGTTATAAGAGCTGTAAAATACAGCATGCTTTTTATAATGTTAAGTCTTTTTGTAGTATATATTTTTGAGGTAACAAGTAAAAGATTTACTCATTATGTTCAATACGGAGTAGTTGGATTTTCTCTTACAATGTTTTATTTAGTTCTGCTTTCAATGTCGGAATATTTTAGTTTTGGTTTAGCTTATATTATAGCTGCTTTAATGGTAGTAATTCCAAACTCACTATATATAAAAGCGGTAACTAAAAATAATAAATATGGATTGGGAATGCTGGTATTTTTATCAGGAATATATGCAGTATTGTATTCTATATTAAAAATGGAGCAATATGCCCTTATGACAGGAACACTTTTACTGATGGCGGTTCTTTATGTAATGATGTATATTACCAGAAATATTGAAACTCTTGAAGAAAAATAAAAAACTTAAAATAACATATCTATCTTAAGATTATACGACGTTTTTTAATGAAAAAAGAAATCAAGTTACAAAAATATTTGACTATAACTAAAATATATTATATAATTTAACAGTTAAGAAAATACTAAAATATAGTAGAATAAGCTACAATTGAATTTTAATTGTAGCTTTTTTTAGTGAAACTTAAAAAGTACAATAATATTTATACGAAGGAGACTAGATAGTGAGAAAAGTAAATAAAGTAAATTTAGAAAATTTAAAAAAAAATAAATTTTTTAATTGTTTTGAAAGTGTTGTTGATAATGTATGGAACGAGAAAAATATTCCTTGTACATTTCATATGGATTGTGAAATAGATGATTATCAAGGTTTCGATTTTGAAGGATTTAAAAAATTTATAAAAAACAATATTCATGCAGCAGAAGAAAAAGTAAACTTTATTAACAATAACAAAGAAAAAATTGGAAAAGTAATTATGACAGATAACTTTCTTGCAGATATTGATGAAACTGATATACCTGAAATGTTTGTATATGAAAAACCTTTTAAAGGAAATAAAAAACAGAATTTTCTTTATCTATTAGAGCAATGGATAAAATGTAAAGGTAAAGAATACGAAGATCAGGGAAATGTTTTTTATATTACATATTGGAAAACTAAAGTAGATTTCCCAATAACAGAGGAACAATTTATAAACAGTATGAATATACATGATTTTGAATTTTTATTTGATAGAAATGGTTCTGTAAAGGTTACATTTGAAGTGGAGTTCTTCCCTGATTACTTTAATGCTTTAAGACTGGCAATTTGTCTTGATGAAAAAAATAACTTAAAGATTGTTGATATAGTTGATTTTGATTTGGATGAAAACAATGAGGATTTAGAAGAAGATTTCTTCGATGATGAAAATGAGAAAGATTTTAAAAGCCTATACGAGTATATTTTAACTCTTTCATCATCTGATATTAAGGAAATGGTTGAAAATTCAGAAACAGAAGATGAAAAAACGTTTTATTTAGAATTAGAAGAATTAATACGTAATTTTGGTAAAAAAAATTAATTATCGGTTGTATATAAGCATAGTTATTTATTTTAAATTTGCAATTTCCATATTCATGGAGTATACTTCTATAAAAGAAAATATTTTTTAAATATTTATTTTAAAGGGGGATAGGCCATGCTAGAGAAACCAATTATTACAAAATATTCTAAAAATAAAAATCATAGATGTGTTATTTATGATAAAGAAGACGGACACTATGAGGTTTCCGTAGAAGAAGTTTTAAAGGGTGAAAATATGGGAGAGAAATGGGTTCAGTATAATGCTGTTAAAGATTATACTTATGTTACAAACAATATTGATACTGCTGTAAAAATAGCAGAAGATACACTTTCAGATTTAAAATAAAATTATTAAAATAAAAAATAGCGCGATTGTCCATCGCGCTTTTCTTTTGTATAATATATTTA
>UQOH01000097.1 GCA_900542625.1 uncultured Fusobacterium sp.
GTACATCTAAGATTATATCATATATCTAAATAAAATAGTATAAAAATAAAAAGTTCGCAGTGCTGTTTTTATAAAAAAATGCTGGAAATTTATATTACTCTTTTATTATCCATGTATGCTTTGGATATATTTTTATACTAAAACTTTATCTGCTTTTATCTTTCCTTTTTCTTTTGACAAAACAATTCTGTATATTTCATTTGATTTAAACGGATAGTCTTCTCTGTAATGAGATCCTCTGCTTTCTTTTCTGTTCAGCATAGCAGTAAATAAAAGTTTTGCTGTTTCAAGTTTAAAATATACATCAAGAGAGTTATCTTCCAGATTTTCCAAAATATTATAACTGTTTCTTAAATCCTCTATTTTTTTCAATCCCTCTTCAAGAGAAACGCCATTTCTTTTTATTCCTGCTTTTTCTGTTACAAGATGTTTTATAGATTTTATAACTTCTTCTTTGGTCATTACATCTTTTATATTTTTATTAAATGTATCTTTCAGCCAGTTTTTAAATTTTTCTTCTAATTTTTCTTTTGAATATTTCTCTATATTTTTTTCAGAAATATCCTGTAAATATTTTTCTGCTGTATCAACTGCTCTTTTTCCAAATACAAGAGCTCCTCCAACAGAATTTCCTCCCAGCCTGTTTGCCCCTTCCACTCCGGACAACAGCTCTCCAACTGCAAAAAGTCCTCCAACTCCTGTTTCTCCGTTATCAAATACTTTTATTCCTCCATTACAGCTGTGTGCAAAAGGAGTTATCACAATTTCGTCCTCACACATATGAATTCCTATTTCATTTTTCAGCCAGTTCAAATATACTCTGTAAAATTCTCCTTCATCTTTATATAAATCTCTGCTGAATTTTAACTTTACTCCCTCTGGATTTTCAACCATTTTCAAATCTATTTCATGACTTTTCAAATCGCAGCTGAAAGGAGCGTAAGAGCTTCTCTCTTCCCATATTTTTCTTACTTTTTCATCATCAATCCCGGGATATATTTTTTCATCTTTCAGATTATACATTCCAAGACAATATTTTAAAGTGTGCTCTCCAAACAAAGTATTGTACACAGGTTTTATAAAAGCAGGAATAAATTGTATAAATTCCATGTTCTGTGCTTTTGCTCCTGCATCAAGAAGAACTGTATGTCCTGTTCCGTCTACATCTTTTGGATAAAGATTGTGCTCATACAACCCTCCTATTCCTCCTGTTGCCATTATAATCACAGGGGTTTTTATAATAAAGAAACTTCCGTTTTTCTTTTGGAAAACTGCACCTGTTATTTTATTTTCATCTTTTAAAATTTTTACAATTCTGCTTTCTTCTATTATCTTGGTATTTTCCAGATTTTTAAAAATCTCTTCTCCTTTTCTTTTTCCCTTATCCCAGTCTTTTATAAGGTAAATATCTCTCGCATATTTTGCAAAACATGCAGGTCTTTTGTCATCTCTAAGCCACGGCTCAAAACCAATTTCATTAAGATATCCTATACTTTTTCTTATGTCATTTATATAAGCATTTATCATGTGAGGATTGTCCATTCCCTTTCCAATCCCTCTTATATCTTCAAAAAATAATTCTTTGTCTTTTTCCTCTTCAGCTGTTGCCTGTATCCCTAAAGTTCCTTTTAAAGGAAAATAACTTGCTCCTCCGCAGATTTTCCCGCTTGTAACAAGAATTGTTTTTATTCCCTTTTCATCAGATTTTTTTCCTGCTGTAAGCCCGCCTATTCCGCTTCCAACTACTAAAATATCACATTCAAAAAAATTTTCTATTTTCATTTTTATTCCTTTCAAATATTTTTATTAAAAAGTGCCGCGGCGTCCTTTTTATTTTTTTATTTTTTGTTAAATATTTTTTATATAATAAATTTATATCAGAAAATAAAAAAAAGTCAATATTATCTTATAGTATTTAATTTTATTTACATAACAGGAAATTTCTGGCATAATATATTGATAGGGTAAAATTAGGTATAAAATAAAGGAGGTCATATGACAAATACAGCGAAAAACTCACAGGCACAATTTATAAAGATGACTGAAACGCCAATCCCTAAACTGATTACCTCTTTGGCAGTTCCAACTATTATTAGTATGCTTGTTACTTCTATATATAATATGGCAGATACATTTTTTGTTGCAAAACTTGGAACAAGTGCAGCAAGTGCTGTAGGAATAGTTTTTTCTCTTATGGCTGTAATACAAGCTGTTGGTTTTGGAATTGGAATGGGTTCGGGAAGTAATATTTCCCGTCTTTTAGGACAGAAAAAAAATAAAGAGGCAGATACTGTTGCATCAACAGGATTTTTCTCAGCTCTTGCTTTCGGTTTTCTGCTTACTGTTTTCGGTATATTATTTTTAAATCAGCTTATGAGAAATCTGGGAGCAACAGAAACCATTCTTCCTTATGCAAGAGATTATGCAAAATATATTTTATATGGTGCCCCTATAATGTGTACCTCTTTTGTGATGAATAATATCCTTCGTTCTGAGGGGAAAGCTGCTCTTTCTATGGTAGGACTTACTTTTGGCGGAATACTTAACATAATTTTAGATCCTGTTTTTATATTTGCTCTTGATTTTGGAATTTCAGGTGCTGCTATAGCCACTCTTCTAAGTCAGTGCATAAGTTTTTCCATTCTTCTTTCATGGTTTATAAGAAAAAAAAGCACTACAAAACTTCATATAAAAAATGTTTCTAAAAAAATTGATACATATCTTTTAATTATAAAAACAGGACTTCCCTCTTTATGCCGTCAGTCCCTTGCAAGCATTGCTGCAATAACATTAAATGTTAATGCAGCTTTTTATGGAGATTCTGCTGTCGCTGCAATGTCTATTGTAAACCGTATATTTATGTTTACAATGTCTGCAATGATTGGGCTGGGACAGGGATTTCAGCCTGTTGTAGGATACAATTACGGAGCTAAAAAATATGAGAGGGTTAAAAAGGCTATATTTTTTACTATAAAACTTGGAACTGTTGTAATGTCCTCTTTGGGAATTTTAGGATTTGTTTTTGCAGAAGATATTATGAAATTTTTTCGTAAAGAAGATTTGGCAGTTATTGCAATCGGAACTCTTGCAATCAAAGTCCAATGTCTTGCTCTTCCTACACATCCTCTTCTTACAACAGCCAATATGGCTTTGCAGGTTGTGGGAAAATCATGGCAGGGAACTTTTCTTGCATCAGCAAGACAGGGAATTTTTTTCCTTCCACTTATGATAATTCTGCCGCAAATTTTTGGAATTTTAGGAATACAAATTACACAGCCTATTGCTGATTTTCTTACAGCAGTTATTTCTATTCCTTTTCTTATTCTTTTTTTCAAAGAAATGAGCAGAGAAAAAGAGGAAAATTTATAATTTTCCTCTTCTCTCTTGTATATTTTTATTTCTCTTTTTTTTTCACATTAAGCTGGTATTCCTGATTAAACAGCAGCAGTAACTACTATTTCAACAAGAAGTTCTCTTTCAGCAAGTGCTGCCTCAACGCATGCTCTTGCAGGATAATGTCCTTCAGCAATCCATTCATCCCAAACTTCATTCATCTCTGCATAATAGCTTATATCTTTTAAATATATTGTAGCCATAAGAACTTTTGTTTTATCTGATCCTATTTCAGCAAGAACTCTGTCTATATTCTCAAGAGTTTCTCTTGTCTGCACTTTTACGTCTTTTTCTCCTTCATTTCCCTCGTGGCAGCATTGTCCGCAAAGATAAGCCACTCCATTATGTATAACAGCTTCACTGTATCTTGTTCCAAGATTATGTCTTTTTATCATCAATTCTCCTCCTATAAAAAATAATGTACATTTATAAGATACCATATTTTCCTATAAAATGACAAGAATATTTTATACAAGAGAAATGAGAATTTTTTATAATTATTTTTTATTTTATGCTATAATCTAAATTGTAAATCAAAACATTTTTCTAAGGAGATTAATTTATGAAATTAGATATAATTTTTACTGCTGATGAAATTACAAAAGAGCGAACACAAGGAAAAATCTGTGTTATTATTGATGTTCTCCGAGCTACTTCTGTTATGATTACTGCACTTGAAAACGGAGCAGAAAAGATTTATCCTTTTAAAGATATAGAAAGTATACAAGAGAGATGCAGAAATTTAAAAAATATTATAAAATGTGGGGAAAGAAATGCCCTTAAAATAGAGGGATTTGATTTAGGAAATTCTCCTCTTGAGTTTACAAAAGAGATTGTTTCAGGTAAAGAGATTTATATGAGCACTACAAACGGTACTAAAGCTATTGAAAATTCTCTTTCTGCTGATAAAATAATTATTTGTGCCTTTTTAAATATCCACAGTGTTGTTAAAAAAATAATTGAATATAACAAAGATACTGTTATTGTCTGTGCAGGAACAAATGGAAAATTTTCTCTTGATGATGCTCTTTGTGCAGGACTTATTATAAAAGATTTACAGAAAAACACTGATATTTCCATAAATGACACTGCTCTTGCTCTTGTAAGAATTTCTGAATCTCATAAAAATATTTCAGAAATTTTAAAAGGAAGTTATCACTACTCCCTTCTTCTTTCTCTTGGTTTTGAAAAAGATATGGAACATATATTTTCATTAAATAAGTATTCAATAGTTCCTGAATATCATAATGGATATATTTCTCTTTTAAAATAATTTTTATTTTTTCGCATTACTATTGTATATTAATTTTTTTTACGGAGGTTTCAAAATGAAAAAAACTAACGCTGTAAGAGAACTTGATCAACATAAAATTTCTTATACTACAAAAGAATATGAAGTTGATGAAAGTGATTTAAGTGCTGTCCATGTAGCTTTAGCAACAAATACAGACATTGAAAAAATCTTTAAAACTCTTTCTCTTTTAAATGAAAAAAACGAACTATTAATTGCATGTGTTCCCGGAGCAGATAACATTGATTTAAAAAAACTTGCAAGGGTTGCAGGATGTAAAAAAGTAGAGATGCTTCCTTTAAAAGATCTTACTAAGTACACAGGTTATATAAGAGGAGGGTGTTCCCCTCTTGGAATAAGAAAAAAACATGAAACTTTTATCCATGAATCAGCTCTTAAACATGATTTTATTATTGTCAGCGGAGGAATGAGAGGGCTGCAGATTCAGATGAATCCAAAAGATTTAATTGATTATTTAAAAATTACCGTTGGAGATATAATTGTATAATTTTAATTTTTTCTCATCTGTCTTGTATATTTTTTAAAAGATATACAAGGCAAATGAGATTTTTTTATAATTTTATTTTTTATCTTAAAAATATTAAAATTTTCACAGAAAAATAAAAAAATTTTAATTTATAATATATTGTTTTTACTTATATTAAATATTAAAATTTTGAAGAATTTTATTCTTTAGTAAAAAAATAAAGAAAAATGTTTGACAAACAAAATATTTTATGATATTATTTAGTCAAGATTAATTTCTGCTTCAAGGCTTATGGTGATGAAGGTCTTGAGGTTCCTACCCTAAACTTTAAAAAAACAGAAAAAGCCGACTTGCTTTTAAGCAAAGGACGGCTTTTTCTGTTTATAAAACTATTTTATTTTTTTATAATTTTTTGTTTTTAATAATTTTTATACTGCTTTCTATATCTTTGGAATATTGTATTTTCATATAATACCCGCCTTCTGAATTTTCAGTTCCAACAGTAGCTTCAAATAAATTGGTTACTCCCACAAGCTTTATTATTTTATCTTTTATTTTCTGATCTATATTATTCAGTTCTTCATATTCCAAAACATCCATAAGTTCCATCTGGAATAAAGATATATTATTATAAACTTTTCTAATATCAGAAATTATAGCAGATTTTTTTATTTTTTTGTCATCTACATCTTCATTGTTAAATGATATATCCTCTATTTCATAGATTTCTGCCATATTATCTTTATAATTTTCTCTTACCTCGTTTGTTCCTTCTTCTTTTTCAAATTCATTGCCAAATCCTAATGGCAGCATATGAATCTCTTTCATATCTTCATCTTTTTCTGCATCTCTCTTGTATAAAAATTCTTTTATTAAACTTTCTTTAGCACGCTGGAAAAGTTTTTCCTGTCCGGGCATTGGAACTTTAACTCCCGACATTCTTATATAATCATCAAAAACTTCTTTTTCAAGATCTCCCTGCTCTTTTTCATTAAGATTCATAAATTTTTCTTCATAAAGTTTATTTTTTATATCTGTTATTTTATTTTCATCTTCTGTCTTCTGCTGATTTGAATACTGCATTTCCATTGTATTTAATGTAAGCTGCTGTT
>UQOH01000098.1 GCA_900542625.1 uncultured Fusobacterium sp.
GCTGAAAGTACTTAGGGGGCAGCCCTTTGGGAGGATAGGAACTTGCCAATCTTTTCAATAAGAATCAGAAAAGATTGTTATTGAACTCTCGAATAAGTGCTTATCCTGTTGGAAGAAAGCAAACTTTTCGAGACAGGTGCTTCTTTAGCTCAGTCGGTAGAGCACACGACTGTTAATCGTGTTGTCGTTGGTTCAAGTCCAACAAGAAGCGCCATTTTTTATTTTTTGGAAAAAAATACTTTTGGGAAATAAGATAAATGAATTTTTTATAAAATTTATTTGTCTTATTTTTTTTGTAAGAAATAAAAAAATGCCAATACTATGTATCAGCATTCAAAAAAAGTCTTTTCAAAATAGTTATTAATCTGCTCTTGTATTTCTTCAGAATAATTTTCTGTCTGTTGTTTTACAAGAGTTTCAATATGGTTTATTTCTTCTGTGTCTTCAGGATAATAAAGAGGAACTTCTTTTAATGGAGTAGTATAAAATTCTAGATTATAGCCTTTACATTTCCCATTATTTTTATACCATTTGTAAAAAATAGTAGAATTAAGATATCCAAGAATATAAAAGATATTAAATTTTTTAAACAAATTATCTTTTAAAGTAAGATAATATATATCTGCACTTCCAAAAAATTCTCCATTGTCATATGCAAAATAATTTGTTTTACATCTTTGTCTTGCAAGGATTTTTTCTCCTGTCATTATATTTTTATCTCTTGCCCAGGAAAGAGTCCACCATTTATGATGTCCTGATTTAACTTCTCTTCTTTTAAGAAGAGTGTCTATATATGGAGAAAACTCTTCTTTCAATCTTTCAGAAATTTCAGTATTTTTATCAATATAATATATCCAGAAATCATTTTCTTTTTTACAGTTATATTTAAAAATATCTTTATTTTTATAAAAAGGTTTTAAATAATCTTTAAATTCCTCTTTAAATTCTGTGATAATAAAAGCTTTATCACAGCCGCTTACAATTCCCTGATTGATATTAACAATATCTTTCAGCTTATAATTGCTCTTTTTAAGAATTTTTTCATTAAATTTAATATTCTCTCTGCTTACAAGAATAATATTTCCTGTCTCATCATAAATCTCATTGTTATTAAGCTTAAATCTTTTCTGTTCTTTTTGAATAAAAATAGATTTGTCTTTTGAAATTTCTCCTTTTATCCATGAAAAAATAAGATTATGCTGTCCGGGAGCATCTTTAAAAATAGAAATATTATAATCAATGATATGAGTATAAACACCGTCGTTTTTAAGTTTTTCCCTTAAAATTACAGCACTGTCTGCTTTCAGCCAATAATTTGTGGTTACATAAATCATAATGCCATTTTCGTTAAGAATATCAGCGCCTTTTTCTATGAAATAATAAAAATAATCCATCTTCCCTTCATAATATTTTCTGCCGAATTTTGTCTTCTTCATTTCAAGAAACAGCTGCTGGTGATTTTTTTCTCCAATGTATGGAGGATTTCCAAGGATAATATTGTATTTTCCTTTTGGAATGTCAGCTGTAAGAGAATCTGTTACAAATCCAGATATCTCTCCAGTAAGATTATATTTTTTCAGTATTTTTTTTCCACTTTTTATATATTCAGCAAAAGCACTGCTGTCTATATCATATCCATTTACCCAGTCAGAATTAAAATAATATTCTCCTGTTATTTTTTTTGAAAGAATTATAAGCTCTTCTATCAGGATAAGAAGCAGATTTCCTGTTCCGCAGGATAAATCTGCTGCCCTTAGATTATCTAATTTTTTTTTGGTATATTCTTTTTTAAAATAGTTTTTCAAAGCAAGTTTTATTATAAAGCTTGCATATTCATATGGAGTGTAAACTTTAAAATTTGTTATTCCCATATTAAAATGCCTCTAATTTCTTTTTATAAAGAGTATATCCCCACAAAGCCATATATACAGCACTAAACACGATAAGTTTTAAAATTATATTTTTTATATAGAAACTTGTTCCCACAGCTATAGCAGAGCTTATAATTACTTTTATAAAGAACACAGCTGTGTGGTTTAAATTTACTTTTATATATTTTTTTCTGAAAGTATATAAAAGAAGAGAAAAGTTTACCATAGCTGCTATTGATGTTGAAAGAGCAAGCCCTTTATACTGTAAAGTTTTTATAAGCAGTGTATTTAAAACTATGTTTATAACAATGGCAAGAATAGAAAATTTAACAGGGTCTCTGCTGTTTTTCATACCATAAAAAGCCCTTGTCATAAGGTGTATTGCTGTATAAAAATATAGTCCAAGAGAATAATAAAATAATGAATCTGAAGTTATTTCTACGGCTCTTCCGCCGAATTTTCCATATTCAAGTATAAGTCTTACAACGTCAGTAGAATAGATTGTAAGAACTATTGTTGAAGGAACAACTAAAAATAATAAAATATTTAAACCTCTTTTTATATCCTCTTCAACAGCAGCAAAATCTTTATTTACAATTTTTCTGGAAAGAGTAGGGTAAATAACAGTTGAAATAGATATTCCAAATACTCCTATAGGCAGATTATATATTCTTGTAGCATTTTCAAGAGCAGATACTCCTCCAGCCTCAAGATATGAAGCAAAGAACTGATCTACAATAGTATTAAGCTGTCTGGCAACAATTCCCACAAGCATTGGGAGCATAAGATAAAATATTCTTTTTAAATATTCATCTTTAAAATTTATTTTTAATTTCCACATTCCGGCTTTTTTAAAGAAAAGAGGAAGTACAATTATCAGTTGTAAAAAACCTCCTAAAAGAACTCCGTAAGCCATTGCTTTTATACCAAAAGTTCTTCCAAAAAATATTGCTCCGCCAAGTATTGCTATATTAAAAAATATAGATGTTGATGCAGGAAGTGAAAAATATTTGAAGTTATTAAGAATTGCACATATCATTCCAGAAAGACTGATAAAAATAAAATAGCAGGACATTATTTTTAAAAGCTGTGATGCAATTACTTTTGTTTCAGCAGAAAATCCATTAACTATTACAGCTATTATCTGGTCTGAAAAAATAATCATTCCTATTGATACTATAACAGAAAATATAAAAACTATATTCAGAATAGAGAAAATGAATTTTTTTCCCTCTTCCTCTCCATCTTTTTCAACTTTTTCATTATACATGGGAATAAAAGATGTTCCAAGAGCTCCTTCTCCCAAAAGCTGTCTGAAAAAGTTGCTTATTTTAAAAGCACTAAAAAATGCATCTGTCCCGGCAGATGCACCAAAATAATATGCTACTACAACACTTCTTGCAAGTCCTAAAACTCTGCTTACAAGGGTTATGAGCATTACAAAGATACCACTTTTAAACATTGTTCCTCCAAGCTGATTAATCAGTATTTTCTCTTTTTATAAATGTATTTTCTTCACTGGTGATGATATCGATTTTTCCCTCTTTGTATATATCCAAAACAGCCAGAAAAATATATACCAAGTGCATTCTGTTTTCAGCTCTTGAAAAAACTTCATCAAGTGTAAGAGTTTTTTCATAAAGAAGAACTTTTATTTTTTCTATTTCCTCTTCAACAGAATATTTTCTTTCATACTTGATCTCAATAAATTCTTCATCAACACTCTTAAGATATTTTTTATAACTGTTTAGAATATCTTCGACTTTTAAAGAGTTTAAATCATATTCTTTTGACTCGACTTTTCTTATTTTTCTTCCTTCACCACGGGAATAGGAAATATTATATTCACTTCCCATTTCACTTATCTTTTCAGTAACTTCTTTAAATAGTCTATAATCTTCCAGTCTTTGTTTTAACATCTTTTCTTTTTCAACCTCTTTATCAAGATTAAGAACAGAGACAGCCTTAATCTCAAGAAGTTCAGTTGCTGTTATAAGGAATTCAACCTTAATTTCAAGATTATCTTTTTTTGATTCATTGATAACAGCCAGATATTCATCTATAAGCTGGGAAATTTTTACTTCAGAAATTTTTAATTTTTTCTTGTCTATAAGATATAAAAGAAGTTCTAAAGGTCCTTCAAAATTATCTATCTTTAAAGTAATGTTATTTTTATTTTCCATTAGAATATTTTCTCCAGTTTTCAACATCCTGCTTTATTCCAAGTTTTAAATCTTCAAAAGAATCAAATTTCTTTTCAGATCTCAGAAAATGCTCAATATTTACAAAAATTCTTTTTCCGTAAATCTCTCTGCTGAAATCAAGAATATGAACTTCAACACTAAGTTCTCCCGGTTTAAGAGTAGGATTTTTTCCTATATTTATAACAGAGGAATGTTTTTCTGTTTCTCCCTCTATTATTGTACTTCCACCAAAAATTCCAAAAGGAGGATATACTTTGCTTACAACTTTTAAATTTGCAGTGGGAAAGCCAAGCATTCTTCCATATTTTTTTCCATGCTCAACTATTTCAGAAACTAAGAAAGGTCTTCCCAAAAATCTGTTTGCTTTATCAAGATTTCCTTCAAGAATAAGATTTCTTATAAGTGTTGAACTTAAAACTTCCCCTTCATATTCGACAGGAGGAACTTCATTTACAATAAAGTTTTTTTCTCTGCATATATTTTTCAGATATTCAGTATTTCCTGCACCTTTATCTCCAAATGTATAGTTGAATCCTACAAAAATTTCTTTTGCTCCAAGTGCTCCAAGAAGAATGTCATCTATAAACTTTTCTCTGTCACATTTTGCAAAATCCATATCAAAAGTTTGAAGAACTACATAATCTACTCCCAGTTCATTAAGAAGATAAAGTTTTTCTTCTAAAGTATTTATCATTTTAGGCACTCTGTCAGGAAAGATTACTTCCAACGGGTGATTGGAAAATGTAAACACAACAGATACACCGTTGTTTTCTTTTGCTTTTTTTACAGCCTCTGAAATTAATACTCTATGCCCTCTGTGAACTCCGTCAAAAGTTCCAAGTGCCACATAGCTGTTTTTTAATCTCTCGTTTCCCTTTAAAATATCTCTTATTATTTTCATTTTAATATGTTTTACTCCTTTGGTTGTTCTCCGTATTCCTCAAGAAGCTGGTTGTATATCTCTTCTATTCTTCTGAATCTGTTTCTTATTCCTGACTTTGATATTCCTATCATTTCAGCCAGCTCTTGTAATGAACTTTCAGGGTTGTGAAGTCTTAAAAAAGCAACTTCTTCCAAAACAGGAGTAAGATTGTTTATACCTATTTTAGAACCAATATAGTTGATTTGTTTTATCTGTCTTATTCCTGTGTTAAGAGTTTTTGTTTCGTTGGCAACTTCCCAGTTCATTTCTCTTATTGTTTTATTTTTTAAATCTTTCATCATTGTTGTTTCTTCATACTTATAAAATTCTTTCATAGAACCAATCATTACCAAAAGGTCCATTATATCTTCAGAATTTCTTAAATATACAAGATTTTTGTTTCTCTTTTTAGTTTTTGAAACTTTTTTTCCAAGTTCTGCAAGAATATCGTGAAGTTCATCTGCTATTTTTTCATTGTCTATAAAGAAATCAAGAGCATACTCTTTTTCAGGAGTTTTTATATATCCTGTTGAAAGAAACAAACCTCTTATAAATCCTGCTGTTTTAAGCTCATCTTTTTTTATACTGTTTCCTCTGTAGCTGTCCAGTAATGCAAGAAATTCTTTAAAACCTTTTTGATTTACAGCTCCGATTATATATATATTGTGTTCTCCAAAGTTCTTGCTTGTTGAATATTTTACATTAAGTTTTAAACCACTGATCTCTTTAAGAACTCTGTAAACTCTGTTTGCCAGTTCGATGCTTTCCAGTTTCAATTCTATATGATTTTCAAAAACAGCCTCTTTAGCATCAAGAATTCCTCTAAGTTCAGCTATTTTTTCTTTTGTGCTGTATCCGCCCTTTTTTATTATCTCATTTTTTACTTGATAAGTATAGGACATCTATTTCTCCTTTCCTATTTTGCCTCTGCCCAGTTATTACCAACTGAACTATTTACTTCCAAATCTACATTTTTAAATTTTACACTGTTTCTCATAATATTTTCTATTATTTTTCTGTAATCTTCTACTCTGTCTTCTCTGATTTCAAAAATAAGCTCGT
>UQOH01000099.1 GCA_900542625.1 uncultured Fusobacterium sp.
GGATTTGGAGTTGCCATGGGCAATGCAGAGGAAAGTGTAAAAGCGGTAGCAGATTATGTGACGGATACGAATGAGGAAGAAGGCGTGGCAAAAGCAGTCGAAAAGTTTGCTTTGAGATAGGAGGAGAGATATGTTAGAAGCATTAAAAGTAATCATACTGGGGATTGTGGAAGGAATTACAGAATGGCTCCCGATCAGCAGTACAGGACATTTGATCCTGGTAGAAGAATTTGTGAAGCTGAATTTCAGCCAGTCGTATCTGGATATGTTTAACGTGGTGATCCAGCTTGGTGCGATCATGGCAGTTGTTGTGATTTATTTTCACCGGCTGAATCCGTTTTCACCGAAAAAGACAGAAAAGCAGAAAAAAATGACGCTGCAGCTCTGGGTGAAAGTAGTGATCGCTTCCATACCGGCAGGAGTGGTAGGAATCCTGTTTAATGATTTTATTGAAGAAAAATTTAATAATTCTTATGTAGTTGCTACGATGCTGATCGTAGTCGGTGTTCTGTTTATTGTGATCGAGAACAGACACAAAGGAAGGAAACCTCAGATCACCAAGATTTCCCAGATGGGAGTTCCGGTCCTGATCTGGATCGGAGTATTCCAGATGCTTGCTATGATTCCGGGAACTTCAAGATCAGGAGCAACTATTGTAGGAGCACTTCTTCTTGGACTTTCTAAAGGTGTGGCGGCAGAATTTTCATTTTTCTTAGCTATACCTACAATGTTTGGTGCAACACTTTTAAAACTTATGAAAAGCGGAATAAGTTTTACATCACAGGAATGGATGCTTATGTTTGCAGGTTCACTGACAGCATTTATAGTTGCCTATATTGTTATAAAATGGTTTATGGGTTATATAAAAACAAGAACATTCAAATTATTTGGAGTGTATAGAATAATTCTTGGAATATTGGTGTTGATTCTTATAAAATAATAAAGGAGAATTCCTATGGCTGATATAAACAGAGAAACTTTTTTTGAACTTTTAGCAAAAGGTAAAATGATGAAAGCATCTGATATACACCTTCTTTCAGGAGAAGTTCCTGTATTCAGAATAAACGGAAATCTTATAAGAATAGAAGAATATAACAACTTTGCAGAAGAGGATATGATAAACCTATCCTCTTCTATTCTTAAAGAGGAACAAAAAATAGTTTTTGAAAAAGAAAGAGAACTGGACTTTTCTTTCAGAGAAAATGGTGCAAACTGCCGTGTAAATATTTTCTATGAAAAGGGAAATATAGGCATGAGCATAAGAATTATAAGAAATAAACCTTTCAGATTATCAGAGCTTAATATGAACAGAAAAATATATGAGCTTTTAGAGGCAGAAAGCGGACTTTTAATAGTTGCAGGAAAAAGCGGAAACGGAAAAAGCAGCACACTTGCAGGGATAATCGAAGAGTTTAATCAAAAGGGAAACTACAACATTCTTACAATAGAAGACCCTGTGGAATATATTTTTCAAAATAAGAAAAGCATTATAAGACAAAGAGAAGTAGGAACAGATACAAAAAGTTTTCTTGATGGATTAAAATCTGCTCTTCGTCAGGATCTGGATATAATAATGGTTGGAGAACTGAGAGACTTGGAAAGTCTGGAAATGGCTCTTGTGGGAGCTGAGACAGGGCATCTTGTAATTGCCACTCTTCACACAAACGGAGCTGTTGATACAATCGACAGGATAATATCAGTTTTTCCTGAGGATAAAAAGAATCTTATTCAAAGACAGCTTGCCTCTAATCTTATAGGAGTAATTTATCAGGAACTTATTGAATCACGTTTTGACGGTGAAAGAGTTCCTCTTTGTGAAATGCTTTATATAAACAGAGGAATACAGAGCCTTATAAAAAGCGGGAAAATAAATCAGATTCAGTCCTTTATAGATATAAGCGGAAGAGAGGGAATGCTTAATAAAGAGGAATGTTTGAAAGATTTATTGAAGAATGAAAAAATTAATCAGACACAATATGAAAATATGATAAAAGAGATAAGAAAAAACAGATATTAAAATATTTTATTGGAGAAACAAGTGAAAATAAATTTAGATTTTGATATAAAAGACAACACAATTCATGAGTTTAAAAAAGTGATGCTCCCAAATGCAGAGATAGAAACTTTAAATGTTAAAACTCTTGAAGAAAACAAAGATATAATCTCTCTTGAACTTAGCACAGGAGAAAGAAAGTATGTTTTTACACTTAAAAACTATACTGAAAAAATGACAGATCAGAAAATTGTAATGATAAAAGCGGGAATGTTAAAGCTTTTTGATAAAGTTTATCCGTGGGGAGCTCTTATGGGAGTAAGACCTACAAAACTTGTAAGACGTTTTCTGATTATGGGATATTCTTATGAGGAAATAGATGAAATTTTAGATAAACTTTATTTTGCTTTTCCTGAAAAAAGAAAACTTCTTATTGATGTGGTGAAAAAAGAGAGCCAGTATCTTAATGATAAGGCTGTAAATATGTATATCGGTATACCATACTGCCCTACAAGATGTAAATACTGTTCTTTTGCCTCTTATGAAATAAACAGCAAACTTGGAAAATTCTATGATGATTTTGTTGAAACTCTTCTTGAAGAGATAAAACTTACCAGAGAGATACTTCAGGGAAAAGATTACAGAATAGAATCTTTGTATATTGGCGGAGGAACTCCAAGCATACTCACAGAAAGAGATTTGAAAAGAGTTATAGATGCAGTATATAAAAATATAAATCTTGAGCACCTGAGAGAGTTTACTTTTGAGGCCGGAAGAGAGGATACTCTTAATATAGAAAAACTTCAGATTTTAAAAGATGAGGGAGTAGACAGAGTAAGCCTTAATCCTCAAAGCTTTAATGAGCATATTTTAAAAGAGCTTAACAGAAATTTTAACAGAGAGCATTTTGATAATATGTATCGTGAAATAAAAAGAATGGGATTTATAGTTAATATGGATTTAATTCTTGGACTTCCGGGAGAGAGCGTAGAGGATATACTAAGAACTCTTAATGAAGTGAGAAAATATGATATAGACAATCTTACAATTCATGCTCTGGCAATTAAAAACGGTTCAAAACTTGTGAGAGATAAATATAAGATTACAGCTATTGAAAATCAGAGAATAGAAGAAGAGATAGAAAAACTTACAAATGAAATGGGATTAAAGCCTTATTATCTTTACAGACAGAAAAACAGTCTGGACTGGGGAGAAAATGTAGGATATTCAAAAGAGGGTAAAGAATCTATTTTTAATATTGAGATGATAGAGGAAAATCAGTCAACAATAGCTTTAGGCGGAGGGGCTATAAGCAAAAAGGTTGAGATGGTTGATGAAACAAGAGCCTCAATAGTAAGATATATTAATCCTAAAGATCCGTATATGTATATTTGTGAGATGAAAGAGAGAATGAAGCAGAAAGCAGAATTTTTAGAAAATATATAAAGGAGTTGTTACGCATGAAAAGAATTTTTTCTATATTAATAGGAATGATTTTTATATTTTCAGTAGCGTTTGGGGCAGGGAAATATAAAATTATGATGAGTGACAATGCGTCAGGGAAGATAGATATTAACACAGCAACAAGAGAGCAGATGTTAAGAAGCGGAGTTGCTGAAAGTTATGTTAATAAGATAGTAAGTTTCAGAGATGTAAAGGGAGGAATTGAAAATATAGACGAGCTTTCAAGAATAAGCGGTATAGGAGAAAAAACATGCAGAAAGCTTGAAAAATATTTTGTAATAAAGGATGTACCTCAATTAAAAAGTCTTTATATCAATAAAGCAGATGACAAAGTTTTGTCTTATTATGGATTTGATAAAAAAGAAATAAAAAAAATAAGAAAATATTTAGAAAAAAATGAAAAGATAAAAAATAATATTGAGTTGAAAAAAATTATTTCAAAAGATAAATATGATAAATATATTGAAATAATAAAATTCGATATTTATTAAAAAAGGAGACAAACAGAATGAAAAGCAGAGCAATAAGAGGAGTAAGCAAGAATGCAAGATTCTTTCTTGTAGATACAACAGAAGTGGTGCAGAAAGCACTTGATATACATGAGTGCAGTCCTACTGCCATAAATGCATTTGGAAGATTTTTAACAGCAGGGGTTATTATGGGGATGACTTTAAAAGGTGATGACCTTTTAACTCTGACAACTGCAACAGACGGACTTGTTCCTCATATGACAGTAACAGCAGACGGACGCGGAGGAGTAAAAGGATATCTTTCTAATCCAGAGGCAGATCTTCCTCCTACACCAACAGGAAAACCAGATGTAGCAAATCTTGTGGGAAAAGGAAGTCTTAGAGTAATAAAAGATATGGGACTTAAAGAGCCTTATGTGGGATTATCAGAAATAAATTCAGGAGAGATAGCACAAGATATAGCATACTATTATGTAACATCTGAACAGACTCCAACAGTTATAGCTCTTGGTGTAGATTTAAAAGACAATAAAACTGTAAGATCAGCAGGTGGATATATGGTTCAGCTGTTCCCAGATGCAGATGAGAAATTTATAGATTTACTGGAAGAAAAAATAAATGCTATAAGAAATATAACAGAGCTTTTTAAAGGGGGAATGGATTTAGAAAGAATTTTAAAACTTCTTTATGAAGATATGACAGATGAAAACCATGAAAGACTTGTAGAAGATTATGAAATTCTTGAAGAGAGAGAAATCGGTTATAACTGTAACTGCAATAAAGAAAAATACTATAAAGGAATTATCACTCTTGGAAAAGATGAACTTAATAAGCTTTTTGACGAGATGAACGGGACTATTGAGGCAGAGTGTCATTTCTGCAAGAAAAAATATGCCTTCACAAGAGATGATTTTAAAGAGTTTTTAGAAAAATAATAATATGGCAATAGGGTGAGGAAAATGGGAGAGAGAGTATTAAGCAGCAAGGCAATAGAGATTTTGCTTAAAAGTCAGAAAGATGAAGAAACAGACAGCTTGATTTATGATTTTATGGCAAAAAAGGACAAAAATCCTGAAAATAAAAAAATACTGCACAGAATGGCAATAGAAGAGAGAGAACATGCAAAAATGTGGCAGAGTTTTACAAAAAAACAGGTAAAACCGGATTACAAACTTATTTTGTGGTATAAAGTTCTTACTTTTATTATGGGATTTACTTTTGTAATGAAGATTATTCAAAAAGGGGAAATAAATGCCTCTTTAAAATATGCAGATATTATTGATGAAGTTCCTGAGGCAAAAAAGATATCTGAAGATGAGCACAAGCATGAAATAGAGCTTATTAACATGCTTGATGAGGAAAGACTTCAGTATGTGGGAGCAATAGTTCTTGGGCTTAATGATGCTTTGGTTGAGCTTACAGGAACAATAGCAGGGCTTTCATTTGCTCTTATGAACACAAGAATTGTTGCACTTTCAGGAATAATAACAGGAATATCTGCCACTCTTTCAATGGCTGCCTCAAACTATCTGGCAGAAAGAGCAGAGGGAAATCCCAATGCTTTGAAGTCAAGTGTATATACAGGTGTAGCATATCTTATAACTGTTGCTCTTCTTGTAACACCTTACCTTGTTTTTCCAAATGACATGTGGCTTGGAGCATTAATAACTATGCTTTTAACAGTGATACTTATAATACTGTTTTTTAACTATTATATTGCTGTTGCAAAAGATCTTCCTTTTATGAAAAGATTTCTTGAAATGGCAGGAATAAGCCTTTCAGTTGCAGCTATATCATTTGGAATACTTGTTAAGAATTTTTTAGGTATAGATGTTTAAATAGAAAAATAATAAATTTTTTAATAACTTCAGTGTTTGTATGCTGGGGTTATTTTTTTATGCTACTATTTTATTTATATATATGGTATAATTTTAGATGTACAGGAGGTGCAGAAAATGAGAAAAATTCCTATTGGTGTAGAAGATTTTAAAAGAATAATATCAGAAAATTATTATTATGCAGATAAAACAAAATTTATAGAAAATATTATAAATGATGGT
>UQOH01000100.1 GCA_900542625.1 uncultured Fusobacterium sp.
AGAAAGAAGTTCTGCTCTTTTTTTGGTTTCAGAAATATCCTCTGTTATACATCTCAATGCAGGGATATTTTTTACAGCCTCTCTTTCATCTTTATATGTTCTGAAAAGAATTTCAAGAACAGCTGTTGTCATTTTATCAATTCTCACAGTTCTAAGATACTGATTTTTTTTCAGTCTGTCTATAAGCTCTTTTTTTCCAAGAATAATTCCAGCCTGACACCCTCCAAGAAGTTTATCTCCGCTGAAAGTAATCAAATCTATTCCGGATTTAAGAGCCTCCTGCACAGTTGTTTCTTTTGTAATGCCGTATTTTGAAAAATCAACAAGGACACCGCTGCCCATGTCTTCCATAGTAATGATGTTTTTTTCTTTTCCAAGAGCTGCAATCTCTTCTCTTGGGGTTTCTCTGGAAAATCCCTCTATCTTGTAATTTGATGTGTGGACTTTTAAAAGCATTCCTGTGTTTTCTGTTACAGCATTTTTAAAATCTTCAATATATGTTCTGTTTGTTGTGCCGCATTCAATAAGCTCTGCTCCTGCAAATTTCATTATTTCAGGTATTCTGAAAGAGCCCCCGATTTCTATAAGCTCGCCTCTGGAAATAATAACCTCTTTCCCTTTGGCAAACTCATTAAGACACAAAACAACAGCTGCTGCATTGTTGTTTACAATAACCGCAGCCTCCGCTCCTGTAACTTCACATATAACATTTTCAAGATGAGCATATCTTGAGCCTCTTTTTCCAGTTTCAATATTATATTCAAGATTATTATATGAAGTTACTATGTCAGAAAGATGTTCTCCCATTTTCTTTGAGAAAACACTTCTTCCAAAATTTGTGTGAACAATTGTCCCTGTTCCGTTTATTATTTTTCTAAGACTGAACCGGGATTTTTTATTTAAAATTTCCTGTATTTTTTCTATTACTTGGTTTTCATCATAAGATAAAATTTTATCATTTAAAATCTGCGTACGGAAAAAATCTATTCCCTCTTTTATGCTTTGAGAAAAAGTATAATAATCTGTATTTTTTCCATAGTTTTCTAATTCTTTATGTTTCAACAGGTAATCTACCTTTGGAAGTTGTCTTAAAAGCTCCCTTTTCATAATTTACCTCACAATTATATTTTTTTCTCCCTGTTCTTCAACAGTTCCAACCACAGCAGATTTTATAGGAAGAACTGAAAGCTCTTTCATAAGGTCGTTTACATATTTTGAAGGTATTGAAAAAAGAAGTCCTCCTGATGTCTGAGGGTCAAATAAGATTTCCTCCAGCCAAAAAGGTATTTTTTCTTCATATAACATTTTTCCCTCTAAATATTTTCTGTTTTTCTGTCCTCCTCCAGTTGTGAAAAACTCTTTTGCATATTCCTTTGCCCCATTAATATAAGGAACAAGTTCGCTTTCTATTACAAAAGTTTTTTCTGAGGCTGACGCCATTTCATAAAGGTGACCTAAAAATCCAAATCCTGTAATGTCAGTACATGCTGTTACAGGGTATTTCATCATAATTTCCCCTGCATATTTATTAAGAGTTGTCATATTTTCAACAGCCTCTGCAATGTGTTCCTCATTTGCCTCTCCCACTTTTGCAGCTGTTGTTATTATTCCTGTTCCAAGAGGTTTTGTAAGCACTAATACATCACCTGTCTGTGAACCGTAATTTTTTAATATTTTGTCAGGATGAGCAATTCCTGTTACAGAAAGTCCGTATTTTGCTTCAGGGTCATGGATAGAGTGTCCGCCGCTTAGAACAGCTCCTGCCTCCATAACTTTTTCTGCTCCGCCTTTTAAAATTTCTCCCAAACCTGCAATATCTTCTCTTTCAGGGTAGCATACAATATTCATAGCAGTTTTTGGAATACCTCCCATTGCATACACATCACTTAGTGAATTTGCTGCTGCTATCTGTCCGAATATATACGGATCTTCTACCATTGGTGTGAAGAAATCCAGAGTCTGAATTATAGCTATATCATCTGTCAGTTTATATACTGCTGCGTCATCTGATTTTTCATATCCCACAATAAGATTTTTATCCTCTTTAGCAGGGATATCATCAAGTATTTTAGAAAGAACCTCCGGTCCTATCTTTCCCGCTCAGCCACCAACTGAACATCTGTCTAATTTAAATTTCATAAAATATCCCTTCCTTTCTTCCTTTTCTTTTTTACTCTCTGTCTCTTGTTATCGCAAATTTAAAAAGCTCAAAAATAAAATTATCGAGATTAAAAATATCTGCGTAGTTTATGCAGCGAAGCAGAATACAGAAAATTTGACTGTTTGAGTTAAAGCGAGTTCGTCGATGCAGGAGGCTGAGAGCTTGATAAGGCTCTCAACGACTAGCAGAGCCGACGAATTAAAAATTTCATTTATTAAATTTTTAATTTGTTCTTTCTATAATTTCTGCAAGCAATATAAACAGCTGATATTTTTACGAAGAAAATTTTATTTTTAGCTTACTCTAACATTTATGATAACATTTTTAATATATCATTTCAAATTCTTTCATCTCTTCCATATCAACAATATCTCTTATAACCTCATCAACATGTCCGAAAGGAGACCCCTTATAAATTGCATCTTCCATTAAATTTATCATTTCAGAGTTATCTCCCTGAACAAAAACCTCAACATCTCCATTGTCAAGATTTCTCACTTTTCCTCTGACACCGATTTTTCTCCCTCTCAAACCAACATAAAATCTGTATCCTACATGCTGTACCAATCCTTTTACAATATAATGATATGTTCTCATAATCTCACCATCGCTCCTTCAAGATTATCACACTCTGAAACAATTATTTCATCTTTATTCAATATATCCATTATCACAAGAATTATAATAGTTCCGCTTATAACAGTGTCTGCTCTCTGAGGCTGAAGTCCTGTTATCTTTTTTCTCTCTTCCAGATTCACACTTAAATATCTCTTTAAATTTTCCTCTAAATCTTTTTTTGAAAGCACATACATATGAACTTTGTCAGTATCATACTTTTCCATTTTTTCTTTTACACTTACATTTGTTGTAACTGTTCCTGCCACACCAACAAGCTCAAAAGTTTTATCCTTTAAAAATTCTATCTCTGCAAATCTCTCTTTCAGGCTTTCTCTGCAATCTTCTATTCTTGAAAAATCATCATTTTTAAAAAATGCTTCAGTTTCTCTCACAGCTCCTGCCTTAAAGCTTTTTAAATAACTTATGCTGTTTTTGTCCCCATAAATTATTTCTGTACTTCCTCCGCCTATATCAAAAAGAATAATATCCTTATCAAACTCTGATATTGCTCCTAAAAAAGTTGTGTCTGCCTCTTCATCCCCTGAAATACATTTTACTTTTACACCTGTTTCATCATAGATTTTTTTAAGAAAATAATCTCTGTTTGATGCCTCTCTTGTGGCTGATGTAGCAAAACCTGAAACAGACAAAGCTCCATAAGAATCAGCAGTTTTTTTGTAATCACCTATAACAGAGGTTACAATATTCATTCCCTCTTCTTTTATACTGCTGTCCTCATTTATATATCTTCCCAGTCTTGTAATTCTTGTTTCTTTGTAAAGCTTTCTTATTATAGATATTTTTCCGTCTTTTCTGTCAACTTCTGCAAGAAACAGTCTGCATGAATTGGTTCCTATATCTATAACGCCTTTTACAAATCTTTCGTTGTTATCCTCATTTACTTTTTTTATAACTTCCTCTGAAATATTTTCTGCCATTAAACCCTCTTTTCCTTTCAGTACAAATTTTATTTTTCCAAAACTGTTTTTCTTATCTCTTTTCATAATTTCAATAAACTGCTCAGAAGGAATATACACAGGTGTGCTGTCTATTCCAAATTTTTCAAATATTTTCCTTACTTTTTCAAGCTCCTTTTCATCTGTATATCCAAGTTCTTTTCCAAGAAGAAACTGGAAAATTACACCTTTTGAAACTCCCTCTCCATGAGAAATTCCCTCATATTTAAAAATATTTTCTATTGTGTGTGAATATGTGTGTCCAAGATTTAAAAAGGCTCTCATGCCCTTTTCTTTTTCATCTTTCTGCACCACATTTTTTTTTATTATACACGAATCCTCTATCATTTTTGTAAGAGTTTCTGTATGGTGATTTAATATTTTCTCACAATTTTCATCTAAAAACTCAAGATACCCATTGTCTGCTATAACACCATGTTTTATTATCTCTCCCATTCCGCTTAAAAATTCTTTTTTTGGAAGAGTCTTTAGGAAATCAACATCTATAAAAACAGCTTTGGGCTGACTGAAAACACCAATAATATTTTTTCCCATTGGGTGATTTACTGCTGTTTTTCCTCCAATGCTTGCATCAACCTGTGCCAAAAGAGATGTAGGCATCTGGATAAAATCAATCCCTCTCATATATGTTGAGGCTGTAAAACCTCCTATATCACAGACTACACCGCCACCCATAGTGACAACAACAGATTTTCTGCTGAAACCATTTTCAGCCATAAATCTAATAATTTCCATCATTGTATCAACATTTTTATACTTTTCTCCATCTAATATAGAGTAAAACACAGTTCTGCCATGGAATTCAGATAAAATATCCTTGATTTTATTCTCATAAAGAGGCATAATTGTATTGTTTGACAAAATTAAAATTTTATCATAAAATCTTAGATATTCTTTAAGTCCATGAAGAATATCTCTGCCTATATAAATATTACAGCTGTTGTCTTGTGTGTTAAGAGCTATTGTTTTCATAAGACACTCCTTTGATTTTTATATTCATATCATATTATACTATGATATTATTATTATGTATTAAAATTTTTTTAAATAGTTATAAATTATTATTAATAAATATTTGGAGGAAACAATGAAAAATTTAAAAACTTTTTTGCTTATGGGTGTAATGACATTTCTTTTAATGTTTATAGGAAGCCTTGTAGGAGGAAAACAGGGAGTATACTTTGCCTTTATCTTTGCTGCTTTTACCAACTTTTTATCATACTGGTACAGCGACAAAATAGTTTTAAAAATGTATAATGCAAAACCTGTCAGTGAAAATTCTGATGTGTACAGAATTGTAAAAAATCTTACACAAAGAGCAGGACTTCCAATGCCTAAGGTTTACACTATCAACCAAAGCCAGCCTAATGCTTTTGCAACAGGAAGAAATCCACAGAATGCAGCAGTTGCTGTTACAACAGGACTTCTTGATATTTTAGATGACAACGAACTTGCAGGAGTAATCGGACACGAACTTGGACACGTTAAACACAGAGATATTTTAATTGGTACTGTAGCTGCCACTTTTGCTGCTGCAATAGCTTTTCTTGCAAATATGGCAAAATGGGCTGCTGTTTTTGGAGGAAACAGAGACAGAGATGATGAAGGAGGAAGTCCTCTTGCTCTTATAGGAGTTGCAATATTTGCTCCTATCGCTGCTATGCTTGTACAGATGTGTATTTCAAGAACAAGAGAATACAAGGCAGATGAATTTGGAGGGCAGGTAAGCGGAAATCCGTTATATCTTGCAAGAGCATTGAGAAAACTTGAAATGGGAGCACAAAGATATCGTATGGACACAAATCCTGCTATGGAAAATATGTTTATTGTAAGCCCTCTTTCAGGACAAAAACTTGCATCACTTTTCAGCACACATCCCTCAACAGCTGACAGAATAGCAAAACTTGAGGCAATGGCAGAGAGAGGATTATAAAAAATAAAAAATAGCGCGATTGTCCATCGCGCTTTTCTTTTGTATAATATATTTA
>UQOH01000101.1 GCA_900542625.1 uncultured Fusobacterium sp.
CCGTTATGCGTTGGTTCGAATCCAGCCACCCCAGCCAACATGAAATTTAAACTCTCTGAAAAGAGAGTTTTTTATTTTATCCCTATATAGATTTTTATAACACAATCTTCTATTGTTCCTTCGCAGTATTCCTCATAATCGAATATAAAATTTCTATTTAAATTCATTTTCCAAAGTTCCTGCCAAAATTCTCCTACTGCTGTTCTCACATCTCCTCTTATTGTAAATACAGCATATTTTCCTTTTGGTATTTTTTTTATAACAATATCACTGCTTTGTTTATCAGAAGAAACCTCACAAGCTGTCATCATTGTGTAGTCCTCTTTTTCATCACCTTCATATTCTGTATAAATTCCCAAAGCTCTTCCATTAATTTTATATTCTATTTTATTATATGCCTCACTATAAAACTTTTCCCATAATTTTCCAATAGCTTCATAGACATCTGAAGAAAAATTATTTGTTCTTATTTCTATTCCTGCTGCCGTTTTTTCTTCTATTTCCATTGTTTCGTATTTCATCTGCAAGTCCTCCTTTTAAAATTTTATATAAAAAGGAACTGAAAAAATCAATAGATATTATTAATTTATAACAGTTCCTTAAAAATTATTTTATTCTTTTCTCAAAAGCACAACACAATATGCTTTTATTCCCTCTTCTCTTCCGGTAAATCCAAGTTTTTCTTCTGTTGTAGCCTTAACGCTTACATTTTCCATCTCTGTATCAAGAATTTTAGCCATGCTTATTCTCATTTCATTAAGATAGTCTTTTAATTTTGGTTTCTGAGCTGCAACTATGCAATCAAGATTTCCTATTTGATATCCCTTACTCTTCATGATTTCGTTTACTTTTCCTAAAAGAATTCTGCTGTCAATCCCTTCATACTGCATATCTGTATCAGGAAAATGCTGCCCGATATCCCCAAGAGCCAAAGCTCCAAGTATTGCATCCATTACAGCATGAATAAGAACATCTCCGTCTGAATGTCCCAAAACACCTTTTGTGTGAGGAATTTCCACACCGCCAAGAACAAGTCTTCTTCCTTCTACAAGCCTATGAACATCATAACCATTTCCTATTCTTATCATAGTTAACTCCACTCCTTATAGATATCGTTATAAAAATCTAAAATTTCCTCCTTTGTTGCTGTTGAAGTTCCAATTTTTCCAACTACCACTCCTGCTGCTGTATTTGCTATTCTTGCTGCCTCTTCCCATGTAGCTCCTGCTGCTTTTGCAAGAGTATACACAGATATTACAGTGTCTCCTGCACCTGTCACATCATATACCTCTTTGGCAAATGTAGGAATATTTGTAATCTTTCCTTCTTCGTAAATACTTACTCCCTCTTCACTTCTTGTTAAAAGAAGATTATCAAGCTGAAGATTTTCTCTTATTGTTTTTCCAACTACATCTATATCTGTTTTCTTTGAAAGTTTAGCACACTCGTATGCCTCTTTTCTATTTGGTGTCATAGATGAAGCTCTCATATAGTTCATAGCATTAGACGGTTTAGGGTCTACTGTTATAATTTTTCCATGTTTTCTTGCAAGTTTTATTATCTCTTTGGCAACTCTTTCTGTCAAAACACCTTTGTCATAATCTGAAAGAATGATTGCATCTATATTTTCAATATTTTCCTTTAGATTATCTAAAATTGCATCTTCTAAAATTTCATTAATATTTGTAGGATCTTCCCAGTCAATTCTAAGAAGCTGCTGATTTCCTCCAAGTATTCTTCTTTTAACAATAGTCGGTCTGTCCTCGCTTCTTATAACTCCCTCAGTAAACACTCCAAGAAGTCTTAAAGATTTTTTTAATCTGTCTCCATCAATATCATCACCGATAACACCATAGCAATATGTTTTTACACCAAGTGTTGCCAGATTATTGATAACGTTTCCTGCTCCTCCAAGAACAAATCTCTCTTCTTTTACTGAAACAACAGGAACTGGGGCCTCAGGAGATATTCTGTCAACACTTCCGATTATATAGTCATCAAGCATTAAATCTCCTACAACTGCCATTTTTACTTTTTTAAAATTTGAAATTATTTCAAGCAATCTTTCCTTATTCATTCTGCCTCCAAAGCTGTCTATCTTAAAATTAAATTTTTCTTATACCTCTCTCATTTTATATTTTACTAGTATTCATAAATAATATCAAGATAGTTTTAATGAGTTTTATAGAAAGTATCCATTCCCACATCCTGAAAGCCTCCGTCTTTTACAATATCAACTTTCAGCCTGATATATAAATCAGTTACTTCTTTCCGCTTTGAACTATTTTTAAAAAGAGCTCCCATAACAGGTACTGAAGATATAAAGGGAATGCTGCTCTCTGAATTTTGTATAATTCCTTTTTTCAGTCCGCCGATAAAAACAGTATCTCCATCTTTCATTCTTACTGTTGTTTCAAGATTTCTTGAAACTTTAGAGCCGCCGATTCTGTTATACTCATTATCCCCGTCTTCTTCCACATAGTTCTGCATTTTAAAATCACTGGTTTCAAGATTGATATTAAGAACTATATATCCGTCTTTCAATATCTCCGGCACAACATTTAAAATTATTCCCGCCTCTTTAAAAATAGGAGTGTATGTAGTTTTATTATTTTCTTCATTCTCTACTTTTTCCTGTCCTATTATTCTTTCCTCTGTAATTTTAAAACTTCCTTTTTTTCCGCTTGTAGTAACTATGGAAGGGATTGCACTGATTGTCAGATCCTGTGTTCCCTGAAGAAGATTAAAACTCATTTCAAGTATCTCTTCATCATTATCAAAATTTCTTATAAGATTAAACACAGATGAATATACGGAACTTATTCCTGTTACAGAAGATGAGGATAAAATTCCTGTGGTGATGCCGTTTTTCTTTTTATTCTCACCTGTACTGCTGTACAGCCAGCTGAATCCCAGATCCTCAAAAAGATTATCTGTTACATCAAGAATCTGAGCAGTTATTCTCACCTGTTTATTAAAGCTGTCTAAATTTTCCAAAGCTCTTTTTATATCCCCAACTTTTCTTTTGTTTCCGCTTATATAGACAATTCCTTTATCAGAATTTTTAGAAAATTTTACTCCTTCAAGAAGTTTTTCATCTATCATATGTTCAAAATCAAAGTTTTCTGCATCACTGAATTTTATTTTCTCTATAACAAACATTTCTCTGCTGTTTCCTGTTTCATCTTTTTTTCTCTCTTCTCTTTGAATTGTTTTTAAATCTCTGTCCAAAAAAATATCAGCATTAATATTTTGTTTATTTATATCAATAAATTCACCTTCAACGAGATATCCTTTTTTATCCACTCTGATAAAATAAGGTCCGTAAGGTATATCCTCAAATCTGAAAACACCATTAATATCTGAATAGCATGGTTTGGAGTAATTATCAAGAATAGTTATCTTAGCTCCCTCAATAGGTTTTTTATACTCTGATGAAAATATTTTTCCTGTAACAATCCCTCTTCCCTCTTTTAAAACATTTCTTGGAGAAATAAAAATATATCCCTCCTCTTTTGCTGCTTTCCATTCATTGCTTTCACATAGGACTGTAAGGATTTTTTCCAGAGAGCTGTTTTCTTTCAGATAAATCTCTATCTTCTCAGAGCCGATACTTTTTTCAGGTATAATATCAACATTTCCCTCTTTTGAAAGAAAAAACAAAAAATCTGAAAGAGTTATATCTGATGCATTAATTTCATTTTTATAAATAACCTCTTTAGGGTTTTTCATCTCCTCACCAAAAGCAAATATATTGATAATTAAAATTACCAGAATATATAAATTAATTTTTCTTCTCAACTTTTTCCTCCAAAACAAATATTTTTATATTTTCTCTGTTTGCTGCATCTTTTAAAACTAATTTTTCTCCGGTAATATTAACCTCATACTTATGCTTATCTACAATAATAATTTTATTATTTTTTAAATAATATCTTTTTATTTTTTCTCCAGACTTAAAATAGAAAACTCCTGTATCTTTTCCCAGAAAATTATATTTTACAAGTTTTATCTCCTCTTTCTCCTCTGTGAGCAGTCTGCTTTTTCTTTCTGCTCCACTCATATTTTCCTTTTTTTCAGAAATTTTTACTCCTGCACTGAAACGAAAAACTACACTGTTTTCTTTTACAGAAAGTTCAATAGGTCCTTTCATTAAGTTTATATTTTTGTCATTTTCTGCTTCTTTAATAAATTTTATTATATCTTTTTCATTTCCTGTTACAGTATAAGGAATTATATATTCTGACTCTTCTGTTTTTTCTCCTCTTGCTATTTCAAGTATCTCTATATTATTTTTTATTAAAAAGCCGTTTAAAAAACTTTGAAACTCTCCCAAAGAGCTGAAACTATTCTCTTTTTCTGAAATCTCTGCCAATTGTTCTTTTAATATTTCTCTTTCTGTTTCTCTCCTGTCTATATTTTTCTCTACTGCTTTATGCTTGATTTTTATATTTTCCAGTCTTGCAGTTTTGTTTCTCATGTTATTCTTATTATCAATAATATTTTCTGTGGGAATTATTATAAAAAAATAAAAAAACAGTATAAATACTGCAAAATATGATATTTTTTTATGCTCTTTTATAAATTCTGTCATTCCTGCACCTTAATCTCTATGAAAAATTCATAATAATTATCTTTTTTAGTTATATAATCATATTTTGCTGATAATATATTCTTATCTTTTTCCAGATACATTAAAAATTTAAAAAGTGAATTTTCTTCTGAAGAGAATCCTTTAATATTTAAAAATCCTTTTTCATAATAAATATTTTCTGCTCTTACTGATTCAGGAATTATTTTTAAAACTTCCATAATTTTTTTCTGGAAAAATTCTTTTTTTTCTGATAAATTTCCAAGTTTTTCCTGAAGTTCCAAAACTTCCGTATCCAGCTCATCAGAAACAAGTTTTATTCTGTTAAGTTCTGTATCTGACAATATAATCTCTTTGTCTATTTCTTTAATTTTTTTTGTAAGGGTAAAATTATATGTTTTTAAAATATAGAAAGATAAAATAAGAACTACCATAATTGTAATGCTTTTTTTATCAACAGAAATACTGCTGTTCTTTTTCAAAAGAATATCATAATCATCTATACAGAAATTATTTTCCTTGTCTAAAATAATTCTTCCTGCTTTTAATCTGTTTCTTAAGAAAAATTCTACTAAATCCTCTATAAAATCTCTTTCAAGAATATAAACAATATAGGTTTCATCTTGGTTGTTTTTCTTAAAATATTTGATAAAATATTCATCAATATCCTCTTCATTCAACAATTCTTTTACCTGATATTTAACAAAAGTTTCCAGTTTTTCTTCTGAAACCTCATCTTTTAAAATTACAAATTCGGCAGTTTTATAATATCCATCTTCAATTAAAATATCTATCTTTGAAAATCTTTTCAGTTTTTTTATATAGAGTTCCAAATCCCTTGAAGGTTTTATATATTCTTTTTCAATTGTCTGAAAAATTTCTTCCTCATGAAAAATTACTGTATTTTCATAGGAAAATACAATCTTTCCATTTTTTTCTTTAATTATTTTATTAATAAAATTCAAATTCAATTCCATCAAGCTCACAACTTTTCATAATATTTATATCATTATCTTTTCTTTTGGGATACTCTATTAAAATCTGACCGTTTATTTTTAAATTGTAATTCTTTTTATTCAATTCTATATCTTCAATATAAAAATTTTCCCAC
>UQOH01000102.1 GCA_900542625.1 uncultured Fusobacterium sp.
GCTATTTTTTATTTTTATAATATTTTATGTGAAATAATATTGGAAGAAACAAAATAAAAAGGTGCAGCACATGACGAACTGCACCTTTAAACTGTTTAATTTAAAATTATAATCTATTAATTATCCAAGCATCATAGCCATTTTTCTTAAAAGTCCAGAAACTTCTAAGAAAGAGAATACAGCAACAACCCAAAGGATAGGTTTTACAGTATTAGCTTTTCCAACAAAAATTTTGATTGCAACATAAGAGATAAATCCAAATGCAATTCCGATAGAGATACTGTATGCTAAAGGCATCATGATTATAGTAAGGAAACATGGAATAGCAGTTTCAAGATTTCTTAAGTCTATGTCTAAAAGATTTTTAAACATAAATACTCCAACAACTATAAGAGCAGGGGCAGTAGCAAATCCCGGTACAACTCCGATAATAGGAGAGAAGAATAAAGTAAGTATAAATAAAACAGCAGTTGTAACAGCTGTAAGTCCTGTTCTACCACCGGCAGCGATACCAGATGCTGATTCAACGAAAGTTGTTACAGTAGATGTTCCAAGAACTGAACCAATCATAGTTGATGCAGCGTCAACTTCTAATATTTTATCAATTTTATCAACTTTTCCGTCTTTATCAATAAGCCCTGCTTCATTTGCACAAGCAAGAAGAGTTCCTAATGAGTCAAATAAATCTACGAATACGAATGAGAAAATAGAACCTAAAAGAGCCGGTCTTAATGCTCCCATTATATCAAGTTTGAATGCAACAGGCATTACACTTGGAGGCATAGATACAATAGCAGTAGGAACACTGATTTCTCCGAAAATGATTCCAAGGATAGTAGTAACAACTATACCAAGAAGGATTCCTCCTTTCATTCTTTTAACTTCTAAGAAAGCCATTACAGTAAACCCGATTACTCCAAGAATAACAGGTGTTGTAAATTGTCCAAGTCCCACAAGAGTTGCAGGGTTTGCAACAATAAGTCCCATTGTCTGCATACCAAGGAAAGCTATAAATAATCCGATTCCTGCTCCAACAGCAAGTCTCATTTCAGTTGGTATAGCTTCAATAAGAGCTTTTCTTACTCCTGTAACAGTTAAGATAACGAAAACAACTCCTGATAAGAAAACAACTCCTAAAGCTTCCTGCCATGTAGCTCCCTGTCCCATAACAACTGTATAAGTGAAGAAAGCGTTTAATCCCATTCCAGGCGCCATAGCAAAAGGTGCATTTACCCAAAGACCAGTAAGTCCTGTTCCGATTGCTGCAGAAAGACATGTAGCAGTGATAAGAGCTCCTTTTTCCATTCCAGTTGCTGAAAGCATTACCGGGTTAACAAAAACAATGTAAGCCATTGTCAAGAATGTAGTAATTCCTGCAATGATTTCCTGTTTTGCAGTAGTGTTGTACTGCTTAAATTTGAAAAACTTTTCCATTTTTCCTCCTGATTTAATTTTTTTAAAATATAAAAAAGTCTGTAAAAAACAGACCTTCAACAACTTAATCAGGTCATAGAATACTATTTACGGTAGTATGTAGAGACGTCTTACCTTATTAAAGACTTATACGACTTAAAAATATTTTTTTATATTACTTTAACATAATAGATTAATTTTCTATTTTTGTCAAGGAATATTAAACAGGAATTTAAAACAAAGTGTATGTAAAGCCAATTAAGAAAAATCTTTGACAAAATAAAAAATTCATGTTATCATTTTATTGTTATATGACTGACGGAAGTGGATATAACCACATGAAGTATAACATTAATTCGCCGACCGTCTGGGCAAAAAAAGCCTAGAGTGTCGGCTTTTTTTATCAATTTGTCTTTTTAGTAACTTTGGTAAAATTTAAAAATTATGTTAGAAACAGGTTACAAACTTAAGGAGGGAATTTAGTGAAAACAGATATTCAAATCGCTCAGGAAACAAAATTATTACCGATAAGTGAGATTGCTGCAAAAATAGGTCTTACAGATGATGATTATGATCAATACGGAAAATATAAAGCAAAATTAGATTTTAATCTTTTACACAAATTGGAAAATAAAGAGGACGGTAAACTTATCTTAGTTACTGCTATCACTCCTACTCCTGCAGGGGAAGGAAAATCAACTGTAAGTGTTGGTCTTACACAAGCACTTAACAAATTAGGATACAGCTCTATTGCTGCTCTTAGAGAGCCTTCATTAGGACCTGTATTCGGAATAAAAGGAGGAGCTACTGGAGGAGGATATTCTCAGGTTGTTCCAATGGAAGATATCAATCTTCACTTTACAGGAGATTTACACGCAATCGGTGTTGCTCATAACCTGATTTCCGCTGTTATTGATAACCATATAAAATTTGGAAATCAACTAAATATTGATATAACAAAAATCACATGGAAAAGAGTTCTTGACATGAACGACAGATCTCTTAGAAACACTATAATCGGACTTGGAGGATCTGCATCAGGAATTCCAAGAGAAAACTCTTTCCAGATTACAGTTGCTTCTGAAATAATGGCATCATTATGTCTTGCATCATCTTTAAAAGATTTAAAAGAAAGAATAGCAAGAATTATAATAGGATATGATGTAACTGGAAAACCTGTAACAGTAAGTGATTTAAAAATAACCGGTGCTGTTGCGGCTCTTTTAAAAGATGCAATAAAACCAAACTTAGTTCAGACTCTTGAAAATACTCCTGTTCTTATTCATGGAGGACCTTTTGCAAATATAGCACATGGATGCAACTCTCTTATTGCAACAAAATTAGCTCTTAAATTAGGAGATTATGTTGTAACAGAGGCTGGATTTGCTGCTGATCTTGGAGCTGAAAAATTCCTTGATATTAAATGTAGACAAGGAAAATTATCTCCAAAATGTGTTGTTATAGTTGCAACAGTGAGAGCTTTAAAACATCACGGGGGAGCAAAAGAGCTTGGAGAAGAAAATCTTGAGGCTTTATCTAAAGGACTTGAAAACTTAGATAAGCACATTGAAAATATGAAAAAATTCAATCTTCCTGTTGTTGTTGCAATGAACAGATTCTTAACTGACACAGAGGCTGAATTTGATTTAATAAGAAACAGATGTAAAGAACAAGGTGTTCCTGTGGCTCTTTGTGATGTGTGGGCAAGAGGAGGAGAAGGAGGAATAGATTTAGCAAAACTTGTTGTTGATGCAGTTGATAACAACAAAGAAGAGTACAAACCTATTTACAGTCTTGATTTAACTCCTGCTGAAAAAATAGAAACAATAGTAAAAGAGATTTATGGAGGAGACGGAGTAATATTCTCTGCTGCTGCTAAAAAAGCTCTTGGAGTTGTTGAGAAAAATGGATACAACAATCTTCCAATCTGTGTTTCTAAAACTCAGAAATCACTTTCTGATAATGCAAACTTATTAGGAAGACCAACAGGATTTAAAGTAACTATAAATGAAGTTAAGATAGCTGCCGGAGCTGGATTTATTATAGCTATGGCAGGAGATATTATTGATATGCCTGGACTTCCAAAAGTTCCTGCTGCTGAAGCAATAGATATTGATGAATTTGGAAAAATCACAGGACTATTCTAAAATATTTTAAATAATTAAAATGAGAAAGCCATTGAAGATTGAGAAATTCTTCAATGGCTTTCTGAGATTTTATCTATGTTAAAGTTAGCACTCCTTAACATCTATTTTATCAGGTGCTGCTAACCAGTTGTCTTAGAATGAATAAGACCAACCGATTAAGAATTCACCATAGTATCTGTCTGAATCAAGTACATCTTTAGACAGATTTCCGTCTTTAGCTTCAAATTTGTTAATGTCATATCTGTAGTATCCATAAATATCTAAAGCTTCTGTAAGTGCATAGTTAGCATTTAAAGTAAGTGAGTTGTAATGGAAGTTTTTATAAGCTTTGTATCCAACTCCGTCAACTTTATCTTTTATTTGTTTAGAATTGTTAAGTCCTAATCTGTATTCTAATCCTAATGATAGTTTATCACCAGTATATAATGGAGCATATGCTCTTAATTGATGATCGTATTCTCTTTTTATCATTCCAGCAGCATCAGAATCACCTTTACCAGTGTAATCTTTGAAATCTAAGTAGTATCCAACTTTAATTGGTCCAAAAGTTACGTTTAAAGGCATAATTTCGATTTGTCTGTAGTCTTGGTTGTCGTTACCATCGAAAGAGTGGTATTGAGCATCCATCCAACCAGAGAACATTCCGTAGTCATATCCTGTTCTTAAATACCATCTGTCATGTCCAGAGTCACCTCTGAATTTTGCTCCTAAGAACCAGTTGTCAAAGTTTCTGATTGCTTGTAATTCCATTCTTGAAGAAGCATCATCATAAAGTCCACCGTGCTTTTTGTGAGTATCAGAAGAGAATAATCTTCCTGCACCAATTGTGTAATCCCAGTTTTGAGTAGATAAATCAACTGTGTTCATGAAGATAACATCTTCACCTATGTTTTTCTTTCCAGAAGTGTTGTCAACTTCTAAGCTTTGTCCGATTTTTACTGATTTGAATAATGGCTCAGGAGTTGCTTTAACATCTGCCACAACTACAGTTTCTTGAACTTCTTGAACTACTGGTAAAACTTCTTTTGCGTATGCTGCAGATCCGATTGTAAGGATTGCTCCTAATAATAATGCTGTTTTTTTCATGTTTATTCCCCCTATGAAATATTTTTTATTAATAAAAAATATTATCCAGATACTGTTAAAAATATTCACTGAGTGAAATTATTTTTAATGTAGTATTCGATTATGCAGATGCCAATATCTGGTTAACATTTTTATCAGCACAAGTAAAATATATTATTTTTTATTGCTTTTTTCTTAAAAATTAATTTTTTTTCTTTTATCTGTCCTTTTTTATTTAACCAAACCTTTGGTAATTAAAGAATAAAATAAAGAATACAAAATAAAGTAAAAAAAATTTAAGTAACTTATATAATAAATATTGTCACACACTAAAATTTTATTATATAATATAGATATATTGAAAGATACAGAAGAAAATAATTTATTTACTATCCTATCAAAAAGTAAGAAATGTAAAATAAAATTTCTTTTATTTGTCAAATTCGTTTTACCTAGTAAAATTATATTAGGTTTTATGTTTTTTGTCAAGTCTTTTTAAATTTCTTTTGGGAGGAACCGTTATGAATAACACTACACAAAATAGGAATATATCTAATTTGCTTAGATATATCAATGCAAATAAGGGTGCCACGAAATTGGAACTGGCTGAAAAATTAAATCTTTCCCCGGCATCCTTGACTAAAATTTCCAAAAAATTAACTTCAGAAAATGTATTATATGAAGAAGAGAGATTTGGGAAAAATATGAGGAAAGGAACGAATCTGTGCATAAATTATGATAAATTCGATTTTATAGGAATAGATTTAAGAAGAGAGAATACAACGGTAGTTTTTACTAATGCTAATCTTGATATTTCTCATGCTTTTTCTCAGCAGAACAGTCCTACAATAAAATGTGCTAAAGAATTTTTTGATAATCTGTTTTATGAAGTAAAAAATTTTATTAAGGAAAACAAAATAGAAACGGAAAGAATTCTTGGTATGGGAATTTCCATAAACTTATCAGAATTTCATAATGAATATTACAATTATAAATTTCTGGACGATTTAGACCACGATAAAATAAAAGAGA
>UQOH01000103.1 GCA_900542625.1 uncultured Fusobacterium sp.
AAAAGCTTTATCAAACAATTCTTTGTGAGATGCTTTTCTTGTTGCTCTGACAGTACTTAAAATTCCGCCGCCGTTTCTTAAAATTTCCAGATATGGTACTCCTTTTAATTTCATAGGAAGTTCATTTTCTCTGGAACCATAGTGAACTAAATGAGTATGAGAATCTATTATTCCAGGGGCAACAACTTTTTTTTCAGCATCAATCATATTAGTATTATTATCTTTTAAGTTTTCAGGAATATTTCCAATACCTGTTGCTAAAACTTTTCCATTTTTTACAGCTAAAAAAGCATTTTCTAAAATTTCAATATTTTCCATATTATTATCAAAATTTTTTTTGTCTAATTCTCTGGCTGTAATTAAATATCCTATATTATAAATTATTAAATCTGCTTTCATATCATCCCCTCTTCTTTAGTATTTAGTCAAACAGGGCTGCTGCAATAAATACAGCATCCCTTGTTTGTATTTTATTTAACTTTTTCTTCTACTAATTTTTTTATTAATTCAGTATCTGCTATATAAGGCAGAGTAATATGGTCTGTTCCTTGATTGTTTTTATTATATTCTATAACAGTTTCAATAGAGTGTTCATTTCTTGCCCAAGCTCTTCTTGCTACTCCTCCCATAACATCCCAAGGCATAGCCTGCATCAGAATTTCATCAACCCTGTGGCTTCCATCAAGAACCATTCCAAATCCTCCGTTAATAGATTTTCCAATTCCTACTCCTCCGCCGTTATGAAGAGCTATCATTGTCATTCCTCTTGCAGCATTTCCTGCAAAACATTGTGCTGCCATATCTGCCATTATATTACTTCCGTCTTTTATATTTGAAGTTTCTCTGAAAGGTGAATCAGTACCTGATACATCATGATGATCTCTTCCAAGCATTACAGGACCAATTTCTCCATTTCTTACCATTTTATTAAATTTTAAAGCAATATTTGTTCTGCTCATAGCATCTTGGTAGAATATTCTGGCTTGTGTTCCTACAACAAGACCGTTTTTATCTGCATCATGTATCCAGATATAGTTATCTCTATCTTGATATCTTCTGTTAGGATCAACTAACTCAAGAGCAGCTTTATCTGTTTTTAATAAATCTTCTTTTTTACCTGATAAGCAAACCCATCTGAATGGTCCATATCCATAATCAAATAATTCAGGTCCAAGTATATCTTCTACATATGAAGGGAATATAAATCCTCCTTTATCATCTCTTCCATTTTTAGAAATTTCTTTAATTCCTATATCATATAGAGATTTTAAGAAACTGTTTCCATAGTCAAAGAAATATACTCCTTTTTCTGTAAGTTTTTTAATTACATTGTAATGCTTTCTAAGTGTTTCATCTACCATTTTATTGAATGTTTCTCTGTCTTCAGCAAGAAGTCTTGTTCTTTCTTCAAAAGATATTCCTACAGGACAATATCCTCCATCATATACAGCATGACATGATGTTTGATCTGACAGTAAATCAATATGAATATTATTTTTATCTGCGTATTCCAGCAGGTCAACTATATTTCCGTGGAATGCTATTGCGTAAGGAATCTTAGCTGCTATTTTTTCTGCTGCTTTATCAAAAGCCTCTTTTGGAGTTTCAGCAATTTCATTTATCCATCCTTGATTTAGTCTTGTATATATTCTTGAAATATCAACTTCTGCAACAATTCCTACTCCTTTTGCAATTACGGTTGCTTTTCCCTGAGCTCCACTCATTCCTCCAAGTCCAGATGTTACAAATAATTTTCCCGTTAAATCTCCATCTTTTGGAACTCCACAGAATAATCTTGCTGCATTTAAAATAGTTGAATATGTACCATGAACTATTCCTTGAGGACCAATATACATCCATCCTCCAGCAGTCATCTGACCATAGTTTGCTACTCCTATTGCAGCTCCTCTTGCCCAGTTTGCATAGTCATCAAATATTCCTATCATTAATCCGTTTGTTATAATTGCTCTTGGAGCTGTTGGATTTGATCTGAATAATCCTGTAGGATGTCCAGAAGCTACTACTAAAGTTTGATCTTGTGTCATATTTTCAAGATATTTTTTTATTAATCTATACTGCATCCAGTTTTGACAAACCTGCCCAGTTTCTCCATAAGTTACTAGTTCATATGGATATAAAGCTATTTCAAAATCAAGGTTGTTATCTATCATAACCTGCATTGCCTTTGCCTCAGTACATTTTCCTTTATATTCATCTATAGGTTTTCCATAAATTCTTCCATGAGGTCTGAATCTATAACCATAAATTCTTCCATGTTCCATAAGTTCTTCTAAAAATTCAGGAGCAAGTTTTTCATGAAATTCTTCTGGAATATATCTTAAAGCGTTTTTTAGAGCAAGCTCTATTTCATCTTTTTCTAAATGAACAACTCTTTTTGGAGCTCTTCTTATTTTTGGATCAAATTCCTGTATAGTTTCAGGTATATCCTCAGCTGTAAGTTTTATTGTCATAGCATTGTATATTTCATTATTTACCATCTTAATCTCCCTCCAGATTTATTATAATTAAATTTTTAAAATTCCTATTGTTTTTTCTACTTCATTCACTATTTTATTAGTTTCAATTAGTTTTTCTACAGCGTTTATATCTAAATTCATTACTCTGTCTTTGTCATAGTAACTTACTGTTTCTCTTACCTGGTTATATGCTTTTTCAGTTCCTGTACCAAGTTCTGTTTTAACTTTTCTTAAATCTATTCCCTGACATGCAGAAAGAATTTCCATAGCAATTACTTTTCTGGCATTTTTTAAAATTTCTCCAGCTTTTCTTGCTGCTATTGTTCCCATCGATACATGATCTTCTTGATTTGCTGATGATGGAATAGAGTCTACTGATGCTGGATGTGCTAATACTTTATTTTCTGAAACCAATGAGGCAGCACTGTATTGTACTATCATAAATCCTGAGTTTACTCCTCCGTTTTCAACAAGGAATGCAGGAAGTCCACAGTTTAAATTAGGATTTACTAATCTTTCTATTCTTCTTTCAGATACGTTTGCCATTTCTGATATAGCAATACCTAAGAAGTCAAAAGGAAGAGCCATTGGCTGTCCGTGGAAGTTTCCTCCTGATATAACATCATCTGTATCAGAGAAAATAATAGGGTTGTCTGTAACAGCTTCCATTTCTATTTCAACTTTATTTTTAACATAATCTAAAGCATCTTTGCTGGCTCCATGTATTTGAGGGATACATCTTAAAACATATGGATCTTGGGTTCTCATCTCTCCTTGTTTTGTTGTACATTTGCTTGATGTAAGAATGTTTCTGAAATTTTCAGCTGTTCTTATCTGTCCTTGATGTCCTCTTACTTCGTGAACTCTTGGATCAAAAGCACAAGTTATTCCGTGTAAAGCTTCCATAGTTAAAGCTCCGGCTATATCTAAATGTTTCATTAGATTTATTGCATCATAAGTTACATGAGCTCCTATTGATGTCATTACTTGTGTCCCATTAATAAGTGCAAGTCCTTCTTTAGAAGAAAGGCTTTCCAGTATTGGAATTCCTGCTTTATTCATTGCCTCTTTTCCATCCAGCAGTTCATCATTATAGTAAGCTTTTCCCATTCCAAGCATTACTAAAACCATATGAGAAAGAGGAGCTAAATCTCCAGAGGCTCCCAAAGAACCTTTCTCAGGAATAAAAGGAGTAACTCCTTTGTTAAGCATGTTTACAAGAGTATCAACAATTATTTTTCTTACTCCTGAATGTCCTTTACAAAGATTTACTACTCTAAGGAGCATTATACCTTTTGCAGCGTCTATTGGAAGAGGATTTCCCACTCCGCATGAATGACTCATAATAAGATTTTTTTGTAATAATCCTGTTTCTTCTTCAGAAACAACTGTATCAGAAAATTTTCCAAATCCAGTTGTAATTCCATATGATACTTTTTTATTTTTTACATATCTATCTACTAATTCTCTAGCCTCAGCTATTTTTTTATATGCCTTTTCAGAAATTTCTACTTTATATCCGTTTCTCGTAACATTAATTAAATCTTCCAAAGTAATTTTATTTTCTCCAACTATTAATTTCATTAAAAAATCGCCTCCTGTGTTTTAGTAAATTTATTAATAATAGTTATAAAAATTTTTAAAATATAAGAGAACCAATAAGAGCAAAAATAATTAATGGGATATTGTAGTGTAAAAAAGTTGGAACACATGTATCCCAGATATGTTCATGTTGTCCATCTGCATTTAATCCAGATGTTGGACCAAGTGTTGAATCTGATGCAGGAGATCCAGCATCTCCAAGTGCTCCTGCTGCTGCAACAAGAATTGCTACTCCTGCTGGAGAAAAACCAAGTTTAATAGCTAAAGGACAATAGATTACAGCAAGAATAGGGATTGTTCCAAAAGATGTACCTATTCCAAGTGTTACAATTAGTCCTACAAGCAGCATTATGAAAGCTCCCAAAACTTTGCTTGTACCTATAATAGAGATTACTCCTGTTACAAGTTCTGGAACAGCTCCTGTTTCTCTTATAACATTTCCATAGCCTGCTGCCACAAGCATTACAAAGGCGATAAATCCCATAAGCTGAATACCACCATCCAATGTAGAATCAATATCTTTCCATACAATAACTTTTGTGATTACCATAAATGTAAGTGCAAATAACGCTCCTAAAGGAAGAGATCCTGTCCATAATTGTATTGCAAAAGCTATTATAGCTCCTATCAGTGCAAACATATGTTTTCTTTCGAAAATTATTTCTTTATCTGCCTGCATTTCATTATCATTCATTTTATACTCTCTTGGTTTTCTGTAACTGATAAACACTGCTGTTAAAAGTCCTAAAAACATTCCAAGTCCAAGAAGCCAGTTTACAGAATATATGTCTTTAAGCGTAACAGGAACGTTGTTAGCTACAAGCTGATCTCTTACTATTGTTTGAAATATTAAACCAAAACCAACAGGAAGAACTATATATGGTGCTTTTAATCCAAAAGTAAGAGCGCATGCAACAGCACGCCTATCAATTTTTAATTTATTCATAAGAGATAATAATGGCGGAATAAGTATTGGTATAAAAGCTATATGTACAGGAATTAAATTTTGTGACGAACATGCTATTGCTGCTAAAATAAAAATTAATAAAAACTTTTTATTTTTTACAACTTTTGATATTTTTATAGCTATAATTTTTGCAAGACCAGAATTATTTACGACAACTGCAAGAGTTCCTAAAAGAATATAGCTTAAGGCTGTTTCGGAGTTTCCTCCCATTCCATTGATTAGAATGCTCATAGTGTTGCTTAAACCCATTCCTGCAACTTCTCCTGCAACAAGGGCTGAAATTAATAAAGCGATAATAACATTTAATTTAAATAGACAAAGGATTATCATAGTTAATACTGAAAGAATTACGGGATTTAACAACAACATAAAAACCTCCTGATTTAAAAAAGTTACATCATGATAAATTACACACCTTCTTTTAATTTTCATTTATTTATATTTCTTATCGCGATAATAAAAAACAAATTGCATTATTAAAATCATTTTAATAATTATTTAAAAAAATATAATCAATTTTTAATATTTTTAAAAAGATTTTAATAATTATATTTTACATTTCGATAATACATGATAAAAATTTAAAT
>UQOH01000104.1 GCA_900542625.1 uncultured Fusobacterium sp.
ATCGTAAAAAACGATATGTTTGAGGCTGTAAGCCGAGTTTATCGTTTTTAGATGAGTAAGCAATATAAATCTGCAGATATTTTTTCAACGAGATTTTTTATTTATTATATTTATTTTTAGCTAAGTTTTTTTGTCATTAATTCTGTTACCATTTGAGGATTTGCTTTTCCTTTTGAAAGTTTCATAGCCTGTCCAATAAGTCCTTTAAGAACTCTTGGTTTTCTTCCTTCATCAGAATTTTTATAGTCCTCAATCAGTTTTGGATTGTTTGCAAAAACTTCATCAACAAGTTTTTCGATAGCTCCGTCATCTGCAACTTGTGCCATTTTCTCTTCAGCAACAATTACCTCTGGACTTCTCTCGTCAGTAAGTTTCATTTCAAACAATGTTTTTGCAATTTTTGAAGAAATTACATTTGTATCAATAAGTTTTATAATTTTTCCTAAATCTTCAGCAGAAATAACAAAGTCTTTTATCTCTGTGTTGTTAAGTTTTAACTGTTTTAAAACTTCTGTCATTATCCAGTTTGCACTTGATTTTGCATTTCCGGAAGATTTTGCTGTATTTTCAAAATAATCAGCAAGTTCTATGTCTTGACATAAGATTTCAGCATCATAAGCAGGAATTCCGTATTCACTTTCAAATCTGCTTATTTTTGCAGTAATAGATTCAGGCATAGCAGCTCTTATTGTTTCTATTTCCTCATCAGTTATAACAAGTTTTAAAAGATCCGGCTCAGGGAAATATCTATAGTCCATAGCCTCCTCTTTACTTCTCATTATTCTTGTAACTTGAGAGTCATCGTCCCAAAGTCTTGTTTCCTGATCTATTTTTCCGCCTTTTTCAATAGTTTCTATCTGTCTGTTTATTTCATAATCTATTGCTCTTGCAACAGCTTTGAATGAGTTAAGGTTTTTAACCTCTACTCTTGTTCCAAAAGGCTCTCCTTTGTGGTGTACAGATATGTTGGCATCACATCTTAAAGAACCAAGTTCCATAGAAACGTCACTGATACCAGTATATTTTATAGTATTTTTAAGAAGAGTTAAATATTCGTAAGCCTCTTCAGAACTTCTCATATCAGGTTCAGAGATTATCTCAACAAGAGGGATAGATGCTCTGTTGTAGTTGATATATGATTCGTGTGCTCCGTGAATAGATTTTCCTGCGTCTTCTTCTATTTGGATTTTTGTAATTCCAACTTTTTTAGTTTTTCCATTAACATTTATTTCAAGGAAACCTTTCCCTGCATAAGAATGGTCAAACTGAGTTATCTGATAGTTTTTAGGAGTATCAGGATAGAAATAGTTTTTTCTGTCAAAACTGCTTTCGTTGTTGATTGTACAGTTTAAAGCAAGTCCAGCTTTTACAGCATATTCCACAACTTTCTTGTTAAGTTTTGGAAGAGCTCCCGGATGTCCTAAACATATTGGACATGTGTGAGTGTTTGCATCATCATTATCATAATCCGCACTGCAGCCACACCATACTTTTGTTCCTGTTTTTAATTGGAGATGGACTTCAAGTCCTATTACTGATTCCCACTCTTTTATCATTATTTATCATCTCCTTCAGGAAGTTTCCATTCTCCTCTAATTTTTTCAAAAGCACTTCCCACTGCGATTAAATCCTCTTCTCTGAAATGTTTTCCAAGAAGCTGAATACCAACAGGAAGTCCGTCAGCAAATCCTGCAGGAACAGATAATCCAGGGATACCTGCTAAGTTTGCAGAAAGTGTAAATATATCTTCTAAGTATAGCTCAATTGGAGTTTTTTCTTTATTAAGTTCAAAAGCTGCTGATGGAGCAACAGGAGTGAAAATAACATCAACTGTTTCGAAAGCCTCATCAAAATCTTTTTTAATCATAGCTCTTACTTTTTGAGCTTTTTTGAAATATGCATCAAAGAAACCTGCACTAAGTACATAAGTTCCTATCATAATTCTTCTTTTTACTTCTGCACCAAAACCTTCACTTCTTGATTTAACATATAAATCAACAGCATCTTTGGCATTTGGACTTCTGTAACCATATCTTACACCGTCAAATCTTGCAAGGTTTGAACTTGCCTCAGCAGGAGCAAGAACATAGTAAGTAGGCACAGCATATTTTGTATGTGGAAGAGAGATAGCAACAGTTTCTGCTCCAAGCTCTTTTAATTTTTCAAGAGATTCAAGCATAACTTTTCTTACTCCCTCTTCAATTCCCTCTACGAAATATTCTTTAGGAACTCCTATTTTCATTCCTTTTATATCTCTGTTTAAAGCCTCTGTATAATCCGGAACAGGATTTTGTGATACTGTTGCATCATAATCATCGTATCCTGCTATAACGTTCATAGTAAGTGCAATATCTCTTACATCTTTTGCAAGAGGTCCGATTTGGTCAAGAGATGATGCAAATGCCATAAGTCCGTATCTTGAAACTCTTCCGTAAGTAGGTTTTAATCCTGTAACACCACAGAATGATGCAGGCTGTCTGATACTTCCTCCTGTGTCAGAACCTAAAGAGATAAAACATTCCTGAGATGCTATTGATGTTGCAGCTCCTCCAGAACTTCCTCCGGGAACTTTTGTTCTGTCCCATGGGTTTTTAGTAAGTCCGTGATAAGAAGTTCTTGTAGTTCCTCCCATAGCGAACTCGTCCATATTTGTTTTACCGATAATTACTGCATCAGCCTCTTTTAATTTTTTAACAACTGTTGCATCATAAACACCAATATAGTTAGAAAGGATTTTAGAACATGAAGTTGTTAAATCTCCCTCTGATACCATATTGTCTTTTATAGAAACAGGAACACCTGCAAGAGCTCCAAGTTTTTCTCCTCTGGCAATTTTTTCATCAACTGCTTTTGCCTCTTCTAAAGCTTTTTCTTTTCTTAATGAAACAAAACTGTTATACAGTTCGTCTATTTTTTCTATTCTTTCAAACACTGCTTTTGTCACTTCAACAGCAGACAGCTCCTTGTTCGCTATCTTCTCTCTGATTTCAAAAGCTGTAAGTTTATGTATCTCAGTCATGAGAATTCCTCCTGATTAAATATTTTTTTATTCACCAACAACTTTTGGAACTATAACAGCTCCTTCTTCAGCCTGCGGAGCATTTTTAAGTGCTTCTTCCACAGTAAGAGATTTTCTTATTTTGTCTTCTCTTAAGTTGTTTACATCATCATTTATCTGTGATAATGGTTTGATTTCAGCAGCATCAACTTCACCAAGCATATCAATGTAGTCTAAGATATCGTTTAGTTCCTGCTGATATTTTTCTATCTCTTCCGGACTGAATTCTAATCTTGCCAGTTTGGCAACATGTAAAACTTCCTCTTTGCTTAAAGCCATCTCTACCTCCTAAATAAGTTAAATATATTTAAATATTTTTATTTTATACATTTTTAAAGAGAATGTAAATATCTTACTTCTTTTTTTGTAAGTTCTCTGTACTCTCCAACATCAAGTCCATCAAGAGTAAGCTCTCCAAGCATTATTCTTTTAAGATTTATAACATTGTGTCCCACAGATTCAAACATTCTTCTTACCTGTCTGTTTCTTCCCTCTTTTATAGCAAAATGAAGAACAGTGTGATAATTGTCTGCAAGAAGTATTTTTGCTTTGGCAGGAAGAGTCATCTTGTCATCAAGCATAATCCCTCTTTTCAATCTGTTAAGAGTTGTCATGTTGATATTTCCCTTCGCCTCTACAAGATATGTTTTATATACTTCTGTTCTTGGGTGTATTACTTTGTTAAATACTTCTCCATCATTTGTAAGAAGAATAAGTCCCTCTGTATCATAGTCAAGTCTGCCTATTGGGAAAATTCTCTCTTTTGTGTCTATCATATCAACAACAGTTTTTCTTCCTCTTTCATCTTTGGCAGTGCTTAATACTCTCTTAGGTTTGTTCAGAATAAAATAAACTTTCTTTGCTGATTTTGGAGCATCAACAGCTCTTCCGTTTACAATAATTTTATCCTCTTCATTGACTTTTATACCAGATTCAGCCAATTCTCCGTTTACTTTAATCTTTCCCTCTTCTATCATCTTGTCTATAGCTCTTCTTGAACCAATTCCAAGCTCTGCAAGATATTTGTTAATCCTTATTTTTTCCATTTAGTTTTTCCTTTATTTCATAATATTGCGGAAGTTCTTCCACTGAATCAATTCCAAGATATCCAAGAAATTTATCAGTTACTTCATAAAGATTTGGTCTTCCCGGTGAGTCCTGCTTTCCGCATACTCTTATAAATTTTTTATTTTCCATTGTGTAAATGATACTGTCAATATTCACTCCTCTTATCTGCTCAACTTCACTTTTTGTAACAGGCTGTTTGTAAGCAATGATTGACAAAGTATCAAGTGCTGATGCAGAAAGTTTTCTCGGCTTTTTCTCCTGCTCAAAAAAGTTTGTTATAATCTCTCCGTATTTTGGATTTGATACAAGAAAAACAGTATCATTAGTTATCTCAAGATTTATTCCTGTGCTTTTTCTTTCTCCTTTAAGCTCATAAAGAACAGGTATAATTTTATCAATAGAAAGAGAAAAAAACTTTGCCAGGTCTTTTATTTTTGTTTCCTCTCCTCCCAAGAAAAGTATCGCTTCCAGCTGTGGCTTTATATCCATAATATTATACCCTCCTGTTTTTAGTAATTGTTTTCAGGAGACATTAATATAGTTTTATATTCATTGAAGTTGTTAAGGAATTTTGCTATTCCGTTTATTACAGCATTTAATGGATCTTCTACAACAGTAACATTAAGTTTTAGAGCATTGGCAAGTTTCTTGTCAAGTCCTCTAAGAAGTGCTCCTCCACCTGTTAAGTAAATTCCTGTTCTCTTAATGTCAGAAGAAAGTTCCGGCGGAGTTTTTTCAAGAATAGACTTGATTTCCTCTATAATCTGATCTCCTGCCTCTTCAAGAGCATTTGCAATCTCTGTTGAAGTAACAGTTACATTTACAGGAAGTCCTGTAAGAAGGTTTCTTCCGCTGATTTCACAAGAAAGTTCCTCTTCAAGAGGGATAATTGCTCCAATATCTTTTTTAAGTGTTTCAGCTGTTTTATATCCTATTAACAGGTTATGTTCCTGTCTTATATATTCTGTGATAAGGCTGTCGAATCTGTCTCCTGCAACTTTAAGAGAAGATGTTTTAACAATACCTCCAAGAGAGATAACACCTATTTCAGTAGTACCTCCTCCAATATCAACTATAAGGTTTCCTTCTGGCTGGAATACATCTATTCCTGCACCGATTGCTGCAGCCATAGGTTCTTCAATAAGGAATGCCTCTCTTGCACCTGCATCTGTACTAATATCTATTACAGCTCTTTTTTCAACCTGAGTAACACCTGCAGGAACACAGATTAAAACTCTTGGTCCTGCTAATTTTCCAGAACCTTTGTTTATCTCTTTGTAAAATCCTCTAAGCATTTTTTCAGTTACTTCGTAGTCTGCAATTACTCCGTTTTTAAGAGGTCTTATAGCATCTATATATGCAGGAGTTTTTCCTATCATATTTTTAGCTTTTTCCCCGACAGCATAAAGCTCTTTTGTTTTGTTGTTGATAGCAACAACAGAAGGAGAGTTTAACACAATCCCTTTTTTCTTAACACAGATAATAG
>UQOH01000105.1 GCA_900542625.1 uncultured Fusobacterium sp.
AAAGAAAAACTTACTTTAACTGTTAAAGTAGGGGATAATGGAAAATTATTCGGAGCAATAACAAACAAAGAGATTGCTGCTGAACTTGAAAACAGATTCGGATTAAAAATAGATAAAAAGAAAATAGAGTGCAGCATAAAAGCTTTAGGAGAGCACAAAGTAGCTATCAAATTACATCAGGATGTTAAAGCAGAAATTACTGTAATAACTAAAGAGTAGGAGAGGGATTCATGGACAGTGTTGAGAGCCTTAGAAGAGTACCCAGTGATTTAACAGCTGAAAAAGCGGTACTTGGAGGAATATTTTTAAAACCTGATGCCTTTGGTGACATCATCGAAGTAGTAATGCCTAACGATTTCTATAAAGCTGCTCACAGATATGTTTATGAAGCTATGATAGATTGTTATAACAGCGGTGAGGGAATAGACCCTATTATCGTTGCAAATAAATTGAAAAAGCAGAACAGATATGATGAGATAGATGGAGAAAACCTTCTTTTTGAAATTATCGACGAAGTGCAGACAGCTGCAAACATAGTGAAACATGCAAGAATTGTAAAAGAGAAATCAATTTTAAGAAAACTTGGAGATGTTGGAACAAAAATAGTTGAAATGTCTTACGAGGGTTATGAAGATGTTGATACAATTCTTGACAAAGCAGAGGGACTTATCTTTAAAATATCTGAAACAAAAGAATCAAAAGATGTTATAAGCATCAGAGAGGCAATGACAGAAGAGTTTATGAGATTGGAAGAGGTGTTTAACAACAAAGGTGTTACAACAGGTATCTCTTCAGGATTTATAAATTTTGATGAGAAAACAAGCGGATTTAACCCGTCAGACCTTGTAATTCTTGCAGCAAGACCTTCAATGGGAAAAACAGCCTTTGCACTTAACCTTGCTCTTAATGCAGCAATGAAAGGCGGGAAATCTGTTCTTATATTCAGTCTTGAGATGTCAAGCTCACAGCTTTTACAAAGACTTCTGGCAGTTCAGTCACAGATCGGGCTTCAAAAAATCAGAAATGGTTTTCTTGAAGATAATGAATGGGGAAGAATTGGTATTGCCAGCGGACAGCTTGCATCATCAAATATAAATATAGCAGACGTTCCAAATGTCAATGTTCTTGAAATAAGAGCTATGGCAAGAAGACTTAAAGCTATGGGAAAACTTGATATGATAGTAATAGACTATCTTCAGCTTATAAAAGGTACCGGAAGAGGAGACAACAGACAGCAGGAAATCTCTGATATCTCAAGATCGTTAAAAGGAATTGCAAGAGAACTTGATATTCCTATTATTGCACTTTCTCAGCTTTCCAGAGCACCTGAGCAGAGAGCAGACAGAAGACCTATGCTTTCAGACCTGAGAGAATCAGGAGCAATCGAACAGGACGCTGATATGGTTGTATTCCTGTACAGAGATGATTATTATAACGAAGAGAGTCCTGAAAAGGGTATCACAGAAGTAATAATAGGTAAGCAGAGAAACGGACCTGTTGGAACAGTAAAACTTAGATTCTTCAGTGAGATTACTAAGTTTGCTGACTATACAACAAAGGTTGATTAAAAATATTAATAATTTAATTTTAAGTTTAGTTTAATAGAGAGGAAATAATAATGAAAAAAGCAGAATTATTAGCACCGGCAGGTAATATTGAAAAGATGGAAATGGCTTTTCACTATGGAGCTGATGCAGTTTTCCTAGGCGGGAAAATGTTTAATCTGAGAGCTGGAAGCAACAACTTTTCAGATGAAGAATTAACTAAAACAGTGGAATATGCACACTCTTTAGGAAAAAGAGTATATGTAACTTTAAACGTAATTCCACACAATGATGAATTGGAAGATCTGCCTGAGTATGTTAGATTCTTAGAAAGCATACATGTAGACGGAGTTATCGTTGCAGACCTTGGAGTATTCCAAGTTGTAAAAGAAAATTCCAATCTTCGTATAAGTGTAAGTACACAGGCAAGCAACACAAACTGGCGTTCTGTTAAAATGTGGAAAGATATGGGAGCTAAAAGGGTTGTTCTTGCAAGAGAGATCTCTCTGAAAGACATAAAAGAGATAAGAGAAAAAGTTCCTGATATTGAGCTTGAAGTATTTATCCACGGAGCTATGTGTATGTCAATTTCAGGAAGATGTCTTTTAAGCAACTACATGACAGGAAGAGATGCAAACAGAGGAGATTGTGCTCAGTCTTGCAGATGGAGATATACTTTGATGGAAGAAAAAAGACCGGGAGAGTATATGCCTGTTTTTGAAGATGACCACGGAACATTTATATTCAGTTCAAAAGATTTATGTACAATAAAAATGATAGATGAAATTCTTGCTCTTGGAGTAGATTCTTTAAAAATTGAAGGAAGAATGAAAGGAATTTATTATGTTGCAAATGCTGTAAAAGCATACAGAGATGCAATAGATAAATATTATGCAGGAAACTTCAGCTTTGAAGAAAAATGGCTAAGAGAGCTTGAGTCTACATCACACAGATTATATACAGAGGGATTCTACCATGGAAGACCTGGAGCAGAGGCTCAAAACTATAACGACAGAAACTCTTACAGTCAGACACACCAGCTTGTAGCAAAAGTTATAGAAAAAATATCTGACAATGAATATGTTCTTGCTATAAGAAACAGAGTTGAAACTGGAGAGGAGCTTGAAGTTGTTACTCCTAAATACGATCCAAGAAAAATAGTTCTTCCAAAAATGGTTCTTATAGGAAGAAACGGGCATGAAGAGGAGGTAGAGGCAGCTAACCCAAACTCTACTGTAAGAATAACTCTTCCAAATGCTGATATGGAAGTTCTTGATATGATAAGAAAGGTTAAGGCAGAAAATCCCGGAGCAGAAAAATAGGTGATATTATGTACAAAGGGAACTTTTCAAATTCTTTTGTAAAATGGGCAGCCAGAGTATTTTTATTTCCTGTTTACATAGGAGGCTTAGTCCTGAGAGGACTTGATTTTCTCACTGATAAAACAGATAAATAAATTTTTATAATAACTCCAGTGTTCAGGCATTGGAGTTATTTTTTTATTTTTATTTAAAGTCCTATAAATTAATAATAAATATTAAATTTTATTGATTATTAAAAAACTAACATTTTCATCTTAAAAAGTAAAGAATATAAATAAAAAAATAAAGGAGTTATGTAATAAATAATATAAGAATAAAATTTTCTAAGAAAAAATATCAGCAGATTTATATTGCTCGTTCCTCTAAAAACGATAAACTCGGCTAAAGCCTCAAACATATCGTTTTTTACGATGAACTCACTGCATAAATTACGCAGATATTTTTAAAATCGAAAATTTTATTCTTATAAATACACAACTCCATTTTTTTATATTAAAATTTTATTTATTTTGAATATTTATTTTTTCTTAACTTTGCTGCTTTGGAAAGTTTCAAGGAATTGTTCTGCCTCCTCACTTTTTCCTATTTTTTCAGCTGTCTTTTTTATCTTTAAGTTTAAAGATTTATCTGTTTTATCTTTTTCTTTTGCCTTTTTAAAATATATATAAGCATTTTCATAATCTTTAAGCTTTTCAAAACATTCAGCAGTATTTTTAAAATACCAGCTGTTGTTCTTTCCAAGTTTTCCTGCTTTAAGGAAATGCTCAAGGGCCATCTTGTATTGCTTTCTCTGCTTAAAGTTCCATGCTATTTCAGCATAAATCCAGTCATCATTTCTGCCCTGCTCCTGTGCAATGAAAAGATACTGCAGAGCCTCATCATATCTGTTTAAAGAACCTAAGGCCCAGCCGATTTCAGAGTTTACCCAGTCATCATCTCTTCCAAGCATTTTTGCCTCGAAAAGATATTCAAGAGCTTTTTCATATTCCCCTAGTTTATCATAGTTCCAACCAATTTCAGTAGCTAACCAGTCGTCCATATCTCCTTGGTTTTTTGCTTTTAAAAGATAGAATAAAGCCTCTTTCGCCTCATCAAGTCTTCCCAGATTCCATCCTAATTCCCTGTTCAGCCATGAAGAACTGTCATCTTTGCTTAACTCTTCAGATTCTTTTAAAGCTTTCACAGCCTCTTTATATTTTTTCTGTCTTCCTAAGTTCCAACCTATCTCCCCGTTAATCCAGGCATCATTTCTTCCCTGCTCTTTAGCTTTATAAAGATATTTTAAAGCAAGTTCATAATCTTTTTCTTTGCAATGGCTGTAACAATATCCAAGCTGAGAATTTACCCATGAAGTAGGCTCAGCAAGTTCTTCAGACCTCTTAAAATATTTCAAAGCCTCCTCATATTTATCAAGCTGTTCATAGTTCCATCCGATTTCGTTGTTTATCCAGTCATCTTCAGTGCCGAATTTAAGAGCTTTTTCCAGCATATCAATAGCCTCTTGGTTTCTTCCTGCTTTTCCTAAATTCCACCCAAGTTCACTAAGGAGCCAGCTGTCCTCAGACTCATCATCAAAACATTTATACAGATATTCCAAAGCCTCTTCAACTTCTCCAATTCTTCCTAAGTTCCATCCCATTTCAGAATTAACCCAGTTATCCGGCTCTTCAATAGCCTCAGATCTTTTAAGATACTTCACAGCATCTTCATGTTTTCCCATTCTGCCATAGTTCCATGCTATTTCATTATTTATCCAGACATCGTTTCTTCCATTTTCATAAGCACTGATAAGGTATCTTACCGCCTCTTCGTGTTTTCCTGTTTTTCCCAGATTCCAGCCAAGCTGAGATTTAACCCATTCGTCATCTCTTCCGCTTTCTTTAATACTCTTTAAAACATCTGCAGCCTCCTGATGTTTGTCAAGTTTTCCATAAATCCATGCTACCTGTGAATCTGACCATATATCAGAACCGTTCAATGCTTTTGCAATACCGTAATATTTAAGAGCATCTTCAAGATTTCCTGTATTCTGTAAAGACCATGCCAATTCAACACAAATCCAATGGTCATTTCTTCCCTGCTCTTCAGCTCTTCTTAAATAAAAAACAGCCTCTTCAAATTTTGAGAGCTTTTCCAAATTCCATCCGATTTCAGAGTTAAGCCATATGTCATCTCTTCCGCATACTCTTGCATTCTGCAGATAGAATAACGCCTCTTTGCTCCTGTTTAAAAGTCCAAGATTCCATCCAATTTCAGAATTAAGCCAGCCTTCTTCATCAGGCTCTTCTCTCACTTCCACTCTTCTTAAATAATCAAGAGCCTCTTCTCTTCTTCCTAATCTTCCAAGAGCCCAGCCTATATTACAAAAAAGCCATGAACTGTCTTCACCTTCAGCCTCAGCCTCTTTCATTAATTTTAATCCCTCTTCATATTCAAGATTTTCAAAAAGTTCATCGATTTTATTTCTTAAATCATTTATATTATACATATTGCCTCCCAACAGCTGAATAACAAGTATAATATATAGTACAATAAAAACTATATGTTGTCTATAAGATAAAAAAAAGAATAAAATTTTTTCTGAAAAAATATCAGCTGTTTATATTGCTCATTGAGAAAGAGGAACAAATTAAAAATTTAATAAATAAAATTTTTAATTCGTCGGCTCT
>UQOH01000106.1 GCA_900542625.1 uncultured Fusobacterium sp.
AAAGAACTGCTGTAAAAATTATGCTGGATATTTCTGCTGTAGCTGCAGCTGTTTTTTTATCAGTTCTGCTTAGATTTGACAGTTCACATATTAATGCTGATGTTTTAAGATATTTTCTTTTCTATTCTGCTATCTATCTTCTTATCTCAGGAGCATATAAAAATATTGCCATAAGCTGGAGTTACACAGACTCCCTTGATGTTTTCAGACTAATTACTATTCATATATTTACTTTAATCTGCATGATATTTTCTTTTGCTGTTTTAAGAGAAGATTTTTCAAGACAGGTTACTGCTCTTGTTTTTGTTTTTTCTCTTTCTATCCAGCTTTTAATGAGAATGTTTTTCAGAATGAACAGACAATATAAATATGGTTTCCTTAAACCAAAACATAAAAATGGAAAAAGGGCTTTGATATACGGCGCAGGAGAAGCAGGAATAACTCTTGTAAGGGAAAGCAAGCTTAATAAGAATTTTGCGTATAACATTCTGGGACTTATTGATGATGACCCAAGAAAACAAGGAATATATATTAATGGAATAAAAGTATATGGGAATAAAAAAGTAATAAAGCATTATGTTCAGAGATTAAGAATAGAAGTTCTTATCCTTGCTATTCCATCACTTGATTTAGATACACTTAAACATATTTTAAAGGAACTTGAAAATCTGGTTGATGTAGAGATAAAAATACTTCCTTTAATACAAAACAGTTTATCTGATGAACCTCTATCAAATCAGATAAGAAATGTAAAAATAGAAGATTTACTTGGAAGAGAGGAAGTAAAAGTTAATGATGAAAATATATCTTCATTTATAACAGGAAAAACTATTCTTGTTACAGGGGGCGGAGGAAGTATAGGTTCAGAACTTTCAAGACAGCTTTCTAAATATAATCCTAAGAAACTAATAAATATTGATGTAAATGAAAACTCTCTTTACTTATTGGAACTTGAAATCAAAAGAGCTCATAAGGGAATAGACTTGGTAAGTGAGATATGCAGTATAAGGGACAGAGAAAAACTTGATTATCTGTTTTCTATATATAAACCTGATATTGTATTCCATGCAGCAGCCCATAAACATGTTCCTCTTATGGAGCACAGCCCAGAAGAGGCTATTAAAAACAATATATTTGGTACTAAAAACTTAGTTGATACAGCTGATAAATATAAAGTGGACAGATTTGTAATGATATCCACAGATAAAGCGGTAAATCCTACCAATATTATGGGAGCAAGCAAAAGAGCATGCGAGCTTATTGTTGAAAAGAAAAACGAAGAAAGCAGTACAAAATTTATGGCAGTAAGATTTGGAAATGTTCTTGGAAGCAATGGTTCTGTTATACCAATATTCAAAAAACTTCTTGAAGAGGGAAGAAATCTTACAGTTACGCACAAAGACATGACAAGATATTTTATGACTATACCTGAAGCGGCGCAGCTTGTAATTGAAGCAGGAACTCTTGGAAAAGGCGGGGAAGTATTTATCTTAGATATGGGAGAACCTGTAAAAATCATGGATTTAGCTAAAAATATGATAAGATTCTCAAACAGTAAAGTGGGAATAGATATTGTAGGACTAAGACCGGGAGAGAAACTCTATGAGGAACTCCTTTATGATGTAAATTCAGCAGTTAAGACTGATAATAAAAAGATATTTATTACAAAAATAGAGAAAGAAAATATAGATATTCCTTATTACTTAAACAATTTAAAAGAGTTAATAAGTAAGAAATCAGGAATAGACGAGATAAAGAAAACAATGAAAGAATTTATTACTTCATATAAAGAAGTGAAATATGAATAAATTATAAAGTATAAAAAATAATTATTATGGGAAGAGAGGGGAAATCATGAAAGAAGAGATAAAACCATTCTTAAAAAGATGTTATTTAAGCTCACCAACAATGCATGGTTTAGAAGCTGAATATATGATGGAAGCTTACAATACAAACTGGATGTCAACTGTTGGAAAAAATATTGATGAAATTGAGAATATGATAAGCCAAAGAGTTGGATGTAAATATGCTGTGGCACTTTCTGCAGGAACTCCGGCTTTACATTTAGCAATGAAACTTGCAGGAGTAACGCGTAATACAAAGGTATTCTGCAGTGATATGACATTTGCAGCTACTTTAAATCCTGTTGTATATGAGGGGGGAATTCCAATATTTATTGATACAGAATATGATACATGGAATATGGATCCTGTTGCTCTTGAAAAAGCTTTTGAATTACATCCAGATGTAAAAGTTGTGGTTTTAGTTAATCTTTACGGAGTTCCCGGAAAAATAGATGAAATAAAAGAAATATGCAAAAAACATGGTGCTGTTATTGTTGAAGATGCAGCTGAATCTTTAGGAGCAACATATAAAGGAAAAGAAACAGGAACATTTGGAGATTACAATGTTATCTCTTTTAACGGAAATAAGATTATTACAGGTTCTTCAGGAGGAATGCTCCTTACTGATAATAAAGAAGCAGCAGAAAAAGTTCGTAAATGGTCTACTCAATCAAGAGAAAACGCTCCATGGTATCAACATGAAGAGATTGGATACAACTACCGTATGAGCAATGTAATAGCTGGTGTAGTAAGAGGGCAGATTTCATATTTAGAGGAACATATTAAACAGAAAAAAGCAATTTACGAAAGATATAAAGAGGGATTTAAAAATTTGCCAGTAAAAATGAATCCTTTTGATGAAGAAAACAGTGTTCCTAATTTCTGGTTATCATGCATGATAATTGATTCAAGCGCAATGTGTAAACAAGTTCGCAGTGAAACAAAAGCACTGTATATTAAAGAAAAGGGAAAAAGCTGTCCTACAGAAATACTTGAAACACTTGCTAAATATAATGCAGAGGGAAGACCTATATGGAAACCAATGCATATGCAGCCAATTTATAGAATGAATGAATTTATAACTAGAGAGGGAAATGGAAGAGCTAAAACCAATGCATATATAAATGGCGGTGCAGTTGGAAAAGACGGCAGACCTTTAGATGTTGGAATGGATATATTCAACAGAGGACTTTGCCTGCCAAGTGATAACAAAATGACACCAGAAGAACAGGACATAATAATAAAAATAGTAAGAAGTTGTTTTGAGGGATAAAAAATGTATAGAAAATTTTTTAAAAGACCATTTGATATTATCTGTTCTTTAATGTTTATTTTTTGGTTTTGGTGGCTGTACATAATAGTGGGAATACTTGTAAAACAAAAGTTAGGTTCTCCAGTAATATTTAAACAGCAAAGACCGGGATTAAACGGGAAAATATTTACAATGTATAAATTCAGAAGTATGACAGATGCAAAAGATAAAAATGGAAACTTATTATCTGATGCAGAAAGACTTCCAAGATTTGGAAAAATATTAAGAGCAACAAGCTTGGATGAAATACCTGAATTTATAAATGTGTTAAAAGGAGATATGAGTTTAATAGGTCCCAGACCTCTGCTTGTAGAATACCTTGAAAGATACAGCGCAGAACAGAGAAAAAGACATGATGTAAGACCAGGGATTACGGGCTGGGCACAGGTAAACGGCAGAAATGCAATATCATGGGAAGAAAAATTTAAATATGATGTTGAATATGTAAATAAATTAAGTTTTCCTCTTGATATGAAAATAATATTTTTAACAATTAAAAAAATAATAAAAAAAGAAGATATATCTGATTTTAAAAATAAAAATGTAGAAATAAATTTTGATGAATATAGGAGAAAACAAAATGAATATAAAAGGTAAAAAAGTATTACTAAGAGCTGTTGAAGAAAAAGACCTAAAACAATTATTAGAAATAATAAATGATGAAAATATTGAAAAAATGTTAGGTGGCTTTTCTTTTCCTATTTCTCAAAAAGATCAAGTTAATTGGTATAACAATTTAAAAAATGCTACAAACCAATTACGATGTGTTATTGATGTGAATGATAGTTGTATAGGAATGATAGTATTATCAGATATTGACTATAAAAATGGAACAGCTGAAATTCATATTAAACTTATTAATTCAATGATTAACAGAAGAAAAGGATACGGTTATGATTCTTTAAAAACAATATTATTATATGGATTTCAAGAATTAAGATTAAATTGCATTTATTCAAATGTTTTAGAGTATAATACTCCTTCACAGAATTTATTTAAAAAATTAGGTTTTAAACAAGAAGGAATTTTAAGAGAAAGAATTTATAAAAATAATCAATATAATAATTTGCTAAGTTTTTCTATAAAAGCTGGTGAGCTAATTGATTAAAGAAATTGGAGGAGAATTTTATTTGATTCCTAAATTGAATTTTACTAAAAATGGAATATTTGATTTATTAAAAGGATATGATTATCAATTATTTGAATCTGGAAGAGAAGCTTTTGAAATAATAAACAAGTTAACAAATAAAAAAATTTTATTTCCCTCTTACGCTTGTGATTCTATGTATCAATTTTTAAATAAGGAAAATTTGATTTTTTATAATGTAGATTCTGATTTTAATATAGATATAAAAGATATTCAAAAAGAAATTAATAATGAAGAAATAGGAGTATTGATTTTTGTTAATTATTTTGGAAAATTACAAGATAAAAAAGTTTTATCTTATATTAATTCATTAAAGGAAAAAGGAATAATAGTTATAGAAGATACAACACATTCATTTTTTACTAATATATGTACTATCGGAGACTATTGTATTGCTTCATTAAGAAAATGGTTTTGTCTTCCTAATGGTGGAATTCTATATAGTAAAAAAAATTTTAATCAACTTGAAACTTCTATAAATAATTATTTTAATTTTGAGAGAAAAAAAGCTTTTGCTCTAAAGAAAAAATATTTAACAAATGGAAATTTTTCTAAAAAAGATTTTTTAAAGCTTTTTAATGAAACAGAAGATTTTTTAGATAAAAATAAAGAAATTAATGAAATTTCTAAAGAATCATTTGAAATATTAAATAAAATAGATGTAAAAAATTTAATCAAGAGAAGAAGAGAAAATTATAAATATTTATTAAAAAAATTGAAAAAATCATCTCAAATAAAGTTTTATAAAATTGACATTAAAATTGAAGTTCCTTTATTTTTAGTTATTAAATTAAAAAATAATATTGAAAGAGAAGAAATTCATAAATATTTAATAAAAAATAAAATTTATTGTCCAATTCATTGGCCTTTGATAGATGATATAAATGAAAATTTTGCTGTAAATAATTTCATAGAAAAAATTATTTCTATTCCTATAG
>UQOH01000107.1 GCA_900542625.1 uncultured Fusobacterium sp.
TTCTTCTTGCTTTTTTCTTTCCGTATTTCTTTCTTTCAACCATTCTTGAGTCTCTTGTTAAGAATCCAGCTTCTTTTAAAGCTCCTCTTAATGTTTCATCAGCTTCAAGTAATGCTCTAGAAATTCCGTGTCTGATAGCTCCAGCTTGTCCAGCATTTCCTCCACCGTAAACGTTTACGATTACTTGGTATTTATCTAAAGTTTCAGTTAAAACTAATGGTTGTTCAACTATTCTAGAAAGGATTTCTCTTCCTCCGAAATATTGAGCCATGTCTTTACCGTTTATTACAATTCCTTTTTCTCCAGCTACTAATCTTACTCTAGCTACAGAAGTTTTTCTTCTTCCAGTTCCTCTACATTGATTCATATCTGCCACTGTTAATACCCCCTTAAATTTCAGCCTTTACTGGTTTTTGTGCTACGTGATCGTGTTCAGCACCAACAAATACTCTTAATCTTGTTAATTGTTGTCTTCCTAATCTGTTTTTTGGAAGCATTCTTTTTACAGCTAGCATTAAAGCTTCTTCTGGTTTAACATTTAAAACTTCTTCTAAAGTTCTTTTCTTAATTCCTCCAGGGAATCCAGAGTGTCTATAGTAAAGTTTATCTTTCATTTTGTTTCCAGTAACTATTAATTTCTCAACGTTAGTTACAACAACGTAATCTCCTCCGTCAATGTGTGGAGTGAAAGATACTTTTTCTTTTCCCATTAATTTTTTAGTAACTTCTACTGCTAATCTTCCTAAAACAACTCCTTCAGCGTCGTAGTGGTACCAATCTCTAACTACATCTTCATTTCTTTGCATTACAGTGTATTTATTCACTTTTTTCCTCCTAAAATAAGTTATATTTTCATAATATAACGCAACGGTCCTTTGTGGGAAAGGTTAATTTACCTTGCTATTATATATGATTTACAAAGGTTTGTCAATAATTTAATTTATTTTAAAAAGATTTTTTATATTTTCTTAAAATAATTTCTCTTTTATTTTTTCGTAAGTTTTCTGTCCCAGACAATTAATTATTGTTTCCTTGTATGTTTCAATCACAGGCTTATACTCTCCACGAAATCCATCAGGATTTTTTCTTCTGAAAGAGGCAGACATTGCCACATCTTCATTTATACATGGAATTTCGTAATAGTCTTCTATTGTAAAGCTGTTTGTAAAGTCATCAGGAAGAGTAATATAAAGCATTGAGTTGTCATCTTCAGCAAGAATTTCAATCGGCCATAAAGAACAGACTAAAGGCTTATGCTCACAAATCTCTTTGTCAGACATTTTTTTATCAAGACACATAGAGTGAATACTGCATAAAGTTGTTTTATTATCTTTTTTATAAGCATAAAAACACATCTCTGTACATTCCTCTATTTCTGATATTATCTCTCTTCCCTCTTCCTCGTTCTCTAAATTTTCCATTAAATCTTCCGATTCATAACCCAGCTCTTCTGATATTTCTAAATTTGATGTAGTTTTTTCAAACTCTTCAATATTATCCAAAAGAAATTTTTTAGATTTCTTATTAAGTTTTGAGGGACTGTCTGCACAGCAGTTATTGTCACAATTAAAGCAATCAAAATTAGAGAGTTTTGCAAACATCTCATAATCAATTTTAGCCTGATATTTTTTCCCTTCTATCTCAACTTCTGTTTCAAGAAGTTCTGCTGTTTCAAAATATCTTCTTGCTGCTGCCTCATTTTCTTCATTTACCTTATATACTTCTTCACCTTTTGGGTGATTTAAAAATAAAAAATAATTCATATTTTCTCCCTGCGTTTATTTCATCATTTTATTAAGTGTTGCTATTAATTCTTCAACAACCTGCTCTTCTCTGCCCTCTTTTATTCCTTCAACCACACAGTGTTTCAAATGTCCTTCAAGAACCTGTTTTGACACACCTGCTAGAGCAGCTCTCACAGAGGCAATCTGATTTAGAATATCATCACAGTAAGCATCTTTTTCTACCATATTATTTATTCCTCTTATCTGTCCTTCTATTCTGTTAAGTCTTGCCTTAAGTTTCTGCTTCGTTTCAGCAGAAGAGCAGTATCTCCCGCCGCACTCTTCCTCTTCCAATCTGAATTTTTCACTGTTTTTATTCATGATGTCCTCCACAATTTATCTTTTCACATTATTTTCCAAAATTTCTAAGTCTTAAAGCATTAGTTACAACTGACACAGAGCTCATTGCCATTGCTCCTCCTGCTATCATTGGATTCAGCAGATGACCTGTAACAAGGAATAATACCCCTGCTGCAACCGGTATTCCAAGAGAGTTGTATAAAAATGCCCAGAAAAGATTTTCTTTTATATTCTTTATTGTAGCATGACTCAGCTTCATTGCAACAGCCACATCTTTTAAATCTTTTCTCATAAGAATTATATCTGCACTTTCCATTGCAATATCTGTTCCTCCGCCTATTGCAATACCTACGTCAGCCTGCGAAAGAGCTGGAGAATCGTTTATTCCATCTCCTACCATTCCAACTTTAAATCCTTCATTCTGCAGTCTTTTTACTTCAAGATATTTATCCTCAGGACTTACCTCTGCAAGAACAACATCTATTCCAACTTGTTTTGCTATAACCTCTGCTGTTTTTCTGTTGTCCCCTGTTATCATAGCCACTTTAAGCCCCATTGCTTTAAGAGTTGCCATACTTTCTTTTGAATTCTCTTTAATAATATCTGCCACAGCTATAAGCCCTGCATATTTTCCATCTATTCCCACAAAGATTGGAGTTTTTCCCTCTTTTGCTGTTCTTTCACTTTCATTATTTTCTGGAATTGTCACGTTATTGTTTTTGAAAAGTTTATAGTTTCCTGCAATAACTTTTCTTCCATCTACTTCACCAATTATTCCTTCTCCTGAAATACTTGTAAAATTTTTAACCTCTCCTAAAAGAATTCCTCTCTTCTTAACTTCCTCAACTACAGCCTCACCTAAAGGATGTTCTGAATGCTGTTCCACTGTTGCTGTTATTCTTAAAAATTCTTCTTCTGATATATTTTTATCATTTAAAATCACATCAGTAATTACTGGTTTTCCCTCTGTAATTGTTCCTGTTTTGTCAAAAACTATCATATCCAGTTTATGTGCTTTTTCAAGAGCCTCACCTGATTTTATAAGGATACCAAGTTCTGCTCCTCTTCCTGTTCCAACCATTATTGCTGTTGGTGTTGCAAGCCCTAAAGAACATGGACATGCTATAACAAGAACCGAAATAAATATTGTAAGAGCAAATATGCTTGGAGTCATAGGAAGAGCCACTATTCCTGCTGTTCCCAAGAAATACCATAATGCACTTGATACTATTGCAATTACTATTACCACTGGAACAAAATATCCTGATATTACATCAGCCATTCTTGCAATAGGTGCTTTTGAACCTTGAGCATCTTCTACAAGCTTTATAATTTTAGCAAGAACTGTATCTTTACCGATTGCAGTTGCCTCTATCTTAATACTTCCATTTTTATTTATTGTTGCTCCAAATACATTATCTCCTACATTTTTTCTTACTGGAATACTTTCTCCTGTAAGCATTGATTCATCAATATTTGTACTTCCTTCTACAACTTTTCCGTCAACAGGGATACTCTCTCCCGGCTTTACAAGAACTATATCTCCCTGTTCAACTTCTTCTATATCCACAAGAACTATCTCACCATTTTTAATTAAAGACGCTTTTTTAGATTGTAAGCCCATTAACTTTTTAATTGCATCAGATGTTTTTCCTTTGCTTCTCTTTTCAAGAAGTTTTCCAAACATAATAAGTGCAATTATAACTACTGCTGATTCATAATAAAGAGAGTGAACATAATGCATCTTACCTTTTATTATCTCATATGTTCCAAAAATACTATAAATAAGCGCTGCACCTGTTCCTGTTGCTATAAGTGAATCCATGTTTGGTGCTCTGTTTATCAGTGCTTTTATTCCAACAGTATAAAATCTTCTTCCGATTATTATAACTGGTATTGTTAAAACCAACTGAATAATAGCATAATTTATAGGATTTACACTAGGAGAAATTAAACTTGGAAGAGGAAGTCCAACCATATGTCCCATTGTAATATAAAATACGATTGCTGATAAGACTATTGCTGTTTTAAATTCTGTAAGCTCTCTTTTTAGTTCAGCCTCTCTTTTAGCATCATCTTCCGGTTTTGCCTCTTCATCTTTTACAGCTTTATATCCGCCGATATTATCAATCACATTTATTATTTCAGATGCTTTTATTTTTTTGCTGTCGTATAAAAATTTTCCTCTGTTTGTTGCAAGGTTTACTTCTGCACTTATAACTCCATCAAGTTTTTTAGTTTTTCTTTCAATATTTGCTACACATGCTTGACATGTAATTCCCTCTATTTTTACTTGAAGTTCAGAGGCTTCTAATTTTTCTTCTATTCCATATCCAATAGAAACCACTTCTTTTTCTATATCTTCTTTACCTATTTTTTCATTATCATATTCAACATTCAATTCTTCTGTTGCAAGGTTTACAACTGCTTTTTTTATTCCCTGCATTTTCCCGACTTTTGTTTCTATTCTTCTAACACATGCCTGACAAGTCACACCTGAAAGTTTAAATTGTTTCTTTTCAAGATTTTTTTCAGCTTTGTTTTCTTCCTTATCAGCAACATCTTTTGCCTGAAACTCACATACATCCTGCTCTTCTGTTTCTTTTTTTTCTCTGTCTATTCCATATCCCAGTTCAACAAGCTTATTTTCAATTTCATTGAAAGATACTGTTTTTTCATCAAAAGATATATCCATATCCTTTGTATTTACATCTACTTTTACTCTTTCAATTCCATTCATTTCTGAAAGATTTTTTTCTATTTTTGCAACACACTTCATACAGCCAACGCCTGTTAATCTATATTTTTCCTTCATTTTTCTGCCTCTCTTTTCTATATAGTATAGGGGTGTACCCTATATTTATAATAGCATTATTTTATAGACATGTCAATAATTATTCAAAAAATAAAAAAGATTGGCAAGTTCCTATCCTCCCAAAGGGCTGCCCCCTA
>UQOH01000108.1 GCA_900542625.1 uncultured Fusobacterium sp.
ATATTATTACTCCATATGGTTATGGTGGACCGATAATCTTGGAAGAAAAAAATAAAGAAAAATTATTACAAGAGTATGAAAAAGAATTTTCAAAATTTTGTAATGAAAACAATATAGTTTCAGAATTTATAAGATTTCATCCAATATATGGAAATGCTTTAGATTTTAGAAAGATATATGAAGTTGAATATTCAAGAAAAACAATAGGAACAAATTTAAGAGATTTTCAAAATCCTATTCAAGAAGAATTTAGTAAAAATGCAAGACGTGAAATAAAACAAGCAGAAAAAAAAGAAATTAAAGTACATATTATTGAAAAACCTGAAAACTTAGAAAAATTTAAAAAACTATATTATGAAACTATGAAAAGAAATGATGCATCAGAATATTATTATTTTGATGAAAGTTATTTTGACAAAGTGATTTTCAATTTAAAAGATTATATTTTACTTATTGAGCTAGAGTATGAATCAGAAATAATTGCTAGTGAAATATATTTAATTAAAGGAAAAATTTTACATGCACATCTTTTAGGAAGTTGTTCGAAAATGTTAGAACTTAATGCTGGAAGTTTAATTGAAGCAACTGCAGCAAAATGGGGTAAAGAAAATAATTTTTATTATATCCATCATGGTGGAGGAAGAACTTCTGACCCAGAGGATTCTCTTTTTAAATATAAGAAAAAATTTGGAAAAAATACAGAATTTGATTTTTATATTGGAAAAAAAATATGGAATGAGAATATTTATAAAAAATTAGTAGAAAAAAAATACTTGACAGAGGAAGAAAGAGAAAGTAATTTTTTTCCGCTATATAGAATAGCAGGTGAATAAAATTGAATAAAAAAATATGGATATTAAATCATTATGCAACAGATATGTTATCTGACAAAGGTGGAAGACACTATTGGTTTGCTAAGGAATTAATAAAAAATGGTTATGAACCTGTAATCATCTGTTCTTCTTTTATACATAAAGGTAAAGAAAATTTTATAGAAGATAAAAAAGATTTTATTATTAAATATTCTGAAAATATTCCTTTTATTTTTATAAAAACAAAACCATATCAAGGAAATGGAAAAGCAAGAGTTAAAAATATGATTGAATATTTTTACAGAGTAGTAAAATTATCTAACAAAATAAAAAGTGAATTTGGAAAACCCGATGTAATAATAGGTTCTTCTGTTCATCCTTTAGCTTGTGTTGCAGGAATAATTTTAGGAAAAAAATATAAATGTAAATCTATATCAGAAATAAGAGATTTATGGCCTGAAACTTTATTAATGATGGGATATGTAAAAGAAAATTCATTATTATCTAGAATATTATATTTTGGTGAAAAAATGATATACCAATATTCTGATTCTGTCATTTTTACTATGGAAGGTGGTAAACAATATATTATTGATAAAGGTTGGGATAATAAAATTGATTTAAATAAAATTCATTACATTAATAATGGAATTGATTTAGAAAAATTTAAAGAATTACAAAAACAGGACTTTTATGATAGAGATTTAGAAAATGATAAATTTAAAATAATTTATACAGGAACCATTGCAAAAGTAAATAATTTAAAAAGAATTGTAGATGTAGCTGTAAAATTAAAAGAAGATAGAAAAATACAATTTTTAATATACGGAGACGGAGAAGAAAGAAAAGAATTAGAAGAATATTGTAAAAATAATGATTTAAAAAATATTATTTTTAAAGGAAAAGTAAATAAAGAAAAAATACCATATATTTTAAAAGAAGGAAATATTTTAATAGTAAACACTATAAAAACTAGTAGATTAAAATATGATGTAAGTAAATATGGAATAAGTCACAATAAATTATTTGAATATTTAGCATCTAATAAACCAATATTATATACTCAACCAAATGATGGAAATATAATAAGAAAAAATAATTGTGGGATTGTTTTAAAAAATGGAACAACAGATGAAATTATAGAAGCAATTTTTTATATAAAAAATTTATCAGAAGAAGAATATCAAAAATATTCAAATAATTGTTCAATAGCAGTAAAAGAATTTGATTTTAAAGAATTAACTAAAAAATTAATAAATATAATAGAAAATTAAAGAGGAGAATTTTATGTTACAAGAATTAATTAATGGTAAAGCTAAACTTGCTGTTGTTGGTATGGGATATGTGGGACTTCCTCTTGCAATAGCTTTTTCTGAAAAGAATTTTAATGTTATTGGATTTGATATCAATCAGCATAAAATTGAGAAATATCTTAATGGACAAGACCCTACTAATGAGGTAGGAGATGAAAGAATTAAAAACAGTAAAAATATTGAATTTACTTCTGATGAAAATAAATTAAAAGAAGCTAAGTTTATCATTGTTGCTGTTCCTACTCCTGTTCTTGAAAACAAAATGCCTGATTTAAGACCTCTTGAAGGAGCATCGACTGTTATTGGAAAAAATTTATCAAAAGGAGCAATAGTTGTTTATGAATCAACTGTTTATCCTGGAGCAACAGAAGAAGTCTGTCTTCCAATTCTTGAAAAAGAATCAGGATTAAAATGCGGTGTTGATTTTAAAATAGGATATTCTCCTGAAAGAATAAATCCTGCTGACAAAGAAAATACTTTAACTAAGATTGTAAAAATAACATCAGGAATGGATAAAGAATCAAGTGATACTATAGCTGATGTTTACAGTCAGGTAATCACAGCAGGAATTCACAGAGCATCATCTATAAAAGTAGCAGAAGCTGCAAAAGTAATAGAAAATTCTCAAAGAGATATTAATATAGCTTTTGTCAATGAATTATCATTAATTTTTGACAGAATAGGAATTGATACTTTAGAAGTTTTAGAAGCAGCAGGAACTAAATGGAACTTCCTGCCATACAGACCTGGACTTGTTGGAGGACACTGTATAGGAGTAGACCCATATTATCTTGCAAATAAAGCATCTGAACTTGGATATCATGCTCAGGTAATATTATCAGGAAGAAGAATTAATGATAATATGGCAAAATTTGTTGCTGAAAAAACTATTAAAAAATTAATAAATAACAATATAAGAGTTAAAGGAGCAGATATTCTTGTAATGGGATTAACATTTAAAGAAAACTGTCCTGATTTAAGAAACTCTAAAGTAAATGATATTGTAAAAGAATTAAAAGAATATGGAGCAAATGTTCACGTTATTGACCCAATGGCACCAAAAGAAGAAGCCCTTGAAGAATATGGAATTATTCTTGAAGATGAAAGCTGTATAAAAAATATGGATGCTGTAGTTGTTGCAGTAGGACACAGACAATACAGAAATGCAAAACCTGAAGAGTTAAGAAAATTCTTTAATCCTGTATATGCTAAACCGCTGCTTATTGATGTTAAATCTGTTTTTGATAAAGCAGAAGCAGAAAAAGAATATGACTATTGGAGATTATAAGGAGAGATTATGAATATTCCATTATTAAATTTAAAAAAGCAATATCAATATTTAAAAAATGATGTAGAAAAAGTTATTTCTGAAATATTAGAAAGCGGAGCATATATAAATGGTCCTTATACTAAAAAGTTAGAAGAAAGATTATGTAAATATTTAAACGTTAAACATGCAATAGGAGTGGCAAATGGTACAGATGCTCTTGTAATTGTTTTAAAAGCATTGGGAATAAAAGAAGGGGATGAAGTTATTACAACTCCGTTTACTTTCTTTGCTACAGCAGAAGCAATATCTGTTGTAGGTGCTAAACCAGTTTTTGTTGATGTAAAGCTTGATGATTTTAATATTGATTCAGAGAAAATAGAAGCAGCAGTAACTGAAAAAACAAAAGCAATAATGCCTGTTCATATATTTGGAACTCCTGCTGAAATGGATACAATTAATGAAATAGCTAAAAAACATAATCTATATGTAATAGAAGATGCGTGCCAGGCAATAGGTGCTGAATATAAAGGAAAAATGGTTGGAGGAATAGGAGATATAGCTTGTTTTTCATTTTTCCCAACAAAAAATCTTGGGACTTATGGTGATGGAGGACTTATCACTACAAACAGTGATGAACTTGCAGCAATATGCAGAGCAGTAAAAGCTCATGGAAGCGGAGAAAACGGAGAAAAAGCATTTAATCTTTTAAATAATATACAAGAGGAAGTTAAAGAAGATAAAAATGCCGATGATACAGTATATAACCCTAAAAAATATTACAACTATTTAATAGGACATAACTCAAGATTAGATGAATTACATGCAGGAATATTAAATGTTAAATTAGATTATTTAGATGAATGGAATAAAAAAAGAATAATAAATGCTGAATATTTTGATAAAGGTTTAAAAGACTCAGAATTTAAATTAATGAATTTAGATAAAAATAATAAGAACGTTTACCATATGTATATTCTTCAAAGTGAAAACAGAGATGAAATAACTAAAAAGCTTTCAGGAAATGGAATAGGTTATGGAATATATTATCCTGTACCTCTTCATTTGCAGAAAGTATATACAAATTTAGGGTATAAAGAGGGAGATTTACCGAATGCAGAATATCTTTCAAAGAGAACATTTGCAGTGCCAGTAGACCCAGAATTAACAGAAGAAGAGAAAGAATATATATTAAATATTTTAAAAAAATAGGGGATTAATAAATGACTAATAAAGAACGTTATAAAATTCTCTGTGAAAAAGAAAAAACAATACCTTTATTTTCACAATATTGGTGGATGAATACAGTTTGCAAAGAAGATGAATGGGATGTTTTTCTTGTTGGAGATGAAAATAATATAATAGCAGCAATGCCATATTATATGACAATTAGAGAGAACAAAAAAATTATAACTAAAGCTAAACTCACTCAAAATAACGGAATTTGGATAAAATATCCTGAAAATCAAAAATTAAGTACAAGATTAAGTTATGAAGAAAAAATAATAAATCAAGTGTGTGATTTTATAGAATCCTTGTCTTTAGATAAGTATGAACAACAATATCATTATAGATTTACTAATTGGTTACCTTTTTTTTGGAGATATTATAAAGAAATAACTAGATATACTTATGTAATAGA
>UQOH01000109.1 GCA_900542625.1 uncultured Fusobacterium sp.
CTTGACTGTCTGAACGAAGTGAGTTTCAAGTTTTCATTCTGTGAGCAATATAAATCTGCTGATATTTTTTCCTAGAAAATTTTATTTTATATATTATCTATAAAATTTTTAATTTTTTCTTTTGAAGAGTATTCTATAAAGTTCAGTAAATCATAATCTTCAATAAGAGTTACAAATTTTGTAAGTGCATCTATGTGCTCTTTGTGGTCCACACTTGAGAAACATAAAATTATTTTTACTTTTTTATCTCCCGGGAAAGTTACAGGCTCTTTCAGCTCCAAAAGGCTCATTCCTGTTTTAGACACAAGATTTTCTGTTCTTGCATGAGGAAGAGCAATCATATTATTAATTACCATATAACTCCCATTTACTTTTACGTTTTCTATCATAGCCTCTACATATTCAGGAATAACAGAACCATTATCAACAAGACACTGTCCTGCTTTTCTGATTGCCTCTTCCCAAGAGGAAACCTCTTCTTTTACATTAATATTTTCAACAGGAAGAAGATCCGGAAGAGTATAATTTTTTATTGTCTGCAGATCATCAATATATCTGTGTTTCAATATTTTTTTCAGTTTATCTTTAAGGTTATCATAATTTCTTATGTCTGCCTCTTCTTCAACAGCCTCCATAACAGCTTTTAAAGATATTTTCTTTTTGTTTTCACTCAAACCATAACTTTCAAGAAGAGCCCTGTCCTCTTTCATAAGAATAGGATGTACTTTTATAACAGGAAGAGCCATATGATCTTCCATATCAAGAGTTGTAATAATCAAATCAATATCATCATAATTTTCAATCTCTAAAAATTTGTGATAAGGAATTGTGTCTATAATATTTACATCGTATCTTTCTGTTAATTTCTGTGATAAAAGCTTAGAACTTCCATATCCCAGACCACACACAAGAAGAATGTTTTTTGTTCTTCTCTGAGCATTAAGCTTTCTGTCAATAGCTGTTTTAAAGTGAATAGTAAGAAAAGCTATCTCCTCTTTTGGAATTGTTTTTCCTATATATCTTTCTAAATATTTTCTGCTTACAGACTCAACTTTCTGGTAAAGACTTCCGTAAAGTTCTTCTACCTCATCATAAATAGAATTTTCAAAAGCAATATCATTTCTTATTCTGTAATAAGCTGGTTTCAAATGATTTAAAAGACCGTCCATTAAAACTTTATCATGTGATAGATTTATATTAAGAGCAGCTCCCATATCTTTTATAATCTCGTTTACAGATGTTTCAAGCTCTATCCAGTTTTCAAAAAAAGATGAGTTAAAGTTATATGAGTGTGCTCCCAGAAACATCTCTGTAAGAAGGAGTATTTCACTTTCATTAATATCAATTTCAAATTCATTTTTCAAATGAGGAATCTCTTTTTTTATTATTGAGAACTCCTTTGTATCCATAATAAATTTTTTATTGATATCCCTTTTCTCAATAAGATGTCCTTCTTTTATTCTTATTATCATAACTGCAATATAGAATCTTATAAGCATGAAAGCCTCATCAGATATAACAGCATTAAGTTTTTTCTCTATTCTTTTTACAAATGTACGGATAATTTTTAAATCCAAGTCAGAAAAAACATTTGCCATTTCATCAAAAATAATATCTGCTGCATATGAATTTTTCTCTTTCAGTTTATTTGTAAATATGTTGCTGCTTGTTATTGTAAGATATTTATTCATAAATTTAAGCTGAAGTGTTCTTATTTTTTCTTCATTTCCCTGAAGAATTACTCCCTGCTTGGATATAAATATCAAATTCAAATCATGCTCAAGAAGAAAAACTTTTATCTCTTTTAAATCAAGCTTTATTGTACTGATACTTACATCAAGCTGTTCTGCAAAATCTAAAAATTTATTGTCCTCGTAAAATAAAAATCTTGTTTCAATATACTCTTTTCTTTCATCAGAAGAGAAAACATAAAATCTTCTTGTAATTTCCTTTAAAAGATTTTCAACTTTTGACATCTCTTCATTTAAAATATATATTCCTTTGGCAGATTTTTCCAGTTCATTAAGCCCTGCTCTGTTTAAATAATAGTTGATATTTTCAATATCATATCTTATACTTCTTTCCCCTATCTCAAATTTTTCTGCCATATCTTTCAGAGATAATGAAAGATTATTTTTAATTAAGTAATCCATAATTTCAAGACATCTCTTATTCAGCATTTTTCTCCTCCGTTTTCAGCAGATTTTCCAGATTAAAAATTTCTGCAAAATATTTTTCATCATCTGATATTTCCAATTCTGATACAATTTCCTGACTATCAGAAATCTTTTTCAAAGAGCTGAGAATTTTTTTATAATTATCCTCACTGTCTGCACATACTCCAACAACAAGAAAATTATTTTTGTCTTCATCATCTTTTATTCCGTAAGGATATTGATGAACTGTTATTTTTGATGCAGTTCTGCTGTCAGTTTTCCCTAAAAATATCATTCCGTTTCCTGAGAAAATAATATTTTCTTTAAGACAGCCTGTTTCTTTTTCCATAAATTCAACAGCATTTTCTTCATATACACTTTTTAAACCTAATTTTATTTCATTTTCTGATGTTTTACTCTCTTCTTCTTTTTCTATTCTATCATCTTTAAAACAATTCAAAAGATATTGTTCTGCAAACTGAGAATAAAATTCTTTATCCATATAGTTTTCCAGACCTATTACAAAACTTTCAGGATACATCTCTTTGGCTTTCTCTTTAAAATTATTGTGGGTGATTATAAAATCGGAATCTTTTATTTCATCACCGATAAATGTACTGTTTACTTCAATATTTTCTAATTTCTTTTCATTTATTACATTCTGTAAAAAAGTTTTTCCTATATGGCTTGATCCCATTCCACCGTTGCACACAATTGAAATTTTTGTTTTTTCTTTCTTTTCATTTATAACTTCTACAGGTTTTTCATTTTTCATTGACAGAATTACATATGCAGCACCAAAAGAAAACAGTGCAGAAATAAATATTCCGCTCAGCAGATAAAATCTTGATGAGGCAGCAAGCATTGTAATCATAATTACACTTCCCGGAGAAGGCATGCTTGAAAGAGTTACTTTAAACATATAGAAAAACAGATCTCCTGCAATTCCTCCAATAATAAGAGCACCTATAAGTTTAAGATTCTTTAATACATAAGGAAAATACATTTCATGTATGCCGCCGAAAAATTCAACTATAATATTGGCAGTAATATTGTTCTTTTTCTCTTTTGCAAAAAAATAAAGGGCAAGAAGTATTCCAAGTCCCGGTCCGGGATTTGTTTCCAAAAGAAAGAATAAAGAATCCCCTTTTTCCATAACCTCTTTATATCCTGCTAAAGCAAGAATACCATGATTTACAAAGTTATTAATAAAAAATATCTTGCTTACCTGTATAAGCATTGTAAGAATAACTATTCCGAAAATGTCATTTTTCACATTTAAAAGGAGCTCTATCCCTGCCCCGAAAACTGCATTTGTATAGCGTATTATTTCTGCAAATAAAAAATAATATCCTATTGATACAGCAGGCACAAACATATTTATAATAAACATTTCAAAACCGGGCATTGCTTTTATTAAAACTTTTTCTTTAAATATTTTTATAGTCCAGCTTACAACAGCACTTATGGCTATTACTTCCAGAAGATTTCCGGCAGCATTTGTGCATACAATAAGCCCTGTTCCTATTATTCCTCCCTGTCCTCCATGCTTTTTATCAATCATGTTTCCGGTGGTATATCCTACTGAAAGAGGGATGATATATGATGTAAAAATATTCTCCAGCATACTAAGTTCAGGTCTGTATGGAATAATCCATTTTATAAAACCTAAAGTTATAAACAGCACAATATTTTTTATAATTATTTTTTGTATAAAATCTCCCGTCTTATAAACTGCGTTTTTCATTAAATCACTCCTTTCTATCTTAAATTATAATATAAAAATGTAAAATTTGTAATGCTAATTGTTTCAAAAAAAAATGAAAGGAATAATCTTTGATAAATTTCATTTTAAAATATACAATGTCAGCAAAGATAAAAATGATTTTGAAGGAGGAAAAAATGAGATTAATAATACCAAATGGAAGTATTGGAGACTGGGCTGCTGTTTACGTAGCTGAAAAAATTCGTGAATTTGCACCTACTGAGGAAAGACCTTTTGTTTTAGGACTGCCTACCGGAAGTACACCTGTTGAAATGTATAAAAGACTGATAAAATTTTATGAGGACGGAATTGTATCATTCAAAAATGTTATTACATTTAATATGGATGAATATGTGGGACTTGGACCTGATGATGCTCAAAGCTATCACACATATATGTTTGAAACTTTCTTTAACCATGTTGATATTAAAAAAGAGAATGTAAATATTTTAAACGGACTTGCAGAAAATCTTCAGGAAGAGTGTGCAAGATATGAGGAAAAAATAAAATCTCTTGGAGGAATAAGATTATTTGTTGGAGGAATAGGTTCTGACGGACATCTTGCTTTCAACGAGCCCGGTTCTTCTCTTTCTTCAAGAACAAGAGTTAAAGCACTTACAGCTGAAACAATTCAGGCTAATGCAAGATTTTTCGATAATGATGTAAACAAAGTTCCTAAAGAGGCTTTCACAGTTGGAGTGGCAACAGTTCTTTCTTCTGATGAAGTTCTTGTAATGGTTGATACACCAAGCAAGGCTCTTGCACTTCACAGAGCTGTTGAAGAGGGAGTAAACCATATGTGTACAGTATCTGCTCTTCAAATGCACCAAAAAGGAATTATTGTTGCAGCTGAACAGGCATGTGGTGAAATCAAAGTTGGAACATACAGATATTTCAAAGATATTGAAAAAAATAGTCTTGATACAAAAGAACTTATCAATAAACTTTATACTAAATAATAAAAAGGGGTGTACTGCCCCTTTTTATTTTAAAGATTTTATTCTTTTAAATTATCACACAAACAATCATCTAACAGCCTGCTTGATTTAAATTTTACATG
>UQOH01000110.1 GCA_900542625.1 uncultured Fusobacterium sp.
CTTGACTGTTTGAGTGAAACGAGTTTCAAGTTTTCATTCTGTGAGCAATATAAATAGCTGATATTTTTTCTAGAAAATTTTATTCTTATTATGAATTACTAATCTTTAATCTATTTCTAATCCCATTACAAGCAGATTATAAAACTCTCCGTTTATAATAGTTCCTCTTGTAATAATCCCCTCTTCCTTAAATCCAAGCTTTTTATATAAACTGATAGCTTTTTCATTATCAGCTCTTGTATCAAGATTAATTTTTCTAAGCCCTGCCTCTTTTCCGTATCTTACAGCTTCTTCCATAAGATTATATCCTACTCCAAATCCCCAGAATTTTTTCAAAACAACAATACCAAGCTCTCCAAAATGCAGAGAACGAACTCTTTTTTCATTTGTGCTTATAGAACAGCTTCCTGCAATCTCTCCATTAATTTCAGCTATAAGAAAAAAATTCTTTGATGTAGAGCTTTTGAATATCTCTCTTTCCTCTTCAACAGTTATTCTTGGTCCTTCAGGTCCAAACCCAAGAAAATCTGTTTCACTTCCCACAACATTAAAATATTCAAGAAACTTTTCAGCATCTTTTTCTTCTGCTTTTCTGATAATCAGTTCCTGCCCGTTTTTTAAGATAAATTTTTTCATACAGCCTCCTTAAAACGTTATTTTTAAATATTATACCACATCGGACAAATAAAGAAAAACGAGGCTGTTAATTTACAACAACCTCGTTTTTTTATGCTGCATTACAATTAGGCTTTTATTGTTTTATCGTTTGATTCCATAAATGCTAAATATTCATCTTTAGTCATTACAGGTTTAAAGTTTTTAAGGATTTCTTTTCCCTCTTTTGCATTATCAAACAGCAGATCTACAATAGTAAGAGCCATTGCTTTTGCCGGAGTAAGATAAGCATATTCTTCATCTACTATTTTGTAATCTCTTGTATGAAGTGCTCCTTTCACTCCTCCAAACATTGGATGAAGTGTTGGAATAAGATGTGATACATCTCCAAAGTCAAATGAACCTGTGAAGTCCCCGCCTTCAATGATATCATTATCTGTAAGCCCTATATATTCTAAATTCTTTCTCAAAACTTTTTCCATACTATCATGTTTTAAAATAGGCAGGTATCCCGGAAGTTCAGTAATTTCAATCTGTGCTCCCACTGCCATTGCTCCTGCCATAAGAGCTCTGTTTACTTTTTGGTTGGCATCAATCATGCTTTCAATAGTTCTGGCTCTTACATATGATTCCATTCTTACATCAGCAGGAACAACATTTACAATGTCTCCTCCCTTTGTGATGATAGGATGAAATCTTACTCTGTCAGCCTCTTTGAAAGTTTCTCTTTGTGCATGAACATTATTAATTGCAAGCATAGCAGCATTCAAAGCATTAATCCCTTCGTATGGAGCAGAACCTGCATGTGCCTCTTTTCCTATAAACTTAACTTCTTTACCTATAAACCCATTACTTACAGGACCTGTCAGAACTTTTTTATCCCCTGTATCTAAAACATGAAACATTATTGCCATGTTTACATCATCAAAAGCTCCTTTTCTTATAAGTTCCTGTTTTCCTCCGAAATATTTTATATGCCCATCTTTTTTTAACTGACTTCTGTATGCAAGTTCAACAAATTCTTCTGCAGGAGTTGCTATAAAATCAACTTTACCATCAAGTTCTTTAATTACTCCTGATTTGATTAAACCAACAGCAGCTCCAAGCATTCCTGCTATCTGCACATTGTGTCCGCATGTATGAGAAGCTCCTATTTCATTTGCATCACAGTGTTCATTACAAGAGATTCCGTCAAGTTCTCCCAAAACAGCAATTTTTGGTCCTTCTTTATCTTGATTGACTCTTGCTCTGCATCCAGTATATGCAATTTTTTCTTCAACTTCTATACCTAATTGATTTTTAAAGAACTCACTTACAGTTTTTGTAGTTTCAAATTCTTTATAACCAAATTCCGGATTTGCATATATTTTTCTTCCTGCAGCAATTATAGAATCTTTATTATCCTCAATTGCTTTTATAACTCTTTCTTTTAAATCTTCTTTAGTCATTCTGATTTCACTTCCTAATTATTTAGAAATATATTTAAGCATAGCTTCTGTTGTTTTAAAAAGTTCTTCTATTTCTAAAGTTTCATCAACAGTATGGACATTATTCATTCCAACTCCGATTATTATAGAGTTGTATCCCTCTTTAGCAAAAATATTACTGTCAGATCCTCCACCAATTACTTTAAGTTCTGTTTCAATTCCTAAACTTTCATATACAGCAGCAAATTCCTTTGCAAATTTAAGATCATCTTTTGGTTTTAATGTAGGATAGTCACAGCTGTATTCAAGTTTGTAACTTCCTCCCATTTTTTCAGCAGCGTTTTTACAAGCCTCTTCATATCCTTTTATTACTTCAAGGATTTTTTCTTCTGAGTGGCTTCTTACTTCTGCTTTAACAATACAGTTATCTGCAACAACATTTGTAGGGAATTGTGCATTGATAACTCCGATATTTGATGTTGTAAGAGAATCAATACGTCCCATAACCATATTTGAAATTGCAAGAGCTGCCATATTTACAGCATTTATTCCTTTTTCAGGCTCAATTCCTGCATGTGCTTTTCTTCCTATGAATGTTATATCAACATCATATTTACTTGGAGCAGTGTGAGCAATAATTCCTGCTCTTCCTGCATTATCAACAACAAGCATATTTTTTGCAGGTTTCATATTTTCAGGAACTAAAGACCAGTCAACATTTTTAGCACCAAGCATACTTGTTTCTTCACATGGAGTGAAAACCATATAGATATCTTCATGAGAAGCATTTGTTTCTTTTAATGTTCTTAAAACTTCAATGATACTTGCTATTCCTGCTTTGTCATCTCCTCCAAGAGTAGTTGTCCCATCTGTTTTAATAATCCCATTTTCAATAATAGGATTAACATTTAGGTTTGGCTCTATAACGTCCATATGAGCAGCAAGAGTTACTCCCTCTCCTGAAATATTTCCTTTATATTTAGCAAATATAGTAGGAGCATCTCCACCATAATTTTTATATCCGTTATCTAAATAAACTTCTGCTCCAAGCCCTTTTAAAAGGTCTGCAAGATATTCTGCATATTTTCCCTCTTTTTTAGATGGAGAGTGTATTTTTATCATTTCTATAAAATTCTCAATTAATCTTTCTTTATTCATAAGATTTCCTCCTGAGAAAAATTAGTTTTTATGTTGTTTATCCATTACTTTTTTAGCAAATGTAATAGTTGTGAATACAGATACTAAAGTAACGATGAAAGAAGGGTTTCCTGGGATAAGTGCTACAATCTTAGTCATTACAAATGATACTGCAAGAGCAAATAATCCTGTCTTAGGTGATTTTATTGCAAACTGAGCAAATACTCCACCGAATAATGCTGGTATAATTAAGCTTAAAACTGTCATAAATGATTGAGGAAGCTGTGATAAAAGTGTTTGTCCTGCTAAAACTGACAGCATTAAGAAGAATATTCCAACCCAGATAGAAACTCCGATACCGATAGTTCCCATAATTGCTCCTTCATCTGTTCCTGTTTCATATCCAGAACTTTCAACAGCAGAGATAGCAGCAGGTATTCTCATGTTTACAAGGTTTCCAGAAAGGAATCCCATATATAATCCTGCTCTTCCAACTATTGGATAATAGCTTATAGGTTCACTGAAATAGAAAGCACCTGAAACAGACATTTGAGATATAGCTCCGGCTATAATAGCTCCAATACCAGGGTTAAATCCAAAAACAAAAGTCATAATCATTGGAGGAAGTAAGCTTACTGCTATTCCAAGAAGCATAGTAGCTCTTCCGATTTTTGTAATATCATTTATATAATTTTCGTAACTATTCATTAATTTCACCTCTTTTTATTTTTTTAGAATGCAAAAGTAGCTATGATAGCTCCACCGAACATTGCAAATGTAAGAGCCCATTCTTTAAGCCATGCCATTTTCTTTTCCCCAATTTTAAGACATATTATCATAATGATAAGTCCTGAAACAGCAGAAACTGTAATTTGAGGGTTTGTAGTTACTTTTAGATAGTTACCTATATTGAAATATGCAAAAGATCCAAGCATTGCTCCAAGTCCAACAGCAGGAAGCAGAGCTTTTCTTCCGCTTGTTAAAAGTCCATTTACCTTATCCATTTTATGAGCAAAAAGGAAACAGAAAATAATCCATCCTAATGAACCTAATGCCATTGTCCATAATGCATTTGTAAATACAACCGGTGTCATATTTGTAGAAAGTTCTGAACCAAGAGCCTGTGCTCCAAAGTTTGCAGCCATTGCCTCAAAGTTTGATCCTCCGATAACACTAAGTCTGAATGCAGAAACAGGAGATCCCATAGTAACAAGAAGTGCTAATAAACTTCCAACAACTCCAAGAGCAGGTCCGATACTTGCAATAGCACTTGTTCTTATTCCTTTTTTAACTCTTGCAGGATCCATTTTCATCTCTTTCGCAGCCTTTAATGACTTATTGATAATTAAAGCTGACTGAATTAAAACTACTGAAATTCCAAATAAACAAGCAATCCACATAATTGGGTGGTTTGCATACGGCATGTGTTCACCGATAATCTTTTCCATGATTTCCTCCCTAAAAACTTTTATTTGAGTCCTTGTCTTAAATAGGACCTTATTTATTTAAAAAAAGTATATTATATTTTTTGGAAATTGTCAACTTTTTTCTCTAAAATAATACATTTGATTTTATAAAAATACAAAATAATTAAATTTTGTAAAGAATGAATAAACACTTTTAAGTAAAATTTAAAGACGAAAATAGCTCCAGTACATGAACTCTGGAGCTATTTAGAAAAATTTATTTTACATTATTACACAGAATATCTTCCAATAATCTGCTTGATTTAAATTTCACATGGACTCTTCCTTTTTTTATGGGTAATATCTCT
>UQOH01000111.1 GCA_900542625.1 uncultured Fusobacterium sp.
AAACTTTCTTATTTTTTATAAGTCAAAATTCTATACTTTCCTAATAAATAAAAAATCTCCCTTGATTTAACAATCAAGAGAGATTTTTTTCTTTTGTATATTTTTTATTATTTTAAGTCCTGTTTTTCTTGGAATAAATTTTGAAATAAAAACAAAAATTTTATTGATAACCCCTGTTATGCAGATCTCTCTGCCTTTGAAATAATCACAGACAGCAATCTCTGCTGTTTTTTCAGGTGTCATTATATAAAAACTTTTTCTGCTGTTCTTCATTCCCTTAAAATCAGTTTTAACAGGACCTGGACAAAGACACATTACCTTTATCTTTTTGTCTCTCAGCTCTTCACAGAGAGCATTTGTAAATGATTTTACAAATGATTTTCCTGCATAATAAACAGCTGTGTAAGGTCCTCCCTCTTCGTATGCACCTGTTGAAGAAACATTAATAATTCCTGCATCTTCAGGGATAATTTTTCTATCTTTCATACTTTTTAAAAACAGACTGCACATATGGGCAAGAGCTGTTACATTTAAATCTATCAAACCGGCACTTTCTTCCCAAGAAATATTTTCAAATGCTCCAATACTCCCCACTCCTGCATTATTTACCAGAATATCAATTTCTATATTTTTTTCAGCAAAATAAGAAAACAGCTTTTCCCTCTCTTCTTTTCTGCTTATATCACATTTTATCGGTATAATTTCATTGTTCGAAACATTTTCCCAGTTTCGCCCTACACCAAAAACTTTATGATTTCTTTTTATAAAGTGGAGAGCTATCTCATATCCTATTCCTTTTGTAGCACCTGTTATTAAAATATTCATAAAGTTTTCCTCCCATAGAAATTAGAATATTATAAACATTACATTTTCTTTTGGATACTGTTCATTATATCTTATATCTTTGTTGTCACCAAGAATCCATTCAAATAAAAACTTTGCATGGCTTTCTGTGTTTCTTATACATTTTCTTGTTCCTTTAAAAGTTCCAAGACCTGTTTCTTTTTGTAAAAGGAAAAATTCTTTGTTAGGCTCTTCAGCATAGTCCACTGGTGTTCCGTGAAGATATCCTCCACCGCTGAATCTTATAGCATATCTGGCAATTCCTAAATCTTCCCCATAAGTTCCTCTGTATCCCATCTCATATTTTAATACAGGAACGATAAATGAACCTCTTGGAGTTTCAAATCCCAATAAACTTTCTATTCCTGTTTTCCCATAAATATATGAAACAAGAATCCATTCATTATTTACTTTTTCAAAAGCAGCAAGGTTTTGGTTTTCAATGTCAGCTACAATAGCTTTATTAAACCCGTCTGCAACTTTAGGTCTTCTTGAAATATATTTTTTCTCTATTGTAAGAGGAAATTCAGGAATACCTTCAACTTTTACTTTAGCCTCTTTTTTTCCTTCACTGATAACAGAAAGAATTGATCTGTCAGGAATATATATAAGCTCATCATTGTATTCTGCAATTATGTTCTGGTCAAGTGATGTTCCATATTTATCTTTTTTTCTAAGCATATCTTTGTTATATGGATTAGGAACATATGAATTTGTTGAGGCAAGCTCAGTTCCTGAAGCATTATTTTCTGCTATAAATTTTTCCACATCATTTATTCTGCTCATCATTTTGTCAAATCTGAAAACTCTTTCTTCGCAATAAATTGATGAGATATATCCTATTCCATTTGGAGTTTTTACCTTATACCAGAACTGTTTACTTGTTCCTGTCTGATTTATTTTTTCCATTACCTCAAGTTTATGATTGAAAGGAAGCTGATAAATCACTTGTGATGAACCTGTTGCAGATTTTCTTACATTTCCAACTTTAGTTTTTACAAAAATGTAATCAAGAAGTTCAGGAAGATCTTCCCCATTATATTTTAAATCCACTTTTATATTTTCAGGTATTTTATTATCATATGTTTTTACTGTTATCCCTTGTGCTGTTCCTGCAAAAATTGTAAAGGCCGCGATACCTGCCAATATTTTTCTTTTAAACTTCAATGTTTCCTCCTCCTCCTAAAAATTAGGAAGCTCTATTTTATCTATTTTTTTCTTTAAACCTGTTTTTTCAACCAAAGATATCTCTGCCTGAATATTTTCATCTCTCACTGTCTTTAAAACAATATCCATATACTCAAGCTCAACCCTTACAGACAAACCGCAGTTTGCTGAAATCTCTGTGGGAAGAGGGATAATCCTGCATGGAATGTTTTTATCAAGAAGATTTTTTTCAAGCTGAATAATAAAATGTGTTGATTCAGCTGAAAGTATTAAAAACTTTTCCTCTTTTTTTATCATGGTTTGATTACCTTTGATGCTTTCATCTGTCTTTCAAGAATTGTGTACATATTAGTAACTGTTCCTGCTTTTATTTGATCCTGCACATGATAGAAGTTTGCACAAGTACCACAAGATAAAATTTCAACACCTTTCTCTTCAAGAACTTTTAAATCTTTTACAGTGTCTTCAAAAGTTGATGCAAGAAAAACCCCTTTGTTGTATAATAAAATTGTTTTTGGAAGAGTTTCCATCTCTGTAAGAGCATAGATAAACCCTTTTATAAGAATTTTTCCAAGCTCATCTTCTCCCTCTCCCATTTTGTCAGAACCTATTGAAACAACAATATTTTCCTCTTTTTCTGCACTGCTTTCTTCAGATTTTTCAGTTTTGTTTATAGTAATTACAAAAATATCTCCATTTTGTGCTGTCTGAAATTCATATCCCATTTCTCTAGTCATTTTTTCAACATTTTCTTTTGAAGTTTCATTGTCTACGCTTACTTCAACAATTCCGGTTTCTATCTCTTTTAAAGCTTTTTTAGTCATAATAACAGGTTTCGGACAAACTTCACCTATTGCATTTACTTTAATCATTTTTGCTCCTTTTATATAAAAATATTATTTTTTCAAAATTCTATAATCTGAAATTCTCTCAGTAACTTCCATATTATCAAGTTTTTCTAAAATTAACAAGGCTGATTTTCTATTTATTTTTAAAAGTTCACGAAAATCTTTTACAGTTAATTTTTCATTCTTTTCAAAATATGTTTTTATCTGTTTTTCTGCCTCTTTCAAAAAACCTTTAAGAATAAAAGTATTTTCTCCAAGAAAAACAATCATTCCCTCTTCCCATAAATAGCTGTGCATTTTTTTAAATATCTCTGTTTTTATGTGAGAAAGATATTCTGCTGTTTTGTTTGTATCTTCAGGAGAAAATCCATACTCTTTATATTTTTTAAAAATATCTTCTTTAAAAATTTTCTGCTCTTTTGTAAGTTTTATTTTAAAATCTTTCAAAGAAATATATTCTTTCTCAAAAATCTTTTCAGATTTTATTTCATTTTTTATTATATTTTCCTCTATAAAACCTTTAAAATCTTTCATAGAGATGTTTTTGAAATATCTGTTTTTAAGCTCAGCTCTCAAAATCCCTCTTTCAAAACTGTTTTCATCATGGAATTTTTTAAGAACTTCTTTTAAATACTCTTCTGTTAAAATATTTTTTTCTCTTTCATGCTTTTTATTTTTATCAAGAATTATAAGATTTTCTGTATATTCTGCATTATCTCTTTTTGTTTTTTCTCCAAAAATATTTAAGATTTTTATTCCTCCCATTGTGTATACAGGAGAATAATTTCTTATTATTCCAAGTTCCCCATAAATTCCTGCTGTTTTTTCTTCAAGAAGAATCTGTGCAGGATATCTGTCTTTCTCTGTTATTTTATCTCTTCCAAAAAATCTTATTCTTCCAATGATTTCCCTTGTGCCAAGATGAACTCTTACTCTCTGATTGTTTTTAATATGAATATCTTTCAAAGAGGTATACATTACATCGATTCTGTCAGAGTCCTGAATTTTTTCAGCAGAAGATAGAATATCTCCTCTTTTTATCTGACTTTTTTCAACTCCTGCAAGATTAAGTGCAATACGGTTTCCTGCATCTATGCTTTCAATCTTTGCACCATGATTTTCTATTCCCTTAACTTTTGTTTTAATATTAAGAGGATAGACGTTTACTGTATCACCTACAGATATTCTTCCTTTAAGAGATGTTCCTGTAACAACAGTTCCAAAACCTTTTACAGAGAAACATCTGTCAATGGACATTCTGAATTCATTATCATCTTCCGTTTCAGATGTTTTTATTTTTTTAATATCATTTATAATATAGTTTTTTAATCTCTCATAAGATGATATGTCTTTTACAGAGGTTTCCAAAATAGAAGCATTTTCAAGAAAAGAGCCTTTGACAAAATTTTGTATCTCTTCTGCTGCCTCTTTTTTTCTTTCCTCATCTGCAATATCTGTTTTTGTAAGAACAATTACTCCTGCTTTCACTCCAAGCAGTTCAGCTATCTGAAAATGCTCTTTTGTCTGGGGCATTATCCCGTCATCACAAGCAACAGCAAGAATAATATAATCTATTCCCATTACTCCCGCCACCATATTTTTTATAAACTTTTCATGACCGGGAACATCAATTATTCCCGCTCTTCTGTTTTCAGAGATATCAAGATATGAAAATCCCAAATCTATTGTCATTCCTCTTTTTTTCTCATCAGGAAGAGTGTCTGTGTCTTTTCCTGTAAGATATTTTACAAGGGTTGTTTTCCCATGGTCAATATGCCCTGCAGTTCCAATTATAATATTTCTCATTGGTTTATTCCTCCAAAGAGTTTTTCAGCAATATCTCCAAGGATTATTATATCCTGTTCATCTATTGTTTTTATATCCAAAATAAATTTATTTTTTTCTATTCTTCCAATAACAGAAATTTCAGCTTTTCTGAATCTCTCTTCAAGTTCATTGCATGAAATATTAAAAAGAAATTCTATTCCAAAACTTTTGATAGTTTCTCCCGGCATAGAACCTCCGCCGATATTTGCCTCTGTTTCAATTATTCTGTGAGGAATATTTTTTTCTGACAGAATACAAGAAAGAAG
>UQOH01000112.1 GCA_900542625.1 uncultured Fusobacterium sp.
AAAAAATTTTTTTATTTTGTATGCGTTCATAATTTTTCTTTTATTTTTCAATGCTTTTTTAGTTACCAAAAATATTTTTTAATTTCAGCATAAAACTTTTTTTTGTGTCAAGTTCAAGAAGAGGGATATTTTTTCCCAAAATTCTTTGAACAATATTTTTATAAGACTCTGCCGCCAGAGATTTTCCTCTGTATACCAGAGGCTCTCCTTTGTTTGTAGAGATAACTATGCTCTCATCATCAGGAACAACACCAAGAACTTCTATTGCAAGAATATCAACTATATCCTGTACACTAAGCATATTTCCCTGTTTTACCATCTCTATTCTAAGTCTGTTTACAATAAGTTTTATATTTTTTATTTCATTTGCCTCAAGCAGACCTATTATTCTGTCTGCATCTCTTACAGCTGATATTTCAGGAGTAGTTACAACTATTGCCTCATCAACAGCTGCTATTGCATTTTTAAATCCCTGTTCTATTCCGGCAGGACAGTCTATAACTATAAAATCAAAATCCTCTTTTATTGCGTCTATAAGCTCTTTCATCTGCTCAGGAGTAATATCTGTTTTTTCTCTTGTCTGTGCAGCAGGAAGAAGGCTTAATTTTTTATTTCTTTTATCTCTTATAAGAGCCTGTTTTATCTTGCATCTTCCCTCGATAACATCTATCAGATCATATACTATTCTGTTTTCAAGACCCATTACAACATCAAGATTTCTAAGCCCGATATCTGTATCAATCAGAAGAACTTTATATCCTTCAAGAGCCAGTCCTGTTCCTATGTTGGCACTTGTTGTTGTTTTTCCTACTCCGCCTTTTCCTGATGTTACTACTAACACTTTCCCCATATCCAAGTCCTCCTAACTCTTATTTTCAAGCATAATATCAAGCATATCTTTGTTATAATTTTCTATAAAAATATTCTCTCCATTTACATAAGCTATTTCAAATTTACCGTCTTTTTTTATTTTTTTATTGGTTTCCATCTGAGAATTAGGATTACGTGCAATATAATCACCTATTTTTAATTGTATAGGATTCATATGAAGAGCACCTATAAAAGCATTTTTCCCGCTTTCAACCCCTGCATACACTGTTCCGTTAAGATATCCCAAAACAATAACAGAACCGCCTGCTTTTACAATTCCTCCGGGATTTACATCTCCAAAAATTATTATACTGCCGTCATATTCCAAAAGATTTCCCGATCTAAGTATACCTTTGTAAAATTTTACCTTTCCTTCACCTTTTACAGAATCAAAAACAGCCTTCATTTTAGGATCTTCTTTTCCGTTTGAAAAAACATATGTTATTTCCATATCACTGTTTTCTCTTATTACATTAAGAAGTTCGTCTTCCTCTTCGTCTGTAATCTCTCTTCCTGCAAACTCAACAGCTGTTTTTATTTTGCCCACAAAAGTTTTGGCCTCTGTTATTTTATCCAATAAATTTCTTTTTATTTCAAAAAATTCATTTTCTGGATCAAGATATATTTTTAATCTGTCCCTCTTCACTTTTAAAGTAACAACATCTTTCATATCTCTGCTCCTTATTTTTCTTTTAATTTTAGTATACCATACTAGGTTTTTTCTATCAATATTCTTTTGTTTTTAAAAGTTTTTCTTAGCTTTTTTATTTTCATATTTACATCTATTGTATTTATTATAAATATCTGTTAGACTAAATAAAAACATACTGAAATTTCATTAAAATCATTTTAGGAGGCAGAAGTGATTACATTAAAAAATCTTGCAGAAATAACAGGATATTCTATCGGAACTATTTCAAGAGTCTTAAATAACGATAAAACTCTTCGTACAAGTGAAGAAACAAGAAATATAATAAAAACTGTTGCTAAGAGTTCAGGATACAAAACTCTTCAAAGCAAAAAAAGCAGATTAAAAAGCAAAACTTCTTCTCCAATAAAAAACTGTATTGGAATAATTGAAACAACCAATATACAAGAGCATGTTCTTGACCCTTATTATCTTTATTTAAAAGGTTTTGTGGAGCAGGAGTGTTTCAATAAAAAAATCGAAACTATAAAAATTCAATATGATGCAAAAAAAGAGAAATATATTTCTGGTTCAAATAAAAAAATTGACGGTGCAGTTGTTATAGGGCACTTTTCACATAAAGAGTTTGAAAGCATGGAAAAGCTCACTAAAAATCTTATTTTTCTTGAAAGCTATCCTGAAGGAAAAGATTATTCCTGTGTTATTTCAGATTTGATTTTGGGAGTGAAAAAAGGAATTAACTATCTTATAGGGAAAAATCACAAAAGTATTGGTTTTGCAGGACCTGAATATGTGTTAAATCTTTTTGGAGAAACAAGACACGAATTGAGAAAAACTTTCTTTTTGAAATATCTAAACAAAAAAAATTTATCTGACAACACTATTCTTCTTGAATGTGAGCTTACTGTTGACAGTGCAGCACAGGCTATGAAAAAATTTATGGAAAGCAAAAGAAAACTTCCTTCTGTGTTCTTTGCTGTAAACGAAAACGTTGCTGTAGGGCTTTTAAATACCCTTAAAGAGCACAATATAAAAGTTCCTGAAGATGTAAGTATTTTGAGTTTTAACAACTCTGTTTTTTCAGGTTTTGTAGAGCCGCCTTTATCAAGCATTGATACAAATAGTGAATATATGGCAAAAACAGCTGTTGAACTTCTTATAAAACAGGCTGGTTTAAAAAGCTATGTTCCTATGAAAGTTTTGGTTTCTCCATCTGTCATAGAACGTCAAAGTGTTATGGAATTAAAATAAAAACAGGCTGGTTTTTATGCCAGCCTGATTTTTTTATTTTTTAATATTCAAATTCTGCTCTTTTACCATCAAAGGCTATTCCGATTTTAACTATATCTTTTATTCCTTTTCTTTCAAGGACGGCATCATATTTTTTATTTTCTATCTGTTCAGCAGCCTTTTCTGCTTTTTTTTCTATATTTTTCTCATCAGCTTTTTTAAGCTCTAAAATATAGCTTGGTTTTGTTTTATCAAGAGCTTCAAGAATAATATCTGCTCTTCCATATCCGCTTTCTGTATTTGGATATACTAAATATACTCCGTCAAGTGCATAGAAAAATCCTGAAAGAAGAAGCTGATAATTATTTTCGTATCTTTTATCAGTATCAAAAATGCTCATAGCATTAAGAACTAACTTTTCAATAATCTCCTTTATTCTATCAATATCTTTATTAAGTAAAGCATCTACTGCATTTTTAACTATTGTAAGCTCACCAAATAATATTGTTAAAAAAGTATCTTTGAAAAATGAAAGTATCTCTTGATTTGGTATTCTTACTAAATATTCTTTTTGACTTACTTTTTCTTTTACAGTCAGATAACCTGAAAATAGTAATAATTCCCATACTTCACTTTGAGCAAGCTGTTTTCCTAAAGCAATATTATCACTTACTATAACAGATACATCTCTTTTACTAAACAAATCTTCTAATATCTTAAAAACATCTGAACCTGAATTTTTAAGCATTTCTTTGATAACTACATTGGAACTTGTATTTATCCAGTATGCTTTTAATTCTTTTCTTGAAATATAATTTAAAATACTCCAAGGATTATATACTTCTGTTGCTCCAAATTTATATCCGTCATACCATTCTTTTACTTTTTCTATATTATATTCTAAATCATAATAATCTAATCCCTTTGTAACTTCATCTTCAGTAAGTCCAAAGTATTCTGAATATTCTTTATCTAATATAGTGTAAACGATAAGATTGTTTAAGTCAGAAAATATTCCTGCCTGAGCAACTCTTACAATTCCTGTCATTACTCCCATTTTTAAGTTAAGATTAGTTTTTAAAACATTTCCATACAGTCCTTTAAAGAACAATACAGCTTCATCATAATAATTATGTTCATAAGCAGCTATTAAAGGTGAATCATATTCATCTATTAAGACAACAACTTTCTCATTATAATAGTTACTTAATAAATCAGATAAAACTTTTAATCCTTTCTTAGCTTCTTCTGTTGATATTTGTTGTGTGGCATATTTCATAAAAGTTGGTTTATCAAGTTCATCTAATTCTTTTAATAGAAATCTAAAATTTTTAAATAAATTTTCTAATAATATTTTTATAGTTTCTATACAGCTTTCAAAATTTGATGCCTGTATCTCTTTCATAGAAATAAAGATAACAGGATATTTTCCTTGTTCTTCTATTACAGGAGAGTTTTCTATATATAAACCATCGAAAAGTTTTCTATTTTCTTCTTTGTTTTCTACATCAAAAAAGTATTTCAGCATAGACATATTAAGAGTTTTTCCAAAACGTCTTGGACGTGTGAAAAGTTTTACTTCTGCTTTATCTTTTGTTATATTTTCTATAAACTTTGTTTTATCTATATAATAACAATTTTCATTTATTATTTTTTTAAAATCATCTACTCCCAGAGCGATTCCCTTTTTATCAAACATTTCCCACACCTCCTGTACGTTTAAAATTATACCATATCTATAAATAAAATAGTAGCATGAAAAAATCAGGTCGGCAGTCAGCCAGCCTGATTTTTTTATTTTTATTTTTTTATGTTATCACACAGCATATCATCTAACAGCTTGCTTGATTTAAATTTTACATGTGACTTTTTTTCTTTTATCTGTAATATCTCTTCAGGATTTTTCGGGTTGTTTATATGAGTCCTTTTGGTTTTTCTCACTTCAAAACTGCCGAATTTTCTGAATATTACTTTCCTGTCCTGTTTTAAAGCTGAGGACAGAGAAAATAGAAATTTCTCTATTTTCTCCCTTCCCTCTG
>UQOH01000113.1 GCA_900542625.1 uncultured Fusobacterium sp.
CATTTATTCCTTCTTCTTTTACATCTTCAACTTTAAATGATACTTTTCCATATGCATCTTTACCTAAAGTAGCAAAACGAACTTTTTCTCCATAATCTATATATAATGCACTTTCAGCCAGATTTACTGTCTGTTCTCCTGCATTTTCAGCATTGTAGATATACAGCATATTTCCATCTTCTTTTTCGTATGTAGAAGTGTTATTGTCACTGTAAAGTGCTAAGTTAAATGTACCTTGTCCTGTAAGATTTTTAATTCTTAAAGCATTTCCTTCGTATGTTAAATCTACAGTTCCGCCTTTTTCTCCAAATTCAAGATTTGTTACATAACTTTGTCCAATTACATCCCATACTGCATTATTGTCCATTTTTATTGAAACAGTTCCGCCAGATGTAATATCCAAAGAAAGTTTGTCATTACGGAAATCCATACCACTAAAGTCATCTACGTGGAAATAGTCATCTGCTCTTCCTATGAAAGTTCCGCCATTTGACATATCAAGACTTACAGCTCCACCGTTTGCCCCAATGACTTCTCCTGTTACATTAACAGTTGTTCCTGTAATATCAATAGTAGATTCATGTTTTCCTGCAACTAAATCTCCTGTAATATTTACTATACCAGGGATTATGTCTCTTTGGTGAGAGTCTGTTGTATTTATATGAACGTGTCCTCCGGCAGTTGCCATTACAGCTATGTCAGAATTTATAGTTGTATCTCCAAAAATATTTAGTTCTGAAGTTGTTTTTCCAGTAGTTATATCTGTATGTCCTTGTGCATAAATTCCAACATTTGCAATATGGTCTGACTCGTCGTGCTCAGATGTCATACTTTCTATAAGTGTTCCGCCATTTAAAGTAATATTTCCACCATCAAGAGCTTGAATAACTGGTCTAGCAATCAATTTGTTTGTAGTTTCTCCAAGTGCTATTAGATATTTATTTCCTTGGAAATGGCTGTTTCCATTAACTATAATATGAGAATCTTGATTTTCAGAAATTGTTCCTATTGAAGTCATTGCAATATCACTTGATGAAACAAAAAGGTCGCCATCATAAGTCATTGTTGATTTATCAGCTCTTATACCTTGTGTAACAGCTCCGCCATTACCATTGGCATCTGTAAGTACTTTACTGATAGTATTATTTCCATTTGCTAGTGCTAATCTAGCGGCTTCTTTTTGCTCGTTTGATAGAACTAAAGAATCATCTATTTTCTTTCCAGAAACATTTATAGTTGTATTTCCTATTGTATCTAAAGTGCTGTTTTTAGTAAAGACTCCATAAGCTTTATCTTGTGAACTTTTAGCAAATATAGTTGCACTTTCAAAAGTCATATCAATATCACTTCTCTGTCCATAAATTCCGTAAGCATTCTGATTTGTGCTTGTTGATTTAATATCTACTATTTTATCTGCATTTAAAGATAAAATAGAAATTTTTGGTGTATGACTTTCTAAAAAGACTCCATATGATAATTTTTCTCCTATAGTTTTTATTGTTAAATTATTTTGTGAAGATATATTTACTGTTGTATCTGTATTTAGACTAGCTGTTTCATTATTTGCATATATTCCATAACCAGTTTCTTTTCCAGCTGATTCTATATAAATTTCTCCAACAGAATCTAATGTATTAGTTGCTCCAGTTCCTGTGTAAATTCCTGATGATTCTATACCATTTTTTGCAATTATTGTAATTCCATTTGTTCCTGTTGAAGTTAAAGTATTTAGTGATGTTTTTTCCGCTGTATCATTTCTACCTGCGAATATACCTTCAACTCTTTGTGTATTTGAACCTTCTTCTGCTATTGATTCTATCCAAATTTCCTCGGAATTAAGTTCAGCTGTTCCGCCAGCAGAACTATCTATACCAGTAATATTTTGATAATCTCCAATTTGTTTACCTTGAGTTTTTATCTCTATTTTGTCTGTTGCTGTTAAATTTGTTATTCCTGTAGAAGATACTCCAAAATTACTTTCTGATTTCGAGAAAGATAAAATAGAAATATTTTTTCCTGATAAACTTGTATTACTTTCGTTAAATATTCCTGCAGTAGATGTTCCAAGCATTGGGTCATTATCAGTTGTGGTTGATATTGTAGTTATATTTATATTTCCTGTTGCTGATAATTTGTTTTCTGCTTCTCCTTTTGTATAGATACCAGCACTTTCTTGCTTTCCTTGAGATGTAATATTTATATCTGTTCCATCTAAAATATTTTTAGCATTACTCTCTGCATGTATTCCATGTGAAATTTTATTTTTATTTGTAGCGCTTATTGTTATATTTCCATTGGTTAAAGTGTTTTGATTTAAATTTTTTCCATAAACACCGTATGAAGCTCCACATTCAGCTGTAGCTGATATTTCTATATGTTCTCCAATCAAAGTATTTTGAGCCGCCTTATCTCCACTTAATCCATATGCTACTCCTGCTTTATTGGTAGTAGAGATTGTTATTTTTTGGCCAGTTAAATTATTTTTTCCCTTATCTCCATGTACTCCATAAGTATTGGCATCGCCATTACCTATAGAGTCAATTTTTATTTCTTTACCTTTTAAAGTATTTTCAGCTCCATTTTTTGCCCTAAGTCCATATGAAATCCAATTTTTACTTTCAGAAGTTATAGATATTTTTGCTGCAGGGTCTTTTTCTCCATTTACATTAGTTTTTCCTGCTAAAGTTAAAGTACCAGTTCCATCAGAATCAACTCCATAACTTGTAGCACGAGAATTTGTTAAAGAGTTTATAATTATTTCATTTGCAGTTAAATTTACGATTGAATTTCCATTTGAAATTATTCCTTTAACAATTCCCTTGTTAGGTGCTATATCTTCCTTAGTAGACGTTATATCTATATTTATTTTTCCAGCAGATTCTATAATTAAAGTATTGCTATTTTCCACGCTGCCTTCTAAATGAATTCCTTCTCCCTTATGAGAAGTGTTTACTTTTAAAGAGATATCTCCTGTAGTAGTTTTTAAATTTACCGTTTCTCCATTTTCTATATTTATTATTCCTACATCTCCTTTAGCATTTTCTACGTTAGCTTCAAGTGAGATACTGTCTTTATCAACTATATCCTCACTTTTTGTAATTATGTATCCTTTATTTCCCAATAAACTGTCTTTATACTCCTCAGCATACCCAACAGCACCTGTAATTAAAAACGTCACAATAAGCCCTAAAGTTATTTTTACCTTTCTCTTAAGAAATCTCTTCAGTGAACTTTCAACATAATTTTTACCCATAAATACCAGACCTCCCCTTAAGAATTTTAATATTTTTTGAAAAATAAAAAATTTCTATAAATTGTTAGTCTGTCAAATTGTTTGTTAGTTGTGTAGAAATAATCTTGATTAATTATACAGAAAAAATTCTCAAAAAAATATTAAAATTTTATATTTATTACATAAAATGTGCTTATTTTACAGCACTTTTTTTATTTTTGTAAGTGTATAATTAATTAAAATTAATTATACAGAAATTAACTAGACAAAAGATATAAAATGTATTCTATTTTTGAATAAGACATATAATGTTGATACAATTATACCCCTAAGCATACGAGTTTTCAAGATTATTTTTAAAAAATATTCAAAAATTCTAATAATATATTGGAGAGGCAGAAACAGAACAAAGACAATTTTTTCATCTGATACCCATGAGTTCTGATGTAGAACAACAGAAAAATTTTCATTTGATAACTTGTAAGTGTTAAAACAGAACAAAGGAAAAAATTTCATGAGGGGCAGAAAAAACTTTCCTCTGATCAAAGGAAAAAGTTTCCTACCAAAGATCCTTCTATAACTAATCAATCTATAATAATCAAAAAAATATATAACACACACTAAAGGGGTTGCAGATTTTGCAGAGAGGGCATGAAAAAAATATCACTGACCCCATGTAAAAACTGCATACCAAACACCCAACTACAATATACCCAACTACAATACAAAACAAATAGAGAGAGCCGGATGTTTTCTCGTGAAAGAGATATTTTATTTAAATTTTTAATAACAAAAAATATAGAGGAAAAATCGCAGAAATCTCTTCTGCTGTAAAGGTTTATGAGGGTAAAAAAGTTAAATTTGTTTTCCGCCGTTTCCGCTGTCTTCATAGAAAAAAGACGCTTTTTAAAAATCTGTAATATAATCTAGGAGTCTTAAGAGCTCGAAGAAAAAAATAAAAAATGAAAACTTTAGGAGGAAAGAAAATGGCAAACATAACAGAAACAAAGGAAATCATCACAGGGCAGGTTGAGAAATTAAAAAAATCGGTTCAGAGGGAAGTAAACTATTTCAAGGAAATGGAAAACGACAAGGCACTTCTTGAGCACATTGAGGAGCTTATGGAAAGCGGAGAAACAATCCCTGCAGAAAGTCCTTATGAATCATTTGCAGAATGGAAAGAGGCTGTGGAAAAGCAGATTAAAGCAGGTGAATCTTCATTGAGAAGAATTGACACTGAAAAGGCTGAAATCATAGCTTTTGAATATTTTATAGCAAATGCACAGGACTCTGATACGGGAATATAGAAAACAGCTTTACAGGAGGCAGTATTTGAGAGAAGATAAAAAAATCTGGATTTTGCGTTTTGTAATATGTATTTTGAAAAAATTGGAAAGATTCTATTTAACTAAATAGAAAATCAAGTAAAAGGACTGTTCATCAGTCCTTTTTATTTATTAGGAAAGTATAGAATTTTGACTTATAAAAAATAAGAAAGTTTA
>UQOH01000114.1 GCA_900542625.1 uncultured Fusobacterium sp.
ATAGTATCAGGAGAATCAATCAATTTCATTGGATGGGGAAAATTTGAAGTTGTTGAAAGAGCACCAAGAATGGGAAGAAACCCTAAAACTGGAGTAGAAGTTCAAATCGAAGCTAGAAAAAGTATAAAATTCAAAGCTGGAAAAGGGCTATTAGAAAAAATAAACTAATTATACATAATCTAAGAGAGTTTAATCTCTCTTTTTTTATTGCAGAAAAATAAAAAAAATTAAAAAAGTGCTTGCTTATTTTCATTTTATGGGCTATATAAAGTATTAGATACGAAAGTTCTGCAAAATATTAATACGGAGGGAAGCACTATGAAAAACTATACTACAGATAAAATTAGAAACGTAAGCTTTTTAGGTCACAGAGGTTCAGGAAAAACATCTTTAGTTGAAGCACTGTTATTTGCAGCAAATGTTACAAGTAAAATGGGAAGTATAGAAAAAGGAAATACATTGTCAGATTATGACGATGAAGAAATAAATAGACAATTTTCAATAAACACTTCTGTTATTTCTTTGGATTACCAAGAAAAAATATTTAATATTTTGGACACACCTGGTTACTTTGATTTTTCAGGGGAGGTTATCTCTGCACTGGCTGTAACAGGAGGAGCAGTAATTGTTCTTGACGCAAGTGCAGGTATAGAAGTTGGAACTGAAAAAGCATGGAGAATGGTTGAGGAAAGAAAACTTCCAAGAATCCTTTTCATTAACAAAATGGATAAGGGAGCAGTAAACTATAAAAAAATTCTTCTTGATTTAAAAGAAAAATTTGGTAAGAAAGTTGCTCCATTCTGTATTCCATTGGGAGAAGGAGAAAACTTTGAAGGATTTATCAATGTTATAGAGAAAAAATGCAGAGTATTCAACGGAGAATGCTGTGTTGACAAAGAATTAGTTCCACATGAAGATTTTGAAGATGTAAGAAATCTTCTTTTAGAAGCTGTTGCAGAAACAAGTGAAGAGGCTATGGAAAAATTCTTTAACGGTGAAGATTTCACAGAAGAAGAAATTAAAGCAGGTCTTCGTAAAGGTGTTATAAACGGAGATGTTGTTCCTGTTCTTGTTGGTTCAGCAGCAAATCTTATTGGTGTACACACATTGTTTGATATGATGTTTAACTATATGCCTACTCCTGAAGAAGCAAGAGGCGGAGTAATTCATGGAACTAACCCTGATACACATGAAAGAATAGACAGAAAAGTAAGTATGGATGAGCCATTCTCAGCATTTGTATTCAAAACAATAGTAGACCCATTTATCGGAAAAATATCTCTGTTCAGAGTAGTATCCGGAACTCTTACTAAAGATATGGAAGTTCTAAACTCAACACAGGGAAGAAAAGAAAGAATTGCTAATCTGTATTTCGTAAGAGGTATCAAACAAAGAGATACTGACAGAGTTGTGGCAGGAGATATAGCAGCAACTACAAAAATACAAGATTTAAAAACTGGAGATACAATTTGTGACAAAGCTAATCCAATAGTGTTTAAGAAAGTGCCTTTCCCTAAACCTTGTTTATATATGAATGTTATACCTGTAAAAAAATCTGATGACGATAAGATAAGTACAGCTATTCAAAAGCTTATAGAAGAAGACCCAAGTTTAACTGTAGTAAGAAATGTAGAAACAAAAGAACTTCTTATTGGTGGACAAGGAAAAACACATTTACAGACAGTAATTTCAAAATTATTTAATAAATTCCAAGTACAGGCTACTTTAAGTACACCAAAAATCGGTTACAGAGAAACAATCAGAAAAGAGGTTTCTGTACAAGGAAAACATAAAAAACAATCTGGTGGAGCAGGACAATACGGAGATGTATTTATCAAATTTGAACCTCTATATGATGCAGAATTTGAGTTTGTAGATAATATTAAAGGTGGAGTTGTTCCTAGACAATATCTTCCAGCAGTTGAAAAAGGACTTCATGAAGCCAGAAAGAGAGGATTCCTTGCAGGATATCCTGTAATCAATTTCAAAGCAACTTTATATGATGGATCTTACCACCCTGTTGACTCTAACGAGCTTTCATTTAAACAGGCTGCTATTTTAGCATTTAGAAAAGCAGTTGAACAGGCATCATCTGTTATTCTTGAGCCTATCGTAAAAATGGAAATTATAGTTCCTGAAGAGTATACAGGAGATATTATGGGAGATATGAATAAGAGAAGAGGTAAAATCTTAGGAATGGATCCTATGGATTATAATGAGCAGAAAATAACTGTTGAAGTTCCTCATAAGGAAGTTCTTGGTTATGCAGTAGATTTAAAATCTATGACTCAGGCAAGAGGAAGATTTGAATTTGAATTTATAAAATATGATTATGCACCAGACGATGTAGCAGCAAAAATAATTGCTGAGGCAAAAGCAGCTGAATAACAGAATAGGGGAAACAAAAAATGAATTTTTTAAAAATGGACATCAATATTGCTTACAGCATGATAAATATGAAACTGAGAGATTTTTATTCATCATTAGACAATTTGTGTGATGATATGGATATAGATAAGGCTGAACTTATAAATCATTTTGAAAAGAATGGATATATTTATAATGAAAGCACAAATCAGTTTACAATTAAATAAAAAATTAAAATTAAAAATACCAGCGTTGTGTGCTGGTATTTTTTTATAAATTTAACTATAACATTTTATTTTTAGAAAGCAGATAAGTAATAATAATACTTAAAAGGACAGATATAAGTATTACAGCTGCAAATCCAAAAGGGTTTCCTGCAAAAGGGACATCAACGTTCATTCCCCATATACCGGAAATGATAGTTGGGATAGCCAGAACAACTGTAATAGAAGTTAATCTTTTCATTACATTGTTCAGGTTGTTTGACATAACAGTAGAAAAAGCATCTCTTGTTCCGCTTAAAATACTTGAATAGATACTTGCCATTTCTATGGCCTGTTTAGTATCGATAATAACGTCATCCAATAAATCTATATCATCAGGATACTTTTTAACAAGCTGCAATCTCATAATCTTATCTAAAACTGCCTCATTAGATTTTAAAGAAGTTGTAAAATAAACCAAACTTTTCTCTAATTCAAGAAGCAGCATAAGCTCTTCATTTTCCATGTATTTTTTTAAACGATTTTCCACAACGTCACTTACACGTCCTATTTGTCTTAGGTAATACAGATAGTAAGATGTATTTCTAAAAAGAAGCTGTAAAATAAATCTTGTTTTCTTATAAGTAAAAAATCCTTTTATTCTTCCTTTTACAAATTCATCTATAAGAGGAAATTTTTCTGTTGTAACAGTAATTATATTATCTTTTAAAACTATAATACCAAGGGGTATTGTAGTAAATGAACATTTATCCTTTTCGCTGTGAATAGGAACGTCTATAATTATCAATAAAATATCTCCGTCTATTTCCAAACGAGATTTTTCCTCTTCGTCCAAAGCTGCTTTTAAGTGCTCAATAGGAATATTTAATGATTCCTGAATAGCAGCAATATCTTCATCATTAGGGTCTGTAAGATTAATCCAAGTATTCTTTTCTCTAAATATAGATAAATCTCTTATTATTTCTTCATCATCTTTGAAATAGATACTTTCCAGCTTATCCATAGGATTAGTTTTGAAAATTTGTATCATTTAGTCACCTTCCATTTTAAGAACTCCTTACCATTCTTAAAATAAGAAAAACGATAAAGAGTTTAGATATTTAATTTTTTAGCTTTTTTAAATTCTATATTCCACGAGGAATACGTGTCCATTTAAAATTCACCTCTATATTAGTTTATAATGCTACCTTATTATTTTACATGAAATCGTGACAAATGTAAATAAAAAATGAAAAAGAATAAAAAATAAGAATAAAATTCTCGATATTTTTTTCTAGAGGATTTTATTCTTATTTATAATTGTCATAGTTTATAATTTCTATTTGTTCCCACAGTGTCCGCCGCATTTATGTCCTTCTCCATGATGGTGTTCATGTTCATGGTGATGGTCATGATCGTGATGATGATGAGCACAAGCAGCGCCATTAGATTTAAGTTCTCCTTTTAAGTAAACTGCCATAACATCTTCAATGTTCCCCTCTGCTCCAAGGATTACTTCAATACCAAATGCTGTAAGCATGTCCATAGCTTTATGTCCCATTCCTCCAGTTATGATTACATTAACTTTTTCTTCAGACATAAATTTAGGATATGCTCCCGGAGCATGTTCAGGTGCAGTAACACATTCTTTATTTACAATTTTACCCTCTTCAACAGAAAAAATAACAAATTTACTGCAGTGTCCAAAATGTCCTTCAATATTCATTTCATCATTTGTAGAAAATGCAACTCTTAAAAATTTTTCATTCATATCAATCATCTCCTGTATATTTTCTATATAATTTGAAAAGTTATTTTTTAATTTAACAGCCTGCTGATAAAGAAGAGCCTCAAGAATTTTTTTCCTTCCTGATATAAGAAGTCTCTGAATAGTCCCTCTTGAGATTTTCATTATCTGAGCTGCCTCTATCTGACTTTTCTGCTCATAGTCACATAGTCTTATAACTTCTATTTCATCAGCCTCAAGTTCTATAATATCCATTTCAGATAAAGGGATACCAGCTGGTTTAAAAATAGTTTCTTCATTTAATACACGGCAGCATCTTATTTTTTTATTTCTTGCCATAAAAATCTCCTGATTAATTTAATTGTGCATATGCACAATTAAATTATAACTCTTTTACA
>UQOH01000115.1 GCA_900542625.1 uncultured Fusobacterium sp.
ACTATTCTTAATTATCTTGTTCTATAAATAAAAATTTAATTATGAAAGGAATAAATTAAATGATTAAAAGTATAAATAAAGCTATAGAAATATTAGAATTGTTAAAAAAATATCCTGAAGGATTAAGTTTAGTAGAAATCTGCACATTATTAAGTATTCCCAAAACAACTGCGTTTGGATTATTAAAGACATTAACTACAAGTTTATACTTACTAAAAGATGAAAAAAATACTTATAAACTAGGTCCAGCTTTAATTTCTTTAGGACAAGTTGCTTCTTTAGGAATGAATATACAAAAAATTATTTATCCTATATTAGAAGATTTATCTTTAAAAATAGGAGTAGACTCCTTTTTAATGGTCCCTATAGGTTATAAAGGAACTGTCATAGAAAGGGTTAACGGAAAAGAAAGTGTAAGAGTAATTGAAAGATTTGGGAATGAATTCTATTTACATTGTGGAGCAACAAGAAAAGCAATATTAGCTAATAAATCTGATAAATTTATAAAAAGTTATATAAAGGATGTCATAGAAAAAGAAAATGCCCAAATAAAATCTTCTGACTTAATAAATACTTTAAATAAAATAAAAAAAGAGGGTGTTGCTATTTCTTTTGGAGATTATGCAAAAGGAACAATAGGAATAGGAGCTCCTTTATATAATTATAAGGGAGAAGTAATCGCTTCTATTGGAATTAATCTATTAGAAAATGATAAAATTACAGAAGAAAAAATAAATGAAATTAAAAATATTGTTAAACTTAAAGCTGAAGAAGGAACAAAAAAATTAGAAATCTTATCTATTAATACAATAAAATATTAATATTTAATTAAAAAATCCCAGTCCTGAAAAATCAGGCTGGGGTTTTTATTTTATTATTCATCTAATTTTTTAAAATTTTTATTTTTCTTAAAAAGCAGACATCCTGCAAAGCCAAGCAAACCTAAAAAAATATACATTAAAGCAAGACCGCTTCCTGCTCCTTTACCTGTGAACATTCTTATATAACTCTGTATTATTCCATCTTTATACATATACGGTTCAAAAAATGAATCTGCCAGAAAACCGCATAAAAGATTTCCCAAAGGAAGTGACGCATACTGAATTGTATTTCTTGCTGAAAATACTTTTCCGTGCATTTCCAAAGGAACTTTTGTTCTCATAATATATTCCATATTTGCAAGAAGAAGAGGGACAAAAAAATGCCCCATCAAAACTGCTGCTGTCCAAATATAATAATTTCTTCCTATTCCAAGCATTATATTGCATATCAAAAAAGAAAATACCATTATATTTATCATAAGTGAAGCCCTTTTAGTTGTATGAACTTTAGATACTATAAAACTTCCTAATATTCCTGATATTCCTATGGAACTTGTTACTATTCCCAACTGAATATCATTTCCTCCGGTTCTTGAAAGTATCATTGGAGCAAGCCCTGTATCATACATTCCTGCAACAAAATTTATAAATCCCATAAAATAAATAAGGCTTAGAATATCTTTTCTATTAAAAAGATACTTTAATCCAAGCAGACATTCCTTATATATTTTTTCGCTTTTTTTATGCAGAAAAGGTATATCAGGAATTTTTACCCAAAGTGCCAATGATAAAAATGCAAATACAAAAGTCAGCAGATCAACTATTATTATGAATTTAAGACCCATAAAAGCATAAACAGAAACTGCAGCAACAGGTGCAAAAACTACTATAACAGAGTTAAAAAAAGAACGTATCCCGCTTGTTTTAATATAATTTTCTTTTGAAACAATAATAGATATTACTGTTTCTGATGCAGGATTTTGAAAAGCATCTCCCACTCCAAGAAAAAAATTAGCAGCATAAAGATATTCTATTTTTAATTTCCCTAAAATTAATAGTATCAAAATTACAAAGGAAAATACAGCTGCTGCACTGTCTGCTGTAAGCATTATTTTTTTCTTATTCCATTTATCACTTATACCTCCTGCAATAAAACTTAAAAATATTTCAGGTATAAGATAACATACAGCAAGAGTTGAAGTAACAAGAACTGAACCACTTTCTTTATATGACCATAAAACAAGCCCATAACTTGTCATTTTACTCCCGAATTGAGATACAAACTGTCCTATTGCAAATAAATAAAAATTTTTTAAATCTTTTATTTTTTCTAATTTATTCATTTTAACTTTACTCCTTTTTTAATTTTAATTTAATTAAAAAATGCAAAGTCAAAATCTGATAGTTTAATTATTCTCCATACAGCCCTATCTTATCTGACTCTGCATGGAGTATAAACAATGCATAATTTCATTTTTCTTCTCCCTTATCTTCTTATTACTGCGTCTGCCACTAAAGCAGCTCTTTTATTTTCCAAAACATCGTGAACTCTTACTATATCTGCTCCTCTTTCAATTCCTGCAACAGTTACAGCAACTGTTCCCTCCATTCTTTCTTTTGGAGGAAGCCCGTTAAGTATTGTCCCTATAAATCTTTTTCTTGATGCTCCAAGAAGTATCGGACCCATATCTGCAATCTCTTTCATTCTGTGAAGAACTTCAAGATTCAGCTCCATATCTTTTCCAAAACCAATTCCCGGATCAATTATTATTTTATCCTTAGCCAGTCCGTTTCTTTCTGCAATTTCAAAAGTTTTTTTAAAAAACTCTCTCATAGAAAGCATAATATCTTTTTCATAATGAGTTCCGTTCTGATTATGCATAGCAATTACAGCTGCATCATATTTTACTGCAGCAGCTGCCATCTCACCATTATCATACTGCAGACCCCAAACATCATTTATAATATGAGCTCCATTTTTCAAAGCCTCTTCAGCTACCTCATATCTGTATGTATCAATGGAAATAATCGTATCAACTTCAGCAGCTATTCTTTTTATAACAGGAATAACTCTCTTCATTTCAAGTTCTACTGAAATCTCTTCATGTCCGGGTCTTGTAGACATTCCGCCAATATCAATGATATCTGCTCCCTGCTCAACCATCTCTTTTGCTCTGGCAACAGCTGTATCAATATCTGTGTAATCTCCTCCATCTGAAAAAGAATCTGTTGTGACATTTAAAATTCCCATAATCAAAGTTCTTTTTCCAAGTTCTAGTTTTTTGCCTTTTGAGTATATTATCATGATTACTTCCTTTCAAAATTTATTATTGTATGTATACATTTAAAAATTTATTTTTCTGTTTCTTTTTCTAAAATTCTTTTTAATGTTCCTATTGTTTTTCTCTCAAGAGGATGAACAAGGTTTGGTGCTATTTCACACAGAGGTTCAAGAACAAACATTCTTTCACATATCCATGGATGAGGAACAGCAAGATTTTTATCCTGAATTACCTCATCATCAAAGAAAAGAATATCAATGTCAATAACTCTTGGTCCCCATTTTATAACTCTTACTCTTCCCATTTCAAGTTCTATTTCAAGAAGTTTTTCAAGAAGTTCCTGAGCTGTAAAAAGAGTTTTTATTTCAAGACAGGCATTAAGAAACATATCCTGCTCTTTATAACCGAAAGGCTCTGTTTCAAGAATCGTACTTTGAGCTGTCACCTTTGTATTTTCAAGTTTTGATATATTTTCTATTGCATCAAGAAGATTTTTCTTTTTATCTCCCATGTTAGTTCCCAAAGAAAGATACACAGTATGCCATTTTCTTGTAATCTCCACAGCTACAAAATCAAAATGCTTTCTGATTGGTGCCCATGGTTTTTTTATAGTAACTTTCACCTGAGAAATAAGAGGGTATTTTGTTAAAATCATCTCTGCTGTTTTTTCTGCACATGTTTCTATTAAATCGAAAGACTGGCTTGTTAAAAGTTTCTCTATATCATCAGCTACAAAACCATAATGAGTTGATGCCTCAAGTCTGCCTGTTTTTCCTGCCTCTCTTGTGTCTGTTGTCATCTCTGCTGAAACTATAAATTTTTGCCCAAGAAATTTTTCCTCTTTAAAAACTCCATGTTCAGCAATAATTTCAAGGTTTTCTATAATAATTTTATCCATTGATTTCTCCTGAATTTTTTATTAAATTTAAAACTTCCATTCTTCTAAGAGTATCCTCTTCAAAAATCCCTTTTACTCCTGTTGTAACTATTTTTGCTCCGGGTTTTTTCACACCTCTCATAGTCATGCATGTATGTTCTGCCTCAATAAGAATATAAACACCTTTGCAGTCCAGTCCTTCAAAAATAGTCTGTGCTATCTGTTCTGTCATTCTTTCCTGAAGCTGTGGTCTTTTTGCATAAGCCTCTATCACTTTTACAATATCACCAAAACCTACTATTTTTCCATTTGGAATATAAGCAATGGCTATTTTTCCAAAAAACGGAAGAAAATGGTGCTCGCACATAGAATAAAAATCTATATTTTTTTCAATGATTAAATCATTGTTAGGCACTTGAAAGCTGTTTTTCAGAAAATCATAAGGATTTACAGTCATTCCCGAGAAAAACTCTTTATAGAAATCCTCTATTCTCTGAGGAGTTTTTTCAAATACCTCTTTATCTATATATTTTCTTTCTTTATCAAGTTCATCTAAAATGTCCTGAAAAGATTTTTTTATACTCATTTTATTTCTCCTTATAAAATATTCAATAATATATTATACAATAATAGAGAAAATATAAAAAGAGTTTACTTAAAAAGAAAATAAAAAATAGCGCGATTGTCCATCGCGCTTTTCTTTTGTATAAT
>UQOH01000116.1 GCA_900542625.1 uncultured Fusobacterium sp.
TAAAAACGATAAACTCGGCTAAAGCCTCAAACATATCGTTTTTTACGATGAACTCGCTGCATAAATTACGCTGATATTTTTAATTTAGATAATTTTATTTTTAATTATATATTTTTCAAGATAACTCTTTTTTAATCTTTCATTGAGTCAATGATGCCGTCAACAAGTACGTCCATTTCATCTGCTTTTTCTTCATTTAATGATGATACAATTGTCAGTCTTTCATTTAAAACAGACATCTGTTTCATATCATCAAGAAATTCTGCCATTAGGTTTCCGCACTCACATGCCCATGATCCGTTTTCCACAATAGCAACTGTACGGTTTTGTAAATTCAAAGCTTTCATATCCATCAGATAATTGTGCATCATTGGATAAATTCCAAGATTATAAGTTACAGATGCAAGAACTATGTGACTGTATTTGAACGTTTCTGATATAAGCTGTGATACATGAGTGTTTGAAACATCATACATAACCACATCTTTTATTCCTTTTTCCACAAGTCTTGATGCAAGAACTGTGGCTGCACTCTCTGTATTTCCATACATAGAAGCATATACAATCATAACTCCTTTTACTTCAGGCTCGTATCTGCTCCATTTATCATACTTGTCAATAAAATATCCAAGATTTGAACGCCATACAGGACCATGAAGAGGACATATTATTTTTATATCTATTCCTGCTGCTTTTTTTAGAAGTGCCTGTACATGAGGACCATATTTTCCAACTATATTTGTATAGTATCTTCTTGCATCATCAATCCAGTCTCTGTCAAAATCAACTTCATCGTTAAACAATTTTCCATCAAGTGCTCCAAAAGAACCAAAAGCATCTGCTGCAAAAAGAACTCCGTTAGTTATATCAAATGTAACCATAGCCTCAGGCCAGTGAACCATTGGTGCTGCCACAAATGTAACTGTATGCTTTCCAAAAGATTTTGTATCTCCCTCTTTTACAACTTCTTTTCTCTCTTCCACATCAAATCCAAACTGATGCATAAGCATAAATGCCTTTTCTGTACTGATTACTTTTACATCAGGATAACGAAGAATAACCTCTTCGATTGATGCAGCGTGGTCAGGCTCCATATGGTTTATCACAAGGTAGTCCAGATTTCTTTTTCCTAAAACAGCTGCAACATTTTCTAAAAACTGACGGCATACAGACCAGTCTACAGTATCAAATAATACTGTTTTTTTATCCATTAAAAGATAAGAGTTATATGAAACTCCACGAGAAATAGGGTGTATATTTTCAAAAAGATTTAAACGATGGTCGTTTGCTCCAACCCAGTATAAATCTTCTGTAACTTTTCTGACACAATGCATAATTTCCAGCCTCCTCTGACTTTTTTTATTAAACTTTAAACTTCAATAAATTCCTCTTTTGCCTCACCACATAATGGACAAATCCATTCTTCAGGAAGTTTTTCAAAAGCTGTTCCCGGTTTAATATCATTTTCAGGATCTCCCATTTCCTGATCATATTCATATCCGCAGCCATTACATACATAAGTTTTCCAGCTTGGAGCCGATTTTTTTATAAAAGGCTTTTTCATTTTTTTCATAGGAGGTGCTTCTTTTTTAGGTTCTCCATTATCCAATGCTGCTGTTAAGATTGGAAGAACTTCCTCTATAGTTCCAACAATTCCGTAATCTGCATTTTTAAATATAGGAGCATTTGCATTGCTGTTTATTGCTACTATTGTTGTTGCATCTTTTATTCCTTTTAAATGCTGACCTGCTCCTGAAATTCCGCAAGCTATATACAGGTTTCCGTTAAATTTCTGACCTGACATTCCAACATAACGGTTTAACGGAACAAATTTCCATTCTTCTGCCACAGGACGTGATGATCCTATTGCTGCTCCTGCCTGTATTGCTAAATTTTTAATAAGTTCCATATTTTCTTTTTTACCGATTCCTCTTCCTGCACTTACCACACGTTCTGCTTTAGTTATCGGTGTGTCTAAATCTATTCCAACAGTGAAATCATATCCGTCAGCTTTTAATGCCTCTACAAGAGTTTTTACTCTCTCTTCCACTGTTCCTTCTTTTAAAATCATTTTCTTTCTAAGCCCTGCAATAGGTCCTTTTCCTTTTCTGCTTCCTCCCTCTTTAGGCATTTTTCCAATAATATGAGAAGCTATAACCACTCTTTGAATTTCGTTTGTTCCTTCATAAATTGTACAGATTTTTGCATCTCTGTATGCTCTTTCAACTTCCATTCCTTTTAAGTATCCTGTTCCTCCAAAAATCTGAAGAGCGTCATTTACTATTTCAAGACATACATCTGACGCATATTGTTTTGCCATTGCAGATTCCATTCCGTAAGGCTCATGATTTTCTTTTAACTCTGCTGCACTGTATATTAAAAATCTTGCTGCTCTAAGTTTTGTTGCCATATCTGCAAGTTTAAATGATATTATCTGCTGCTGAGCTATAGGTTTTCCAAACTGTATTCTCTCTTTTGCATATTCAAGAGCATGTTCGTAAGCTCCCTGAGCTATTCCAAGAGCCTGAGATGCTATACCGATACGTCCTCCGTCAAGGGTTGCCATGGCAATTTTAAATCCTTCTCCCTCTTTACCAAGAAGGTTTTCTTTAGGAACTTTTACATCATTAAATAAAAGCTGTGCTGTTGATGATGAACGGATACCAAGTTTGTCGTAGTGATCTCCGAAAGTAAATCCTTCCCAGCCTTTTTCAACTATAAAGGCACTTATTCCTTTTGTTCCTATATCAGGAGTTGTTACTGCAAAAATAATATATGTATCAGCTTTAGGAGCATTTGTTATAAATATTTTTTCTCCGTTAAGAATATAATAATCTCCTTCAAGAACAGCTGTTGTTTCTGTTCCTCCTGCGTCACTTCCTGCATTTGGTTCTGTAAGCCCGAATGCTCCGATTTTTTCTCCTTTAGCTAAAGGGACAAGATATTTTTTCTTTTGTTCCTCAGTTCCAAAAGCCATAATAGGATATGACCCAAGAGATACATGAGCAGATAAAATTACTCCTGTTCCTCCGTCCACTCTTGAAAGCTCCTCTACAGCAATAGCATAACTTAAAGCATCAAGACCGGCACCGCCATATTTTTTAGGATATGGAATTCCCATCAATCCAAGTTCAGCAAGTTTTTTTATTCCCTCTGTTGGAAATTCATTGTTCTGGTCTAACATAAAAGCAATTGGTTTTATTTCGCTCTCAGCAAATTCTCTTACCTTTGCACGAAGAGCTTCGTGTTCTGCAGTAGTTTTAAAAGACATATACCTACCTCCTATTCTTTAAATACCGTTTCGTTTATATTATAAAAAACAAATAAAAAATATTATAATAAAATACTATTTTTGTCTTAAATACAGCATAACAGAATTTTACTCTAAAGTCAATAACTTTAAAAAAATTTTGTGTTTATTATAAATGAAAAATCCGTGTATATTACATATCACCATACTTTCAACACAAAAATTAAATTGATGTTTTTTATTTCTAAGTTCATATATTATTTTCTATATATTATTATAAGTTTATGTTATAATTATTATAGCAATCTTATTTTAAGGAGAAAATATGCAGATGACTGTGGAAGAATTAAGAAAAAAATCTTTTGAAGAGCTGTATGAAATCATTGTAAAAGAAGAGTTCCATATGCTTGAAGATATTGAAGATACTATTGAAGTATATGATAAATTTCCTTTCTTGTTTTTCTTTAAAATAAAAAAAAGATATCCAAGATTTGAATTCAGGAGCAGAATTTTTGCATTAAATGTTGCTGAAGATCCTGTTATTAAAAGAAATATAGAGTGTCTTGATAATAAAGCATATATTATTCAAGAAGAAATAAAAAAACTTATTAAACTTAAAAAAGAAACCGATGTTCCTGAAGATGTTTTAAAAGAAAAAATTATAGATTTTTTAATGAAATACAATTATTTTTATGAAAAAGATGAGTAATCAGGAGGGGACTGCTATGCCGTTAACATCAAAAGAATTATTGGAAGAATCAAAAAAACGTCGTACTTATCGTGAATTTCTTACTGAACCTGTTGATTTGGAGGTTATAAAAGATTGTGTGCTTACTGCAGGAACTGCCCCAAGCGGAGCAGACAAACAGCCATGGCATTTTTCAATCGTTGTAAATCCTGAAATGAAAAGAAAAATAAGTGATGCCTGTGAGGCTGTGGAAAAAGATTTCTATGAGAATAAAATTTCAAAAGAGTGGTTTGATGATTTGAAAAAATTAAATATATCTTGGAAAAAACCATTTCTTATGCAGGCTCCATGTCTGATTGTTATTTTCAAAGAATATTATAAAAAACTTGAGGACGGAACTCTTGATAAAAATTATTATGTAAATGAGTCTGTGGGAATATCAATAGGATTTTTAATCAATGCTCTGCGTAATGCAGGATATGCAAGCCTTACATATACTCCTGCTCCTCCTATGTTCCTTAGAGATATTTTAGGAAGACCTGAAGGAGAAACTCCTGTAATGGTTCTTGTTGTGGGTAAACCTGACCCAAATTATAATCTTCCTATTCTTAAAAAGAAAACTTTTGAAGAAATAGCAGAGATAATTTAAAAAATTAATAAAATAAAAAATAGCGCGATTGTCCATCGCGCTTTTCTTTTGTATAATATATTT
>UQOH01000117.1 GCA_900542625.1 uncultured Fusobacterium sp.
TTAATATCGTTGATTTGCTCAGCTTCTTTTTATATTAATATTGATTGGTAATATAAACTGTACTGTCAGTGTCTGTGTTTAGAAGTGCTTTATTTTTGCTTTCTTTTTCTTTTAAAATATTAGGATAAGTTTTTTTATATATAAAATCTTTATATTTCCATTCTTCACTTTTAAAGTTTGTATAGTCAATAGTGCCATTTTTATTCCATTTTTCTTTTTTTATAAGATAACCAAGTGAGTCAAAGAAAAGGTAATTTCCGCCTCCTGAACTCCATTCGTTAAGTTTTTCGGGATAATATGGTCTTATCTCTGCGATTACTCCATTTTTATATAATGCTATTTCTCTTTTTATAATTTTATTTTCTTTTACACATACTGCATAAATAATTTTATAATTAGGATTGAATGCTGTTTCGTTTTTGTCAACTATAAGATATTCTCCCCAGTTTTTTATCTCTTCACTAAGATACTTTTCATAATTTTTATGAATAAGAACAGGAGCATTAATATTTTTAGGAACAGACATTTTAGGTATTTGTGAAACTTTCAGAGGTTCATCTGAACTTTGAGAACTTCCCATAAAGTATCCATTAACAAAGTAACTGACCCCATTTTCTTTTACTTTAAAAGGACTCAGACGAAATTTTTCAAAATATGTTTTTGAAACTCCTGTGAAAAGATTTCCCTCTTTATCATAAGCAAGATATTTTCCATTTTTATTTTCTTTCAAAATATAATTTTCATCATACATTTTCATACTTCCTCCTATGTTTATTGATCACTTTTATTGTTTTTGCATATAATATGATTATATCATTATTTTTGAATAAATAGCTAAAAATATTATGTTTTATAGGCAGAAATAATTTATATGCTCTAAAAATAATCGTTTCTGCTTTTTAGCTGTAAAAAACAAAAAAAATAACAAAAAAATTTCACAAAATAAAAAAAAAGTTATATAATATGACACATAATTAATACTATTTTTATACTTAATTAAATTTTCAGGAGGATAGTTATGAAAAAACCTATAATAGGAATTTCAGGAAGCTTAATAATTGATGAAGGAGGAATGTTTCCTGGATATGAAAGAGCATATGTAAATAATGACTATGTTCAATCAGTTGTGCGTGCAGGAGGAATACCTTATGTTATTCCGCTGGTATACGATGATGAAGTGATAAAAGCTCAGATAGAGCATATAGATGGGTTAATAATGTCTGGAGGACATGATGTTAATCCCATGTTATATGAAGAAGAGCCATGCAAAGAATTAGGTGAAATTCTGCCAAAAAGAGATAAGTTTGATATGCTTTTAATAAAAAATGCATTAGAATTAAAAAAACCTATATTAGGAATCTGCAGAGGAGAACAAATTCTAAATGTAGCTAATGGCGGAAGCTTATATCAAGACTTGAAATTTATTGAAGGATCATATATAAAGCATAATCAAGGACGCCTTCCTTATTATCCGACACATACAATAACAATTAAACAAGATTCAAAATTATATTCTATTCTGGGAGAAGAGGTTTTAGTAAACAGCTTTCATCATTTAGCTGTAAAAACTGTTGCTCCTGGATTTAAAGCTGTTGCTCATTCTAAAGATGGAGTTATTGAAGCAATAGAAAAAAATGGAGATCTTTTTGTAGTGGGAGTACAGTGGCACCCGGAAATGTTAAGTGCTTCATATGAAACTATGCAGAAATTATTTACAAAATTAATAGAAGAAGCTAAAAAATAATTTAACTTTCAACAAGGAGAAAAATATGGCAGAAAAAAATAAATTAGGATTTTGGAGTATAGTGCTTTTAGGTATAAATTCGATAATTGGATCAGGAATATTTTTATTACCAAATAAAGCATATAATTTAATGGGTGTAGGAAGCATATTTGTAATTATATTTGATATGATATTGGTTTTGAGTATAGCTTTATGTTTTGCTGAAACCGGCGGGATGTTCAAAAAAAATGGCGGACCATATGTTTATGCAAAAGAAGCTTTTGGTGATTTTATAGGATTTGAAGTTGGATTTATGAAATGGATAATCGGTATAATTGCATGGGCTGCTATGGCTGCAGCTTTTGCTCAGGCATTAAGTAAAGTATATCCTGCAGCAGGAACTGGAACAGTAAAAGTTATAATTATAGTGATAATATTAGGTGGGCTTGGAATTATTAATATTTTAGGAGTTCAGATTTCTAAAATATTAAATAATATTATAACAGTAGGAAAATTACTGCCATTAATATTATTTACAGCAATAGGAATATTTTTCTTAAATAAAGGAAATTTCACTCCGGTTATTCCTGACAATGTAAGTGGCAGTACAAACTTTGCAGCTGCAGCACTTTTAATGTTTTATGCATTTACGGGATTTGAATCTATTGCAGTTGCAGCAGAAGATATGCACAATCCGGAAAAAGATGTACCAAAAGCTATAATGACAGTTATGGGAATAGTTTCACTGTTTTATATTTTGATTTTAGTTGTTTCTATAGGAACTTTAGGACCAAAATTAGCCACAAGTGTAGCACCAATTGCTGATGCAGCCAATATATTTTTAGGACCGATAGGATCATCAATAGTAACGGCAGGAACTTTAGTCTCTATAGGAGGAATTAATATAGCAGCATCATTTATAACACCGAGAAGTGGTGTCGCCTTAGCAAATGATGGAATATTACCAAAATTTATAGCAAAAAATGGAAAATATGGAACTCCTGTTTATGCAATTTTAATAACAGTAGTGTTAGCTGCTTTATTAGCTTTATCAGGAAGTTTTGCAAAACTTGCTGCTATTAGTGTAATTTCAAGATTTGTTCAATATCTGCCGACTTGTTTAGCAGTGCCTGTTTTAAGAAAGAAAAGACCGGATCTGATAAGAACTTTTAAAATTCCTTTAGGACCTGTAATTCCTATTTTTGCAGTTGTAGTAAGCTGCTGGCTGGTATATAATTCTGATATAAGTAAAATATTATTTGGATTAGGCGGATTATTGATAGGAATTCCTGTTTATTTAATAATGAAAAAATTAAAAACAAAAAATATCTAAAATAAAATGAGACTGTTGTGTTGTACTGAGTTCTTTAGGTTAGATACCTAAGTTAGAGAGCTCAGTACAAATTGACAGCCTCTTTTATATTACTTACATTTTTTTCCAAGGAACTATTCTGATTTCAGTTTCCTTTGAATTTTCAATTATCTCATTTATAATAGAACCTTTAAATAATCTTGTAAATAGGTTTCTTGAACTATGTCCCAAAACAATTTGAGTAATTCTTTTTTGTGAAGCAAACTCCAATATTTTTTTGGAGATATTTCTTCCTTTCAATCGGAACACTTCAGCTCCTAAATTTTTAGCAATATTCTCATGCTTTTCTATCACTTTCCAATCCTCACTGCTGAAACCTTTACTAAAAGGACCACAAGGCTCTATAGAAATTACATAAAAATCACACTTATATTTTTGAGCTATTCTTGCTCCATAACGAATTACTTTTCCAGCCTGTGGGCTTGCTGATATGGAAACAAGAATTCTTTCAGCTGTGTACCAGTTGGTTTTTATTTTTTTGTCATTTAGATATTCAGTAAGGTCATTATCAACTTCCTGAGCGATTCTTCTCAAAGCCAGTTCTCGAAGAGCATTAAGATTTCCCTGTCTGAAAAAATTTTTAAGAGCAGATTCAGCAGTTTTTAAATTATAAATTTCTCCACGTTCAAGTCTTTCTGTAAGACTTAAAGCTGAAATATCAATAACTTCAACCTCATCAGCCATATTTACTATTTTATCAGGAATCCTTTCTCGAACTTCTATTCCTGTAATAGTATATACAACATCATTAAGGCTCTCTATATGTTGTATATTAAGAGTTGTATTAACATTTATTCCTGCATCTAAAATTTCCAGAATATCCTCGTATCTTTTCTTATTCCTGCTTCCAGCAATATTTGTATGTGCCAGCTCATCTATTAAAACAGTTTTTGGATGTTTTTCAATTACAGCATTTACATCAACCTCTTTATAAATACGTCCTTTATATTCAATTTCAAGAGGTTTGATTTCTTTTAAAATACCAACTTGTTCAATAGTGGCTTTTCTATCATGAGGTTCAAGATATGCAATATATATCTCTTCTCCTCTTTTTACTCTTAAATTTGCCTCACGAAGCATTGTATAAGTTTTTCCCACTCCCGGAGAATATCCCATATAAATTTTTAATTTTCCTCTTTTTTCTTTGTTATATTTTTCCAGAGCTTTTTCAGGGCTTATTCGTTTTTCTGACATATTAACTCCTTGTATTTTCGTCGGTCAAAGAAATTATAAATGATAATCTCTTTATTTGGAAAAATAAACAGAGATTTTAAAAAATTAAAAGTTCTATATTTGCTCCAGAATACAACAGCATTGATTGTATTTATAATATATTCCGGCAATATAAAAACATATTTTTTCATAGAAAATAAAAATAAAATAACTTTCATAAGTTACACCTCTTTTTATATTTTTTAAATAAAAAAACACCTTAAAAGAGTCAAGGTGTTTATATCAAAAAATATAAATACTGGCTCTCAATCAACGCTGACGAGGTTAGCTGACGGGCTCGGATTGAATGAGTTATCCTATT
>UQOH01000118.1 GCA_900542625.1 uncultured Fusobacterium sp.
TAAATTTTTAATTTGTTCTTCTGTAATTCTTGTAAGCAATATAAATAGCTGATATTTTTACGTAAAAAATTTTATTTTTATTTTAATATTTTTTAATAATCTATATTTTACAATTCTCTGAATTCAGGTTTTCTTTTAGCAAAAGTACAATAATGGGTAAACCCTATTGATTTTAAAAGTTCTCTTGCTCCCTCAAAATCTCTTGCAACATCTTTAGCCAAATGAGCATCTGAACCCATTGTTATTATCTCTCCTCCAAGCTCTCTGTATCTTTGAAGTATCTCTCTGCAGGGATGAAAATCTCCCACTCTGTATCTTATCCCTGAAGTATTTATTTCAAGTCCTATTTTCTTTTCAATTAATTTCTTAAGAATTTTATCTATTATCTCTTTATGAAGTTCAAGATTTACCTCTTTGTGATTTGGAAAATAATCTCCTCCATATCTTCTTATATAATCAAGATGTCCGTAACTGTTTATCCCGTCATATATTTCAAGGTTTGCTAAAATTGTTTCAAAATATCTTCTGTGAAGTTCATCTTTATTTTTAAATTTTCTGTAAAGTGCACTGTACCCTGCATCTATTCCGTCAACTGCATGGGAAGAACCAATAAGAAAATCATATTCATCAGATTTTAAAATAGGCTCATATCTCTTGTAAAGCTGCGGCTGAAGTCCAAGCTCCATTCCTATTTTCACTTTTATCTTGCCTTTATACTCTTCTCTCAATTTTTTTAATTCTCTAAGATACATCTCTATATTAAATACAAAATAATCATCTTCTTCTTTATCTGCATAATCCATGTGGTCTGTGATTACTATTTCATCAAGCCCTATCTCTATGGCTCTTTCTACAATATTTTTCAGTTCCTCTCTGGAATCTGTTGAAAAATATGAATGTATATGTGAATCTCCCTTGTACATTTCTTATCTCCTTTTAAAATTCTTTACATAAAATTATACAATGGAGAGACGATAATAAGCAATAATTTTCAGATTTTTATAAAATAAAAAATGAGATAAAATTCTCGCGATTAAAAATATCTGCGTAATTTATGCAGCGAAACAGAATTGCAAAGTTGAACAAATTAAAAATTTAATAAATAAAATTTTTAATTCGTCGGCTCTGCTAGTCGTTGAGAACCTTATCAGGTTCTCAGCCTCCTGCATCGACGAAATAGCTGATATTTTTTCTAAGAGAATTTTATCTCATTTTTATCTTTTTTTATTAGTTTTTAAAGCTGTGGATTGGAGCAGGAACTCTTCCTCCTCTGTTAATAAATTTCTCACAGCTGAATTTATTAACAGTCATTATAGGTGCATATCCTAGAAGTCCTCCAAACTCAACCATCTCTCCAACACCTTTTCCAATTACAGGAATAAGTCTTGCAGCTGTAGTTTTGTTATTTATCATTCCGATTGCAGATTCGTCAGCAATAATTCCTGAAATTGTAGCTGCTGAAGTATCTCCCGGAATTGCTATCATATCAAGTCCAACAGAACATACACAAGTCATTGCTTCAAGTTTTTCAAGTGATAATGCTCCTATTGTTGCAGCCTCTATCATAGCATGGTCCTCACTTACAGGAATAAATGCTCCGCTAAGTCCTCCAACATAAGAAGATGCCATTACTCCACCTTTCTTAACATTGTCGTTAAGAATAGCAAGTGCTGCTGTTGTTCCAGGTGCTCCTGCATGCTCAAGTCCCATTTCCTGGAAAATCTCTCCTATACTGTCACCAACTGCAGGAGTAGGTGCAAGTGATAAGTCTATTATACCAAAAGGAACATTAAGTCTTCTTGCTGCCTCCTGAGCAACTATCTGACCAACTCTTGTTATTTTAAATGCTGTTTTCTTAACTGTTTCACAAAGCATTTCAAAATCTCCGTCTCTTACTTCCATAAGAGCTCTTTTAACAACTCCCGGTCCGCTGACACCAACGTTTATAACGCAGTCAGCCTCTCCAACACCGTGGAATGCTCCAGCCATAAACGGATTGTCCTCAACAGCATTACAGAACACAACAAGCTTAGCACATCCTATACTGTCTCTGTCTTTTGTAAGTTCTGCTGTTTCTTTTATAACTTCTCCCATTCTTTTTATAGCGTCCATGTTAAGTCCGTTTCTTGAAGTTCCAACGTTTACTGATGAACATACTCTTTCAGTAACTGCCATTGCCTCTGGGATAGAGTCTATAAGGATTTTGTCAGAAGGTGTACATCCTTTTTGTACAAGAGCTGAAAATCCTCCTATAAAGTTTACTCCGCATTCTGCTGCTGCTCTGTCTAAAGTTTTAGCAATGCTTACATAAGAATCTGTCTTGCATCCGGCTGCTGCAATAGCTATTGGAGTAACTGATATTCTTTTATTTACAACAGGAATTCCAAATTGTTTTGCTATATCATCTCCAACTTTCACTAAGTTTTTAGCATATTTTGTTATTTTGTTATAAATGTTTTCATTAAATTTTTCTATATCAGGGTCTGCACAGTCAATTAAGCTTATCCCCATTGTTATTGTACGTACATCAAGCTTTGCTTCAGCTATCATACGGTTTGTTTCCTGTATTTCTACTCTGGAAATCATAGAAGTCCTCCTCTGGTTTTTCGATTATTTTTAAATTAGATACGGTGCATACAGTTGAAAATATCTTCGTGTTGTGCTGTTATGATAACACCTAATTCGTTCCCTATTTTAGAAAGCCCTTCGCTTACAACTTCCATAGGTTTTGAAGATTCAGTTATATCTACTATCATCATCATATTAAAATAACCGTCAACAATAGTTTGTGAAATATCAAGAATGTTTACATTTACATCTGATAAATAAGTACAAACTTTTGCTATAATCCCAACCTTATCTGTTCCTAAAACAGTAATAATACACTTCATCATTTACCTCCTGAGTTTTACTTTTGTATTGAAAATTTTTTTACTGCCTTTTCCTGCTGTAATTATTACGTATTCAATTTATTATATCATAAAACACACTTAGATACAGTGAAATAATTTAAAAAAAAATACAGGAAATAGAAATTTTCCTGTAAAATTTTCCATTCCTGTATATTTTTTTATTATTTTTTAGGTATTTCTCTTTCTAATTTAAACAGCCAAAGCTGGCTTTCTCTCTCTTCTTTTGAGTTCTGTGTTATTTCCATTTTTACTTTTTTGTGCTCTTTTCCCTTATACAAAAACTTTTTCCTGTCAGCATTATAAGTATATTCCTCTAAATCTGCCTTCTCATTTTCAGGGTCATTTACTTTTATCTTTATTCCAAAGTCGTTGTCATTAACAACTGCTATTGTTTTTCTGTCCGGCATAAGAACAAGTCCCTCTGCTTTTTCAATATTCCACCCTTGTTTCCTCATATCCAGGACAAGTTCTTTTTTCACAGGTTTTACTTTTATTTTTCCGTATTCAAGGTCGCTGTTATCTCCTATTTCATCAGCTCCTTTTATATCTATCAGATAAATAAGATTCTGCATCTCTCCATTTTGTTTTCCCTGCTCTATAACAAGAAATCTTCCGTTTCCAACAGAATGAATATCTCCTATTTTAGCTGCTGAAGGATTTTTATACCCTTTATCCACAGGATAAGCATACATTACTGTTTTCTTTGTTTTTGGATTAAATTTTATAATTCTTGTATATTCAGCTTTCTTTCCTGTTTCACCGTTTACATCCAAAGGACTTTGTACAGCTGCATAAACATCTCCCTTTTCATCTATTGTCAGCCCTTCAAAACCTCTGTTAGGCACTCTGTATTTCAATATTTCAGGAAGTCCCTCTTTTGGTCCATATTTTTCTGTAATTTTTCCATGTTTATCTGCTTTAGCTATAAAAGGTCCGTATTCATCACTTACCCAGAAATTTCCTTCTTTATCAACTGCCAGTCCCTCTGTATCCAATCCATCAATATCACTGCTTAAAGGACTCATATCAAAGTTTAATGCCGCTTCTCCTGTGGCTCCTACAAGTCCTTGAGGAATTACTCTTCCTGATATATTCTCTCCTGCTTGATTTTTCAAAGGAATGCTTTCTGTTATTTTTCCTCTGTCTCTGCTTATTTTTATCACTCCTATACTTGGAGTGAACTCAGGAACAGGAAAGAATTTTCCCGGAAGTTCTTTTCCTTTTTTTATATATTTAGGTGTATCCACATTAGGTCCTCTGTCTGTTATTGCATAAAATTCTAAATTTCCATCTTTATCTTTTCCCTTAAAAGCTAAAGCTGAACCATATCCGGGGTTTATTCCTGTAATAAATTCTTTCTCTTTTCCATCATATATAACTTTATAATTTCCTGCATTTACTATATACTTTTCCACATTCACAACATCTGCATAAGCTAACGAACCTGCAAGCAGACTTAAAAAAATAATTTTTTTCATACTCTTCACCTCTGACTGAAGAATAACACCTTTCTATAAAAATAATATTTATTTTTTGTAAATTTAAAGTAAATTTGCCATATGATTTTACATAACAAAAAGAGAGGCATATGCCTCTCTTTTCTATTAACTCTGATTTCTCAGTTTAAAAACTATTTAGTTATTTC
>UQOH01000119.1 GCA_900542625.1 uncultured Fusobacterium sp.
ACTGCAGGGATATGGATTGCTGCCGCAAAATAGTGGAGACACTATGCGATGGTTTGAACAGGCGATATCGAAACCAAGGTATCATCTAATGTAATTTCACTGCCCTGCAGAGTTAAAGCTCAAACGGTGGCAGACATATATTATTTTTTATTTTGTTTGTATTTATGGATATAATCCCATGCCGTTTTTTGAGCTGTGTGGGGTTTTTTTATTTGTCTTATTTTTATAAAAAGGAGGGTTAAAACATGGACACGGAGAAACGCACAGGCAGTATAAGTCATTTAAAATGTCTGATTTCAATGAGATTATGATTGAATATGGCTTTTGCTGCCTTAAGATTAAAAATTAAGGAGGAAAAAGCATGATAAAAAAATTAATGAAAAAAGCTGCTTTAAGCAGCACAGAAAATGTATTAAAAATTATGGACAGTTCTGTTAACGGACTTTCAGAGAACAAGGTTAAAACAAACAGAGAAAATTTTGGAAAAAATAAAATAACTCACGGAAAAAAGAAATCTCTTTTTAAAAAAATTTATGAGGCTTTTGTAAATCCTTTCACTGTTGTTTTATTTTGTCTGGCTGTGGTATCTGCTGTTACTGATATAATTATACCTGTTTACCATAATCGTCCTGATGAGGCAACTCCAATAACAGTGATAATTATAATCACAATGGTGGGAATATCAGGTTTTCTTCGTTTTATTCAGGAAACAAGGAGCAGCAATGCAGCTGAAAAACTCCTTGATCTGATTACAACTACAACATGTGTTATAAGAGAAGAAAAAGGAAAAGAGGAAATTCCTTTGGAAGATATAGTTTCCGGAGATATTATCTGCCTGTCAGCAGGAGATATGATTCCTGCAGATATAAGAATTTTAGAGGCAAAAGATTTATTTGTCAGCCAGTCAGCGCTTACAGGAGAGAGCGAGCCTGTTGAAAAAACTTCTGCTGTTTCTGATAAAGATTGTCAAATTACAGAATATGAAAATCTTGCTTTCATGGGAAGTAATGTTATCAGCGGCTCTGCATTAGGGATAGTTTTAGCAGTTGGGGACAGCACAATATTTGGAACAATGGCACAATCAATTTCAGAAGAACCTGTTCCCACAAGTTTTGAAAAAGGTGTAAACTCTGTTTCATGGGTACTTATACGTTTTATGCTTGTAATGGTTCCTGTTGTATTTTTTATCAACGGATTTACAAAAGGAAACTGGATTGCTGCATTTCTTTTTGCTGTATCTATTGCAGTGGGACTTACTCCTGAAATGCTCCCAATGATAGTTACTACATGTCTTGCAAAAGGTGCTGTATCTATGTCAAAGAAAAAAACTGTTGTGAAAAACCTTAATTCTATCCAGAATTTTGGAGCAATGGATATTTTATGCACTGACAAAACAGGAACTCTTACGCAGGACAAAGTAGTTTTAGAATATCATATGGATGTTCAGGGAAAAGAAGATAACCGTGTTCTTCGTCATGCTTTCTTAAACAGCTGGTATCAGACAGGGCTTAAAAACCTTATAGACCTGTCTATTATTGACAGAACATATGAAGAAAGCTTAAAAGATGACACGTTAAAAGAACTGTCTAAAATTTATAAAAAAGTTGATGAAATCCCATTTGACTTTTCACGTCGTCGTATGACTGTTGTTGTGGAAGATACAAAGAGCAAAACTCAAATGATAACAAAGGGAGCTGTTGAAGAGATACTTTCTGTATGTATATATGCTGAGTATGAAGGAAAAGTACAGCCTCTTACTGAAAATTTAAAAGAAAAGATTTTAAAAACTGTTGACTATTTTAGCAGCCAAGGTTTAAGAGTTATTGCTGTGGCTCAAAAAACAAATCCCTCACCAGCAGGAACATTTGGAGTGAAAGATGAGTGTGAAATGGTTCTTATGGGATACCTTGCTTTTCTTGACCCTCCAAAACCTACAACATCAGATGCAGTAAAAGCACTTAAAGAATATGGAGTTACTACAAAAATTCTTACAGGGGACAATGAAAAAGTAACAAAAACTGTATGCAGAAAAGTTGGTTTGGAAGTTGAAAAAATTCTTCTTGGAACAGAAATTGAAAAAATGTCAGATGAAGAGCTTAGAAGAGAGGCTGAAAAAGTTCAGGTTTTTGCAAAACTTTCTCCTGAACAGAAAGCAAGAATTGTTACTGTTCTTCGTGATAACGGACACACAGTGGGATTTATGGGAGACGGAATAAATGATGCAGCTGCAATGAAAGCTGCGGATATAGGAATCTCTGTTGATACTGCTGTTGATATCGCAAAAGAATCTGCTGATATAATTCTTCTTGAAAAAGATTTAATGGTGTTGGAACAGGGAATTATTGAAGGACGTAAAACATATTCAAATATGATTAAATATATAAAAATGACTGCTTCATCAAACTTTGGAAATATGTTTTCTGTACTGGCAGCAAGTGCTTTTCTGCCGTTTCTGCCAATGATGAGCGTTCAGCTTATATTTTTAAACCTTGTTTATGACCTGTCTTGTATTGCTGTTCCTTGGGACAATGTAGACAATGAATTTTTAAAAATCCCAAGAAAATGGGATGCCTCTTCTATTGGTAAATTTATGCTTTGGTTTGGACCTGCAAGTTCTGTTTTTGATATTGGAACATACCTTATGATGTATTTTATCATCTGCCCGATGTTTGTATCAGAGGGTGTACTTTATAATAAAATTGCAGATATCAATATCAGAGATACTTATGAGGCTCTTTTCCAGACAGGCTGGTTTATTGAATCAATGTGGACACAGACTCTTGTAATTCATATGATAAGAACTGAAAAAATTCCTTTTATCCAAAGCAGAGCCTCTTCTGCAGTAACTTTCTTTACATGGAGCGGAATTATTTTTCTTTCAATCATACCTTACACTCCTCTTGGAATAATGATAGGACTAACAGTTCTGCCGAAAATATTCTGGGTTTTCCTTTTTGTTACAGCAGCAGCTTATATGGTTCTGGTAACTTTATTGAAAAAAGTGTATATTAAATATAATGGTGAATTACTTTAAAAAATGGGTTCACTGCAATCTTAGTTGTATAGGATTTTGAGTACAGTATAACGCTTTCAGTAATCAACTAAAAAAGGAGAATTCGTAAATGAACTCTCCTAATTTTTAGTTGTTTTTATTTTTGATGCACCTCATAGCTGGGTAGTTACTTGTTAATTTATGTATAATTTTTTAAATTTTTTATAATCTCTTTATTATTTTTTGATTTAATTATGTTCTCTGTAAAGCTATTGTTTTCTGTAAGATTCATCAATTCAGATATAATTTTCAGATGTTCACTTTTATTTTTTGCTGCAAGAATAAAAAGTATATTTCCGTCTTTACTATCGTTTACTTTTATTCCCTCTTCTGAAACAATTATTGCCAGACCTGATTTTAAAAAGTTATCACTGTTTGTGTCGTAACACAAAAGAACTTTTTCCCCTATAAACATATATTTTCCATAGTTTTCAAGAAGAAATTTTAAAGAAGAAGTTCCTGTTTCTTTTATACAGCCGTCTTTAAGAAGAAGATGCACTCCCATTTCTGCTGCTTCAGCAAAAGTAATTGTCTTATTTATTATGGATATTCTGCTCTCTTTTAAAATAGAAGATAAACCGTTATAGCTTTCTGTTTCTGTGTCATCATAAACAAACGTTCCAAATTTTTCTTTTATCTCATCAGCTATATTCTGTATACTGCTTTCTTTTGAATTTTTCTGAATAATACTCAAAAGCTCTTTTAAAGAGATTTTTTTAAACTTTTCTTCCTCAAGAAACTTTTCAATATATTCTGCAATAGATAATATTTCCTCATCACGAAGAGGTTCAAGAAGAGAATAGTTATTTTCTGTTACAGCTTTGTTCACAGACTCAAGAATGTTTTTATCCACATTTTCATAATTCAGTTCTTTGTGCAGAACAAAATTATTTTTTATTCTATAAATGGCAGGCATAAGATATTGAAGAATTTTTTCACTCAGCTCTTTATTTGTTATAAGGCTTGTATTTATATCTTTCTCAACTGCTCTCAGCATTCTTATAATAAATCTTTCTGCCACAAAAATATTTTCATAAAAATAGTTTAAGTATTCTCCGCTTAAAAAATATTCTGTTAAATGAAGAAGTTCAAATTCATAATCTTCATTTATTATTTTTCCCAAAGATTTTTTAATGATTTTGTATTCATCTACATTTCTTAAAAAACTGCTGTTACTCTTTCTCGTTATTATATTTTCATTCTCTATTCTTTCAAGAGTTGCTATAAGATAAAGAGCCATAATATTTTTAAATTGTTCAGGAAATTTTGTATTTAAATTTTTTTCAATCTCGTTTATTACAGTGATAATTTTTTTATTAAAAAATTTATTAATATAGTTTTTTATTATAACACTTTGTATTTTCCCGCTTAAATATTTGTTATCAAATGAAATAATTTTTTCATTTTTTATTTCAACATAA
>UQOH01000120.1 GCA_900542625.1 uncultured Fusobacterium sp.
TCTTCCATTGAAGCAATAATGTTAGATCCTTTAAATTCTTTAAGATTAAGAAAATAATTCTTCCAATATTTATGGATAAGACTTTCACCTTTAGAACCACAATCTTCCTTCAAATGATAAAAATGCTTTACTCTAACTCTCCCGTTTCTAACTCTTAAAACTCCACCACAATTATGACAATAATAATCTGTTTTAATTAAAGCATCTTTTATATGTATAATTTCTCCATTTTTTGTTAGAGCTAACATAAAAATTTCTCTCCCTTCTGAATTCTTATGTATTAAAGAAAAAATTCTTATATCTCTGTTATATACTGTTAAACTATAAAAGTCAATATTTTGTAATGGAATATTTTTCTAAATTAAGAATTAAGAAAACAAAAAAGCAGAGGGAAAATCTCTCTGCCTTTCTTAAATAGCTATTTAATTTCTTAATTAAATTCAAATTAAATATTTTTATTATATTTATTTACAAAATCTGCAAAGCCTTTAAAAGAGTAATCACCATTTTCAGGACGCTCTGATGATATTTTATTAAAGAAACATGAAGGTATTTCATTTAACTTTAAACATTTTAATATACATAAACTGCATCCATTTTCATGATTAGCTGGATTAAAAGGACACTTAGTGTCAGTGCAGCTGCAAAATTCTTTTGCATTCATTATTTTCTCCTAAAATTCTATTAAATCAAGTTCATGAAACCACATTGGAAGTTCTGTTTCCCAAGATGCTTCAGTATGTTCTCCCTCTACTATTAAATGAGGAAATACCTGTGCTCCTTTTGTAGAAAAAATTCTTGTCATAATAAGATTTTTTTCAGTTCCAACAGCAAGTCCTTTTGTTCCACGAAACTCTTTTCTTCCCCAGCTTATATATACTTTTGTATCTGGATTAAATTCTGCATTGGAAACATCATCAACAAGTTTTCCAAAAACATAATCATAAAACGGAGATACACAAGCTGCTTTTGAAAATACGTCTGATCTCATACCAACTGCATAAACAGACATAAGTCCACCCATGGAACTTCCGCCTATTCCTGTAAATTCTCTTTCAGGAAGAGTTGGATATTTCTCATCTATATAAGGTTTTAAAACATCTGCTATCCAATCTGTTGTTATTTTTCCAAGCCCTTTTACACTTCCAAATCTTCTGTCTCTGAAAGAATATGGAGAAAATTCGCAAAGTCTCATATTTCCTTCATGGTTGCATTCAAGACCAACAATGATTATTCTTCCATTTGTTTTCTCTAAGAAATCTTTTATTCCCCAAGACTTTCCATAAGTAGAATCCTCATCAATAAACAAATTATGTCCATCAAACATATATATTACAGGAAATCTTTCTCCCTCTTCCATGTTGTCAGGGACATAAATATGCAGCATCCTTGAAAGATTGAACGGCTCTATAAAAATTTCTTCTTTTATTATCATTGTCAAACTCCTTAAAAAATATTAGTACGATTAATTATAGCACATGACTTAGGAAATATGGAAGTTGAATTTTCCACCAAGGCCAGTCGTGATCAACATCATATCCCCAATAATCAATCCATGCAGGAACTTGAAGATTTTCTAAAGCTTGTTTCATTGCATTTGTATCTGCAATACATTCGGGCTCCCATCTTCCTTGTCCAACACAGATAATTATTTTAGAGTTTCTGTACATATCTAAATAATAGTGATTCCACGGAATATTTCTTAAAAACTCAGCTGGAGAGTTTTCATATATTTTTCCATCTCTGTAATTTGGGAAAAAGAAATGAGCATCATAAAGTCCACTTAAAGCAATCAGATTATCAAAAACGTCTGGACGACGGAAAAAGAAGTTAGCAGAATGATATGCACCCATACTGCATCCTGTTGCCATAAATTTTCCACGATAATCTTCCTGAGCAGTTTCATTATGAATCTGTCTGAATCTTGGAACAGCCTCATTAATTACATAATCAAACCAACGTTCATGCTGCATGATTCTTTCATACTGATCTCCGTCTTTTTTAGACCAGCTTTCAAGATCTATACTATCTACACAGAATAATTGAATTTTTCCTTGTTCTATGTAATCAGCAATCACATCAACCATTCCAAAGTTTTTAAAATCAAAATAACGTCCGTCTTGTGCAGGAAAAACTACACAAGGTTTCCCGGCATGTCCATATACCATAAATTCCATATCTCTTCCAAGACAATGGCTGTATTCTTTATAATAAGCAACGTGCATTTATAATTCCTCCCCTATACTCTCTAGTAAATTAAATTAGTATTTTTTTAAATACATATCAATAAAAGCAAAACCTTCATCTAAACTTTCAAATCTTGCAGTTATCATATCATTTCCCATAGCTCCTGATAATACTTCAGGCATTCTCTCTTTCATAACAATATTATTTCCGTATTTAGAAACAACTTCATCATAAGGATATACATAGTTATATCCATCTCTTCTTGCTGCATATACACAATGGTAAGGTCTTGAATCTTTATCAAAACGTCCTTCATTGAAAACTACCATGTTTGCCCAAATCTGATAAACATCTATGTTATTTGCAAAGTTCATCATATCTGGAGTATAACCACCAGGTGGACGCATATTTACTTCAAGTCCGATTATATCTCCTTTGTTTCCTAAACCTGCTTTATCTTCAGATAATCTGAAAAACTCACAGTGGAAGAAACGGCTGTTTGTATCAAATCCTTTTACAGTTTTTCTTCCTGCGTCTTTTAAATCTTCAGGAATATCTCTGTATGAAAAATACATAACATCTTTTTGTTCATTAACAATATCCATAATAGGTGTTGGATAAGCATGAGCAGTTTCAAAAACTATATCTTTGTTGCTGTCTGCTATTCCATCATAAGATAAAAGTTCTCCGTTAACAAATTCTTCCATTATATACTCAATACTTTTATCATGAGTAGCGTAGAAATATTGAAGCTCTTCATCATTTGATAGTTTGTAAGTTGCCGCAGCACCTACTCCATTATCTGGTTTTACAACAACAGGATATCCAACTTCATCTATAAAGTTTTTTCCGTCATCATAGTTTTCTGTTACAAGATGATAACGAGCTGTTTTTACTCCTGCATTTTCGTAAAATTGTTTCATTTTACTTTTATATTTTATTCCTTCTATTCTATCCTCTTTTATTCCAGTGTTAATATTAAAATCACTACGAAGTTTTGCATCTCTTAAAAGCCAGTATTCATTGTTAGATTCCAGCCAGTCAATACGTCCATATTTAAATGCAAAATATGCACAAGCACGATACACCTCATCATAATTTTCAAGAGAAGAAACTTTATAATATTCATTTACTGAATTTTTAAGTTCAGAACTTAAATTATCGTATGCCTCATCCCCTATTGCCAAAGTATTTACCCCATTATTTTTTAATCCTCTGCAAAAATTCCAATAACTTTTTGGAAAATTTGGTGATATAAATACGAAGTTCATAACCATCACCCCTGTTCCTCATAAAAATATTACACTAATATTATCACATTATTTGCTGATAATCAATCTGTTTTTTGTTTAAAACTCTGCTTTAACAACCGATACGAAACAAGTTTCGTATTTATTCTTTGTTTTTTATAACAAATACAAATACTCTTTTTTTATAACAAATGTATTTAATTTTTAATATATTTTTTAAATAAAAATCATCTATCAAAAAAATTATTTATATTGTAAAACATCTATGAAAATGGTATCATTTTTATATAGATACTTTTAAGGAGGCAGAATTATGAAAAAAGAAAAATTAATAGTTCCTTTTTTATTGATTTCATCTATGGCATTTGCAGATATTCAGGTGGACTCTATAAAAAAAGAAAAGAATGCTAAAGATTACAGCTATAATATTGTTGCACCTAAATTCAAATTAAACGGAAAAGAACTTAAAGATGTCAACGGAGCTTTTTCAAATGAAATTCTTACTATGATAAAAAAGACAAAATCAGAAGGAGAGCAGCTTAAAAAAGCAGGTTCTCAGACTAAAGCTGAAACTCGTATGAATTTTACTCAATACAAAAATAATTTTGGAGTTACATCTATTGTTACTGATAACTATTTTTATGCTGGAGGAGCTAATGGAAATCTGGTTTTAGACAGTTATAATTTAGACAGTACAAATGGCAGAATTCTAAATTTCAATGACATATTTATCGAAAATGCAAAACAATCTTTCGAAAAAGGGATATTACAAATTGTAAAAAATAATAAATCGAGTAAATATTTCAGTGATTTAAAATCTGTGAGCCTTGATGATGCTGTTATGTATTTTGATGGCGATTATATAGTTTTTAAATTCCAAAAATATACTATTGCACCTGGTTCTTCAGGAAATCCATCTTTCAGATATCACAAAGATACGGTTAAGGATTTTATAAAATATAAATTTGATTTTCAAAAATAATTTTTTAAATAATATATAATA
>UQOH01000121.1 GCA_900542625.1 uncultured Fusobacterium sp.
CCAAGAGGGAGGTAAGTAGTACTGGCTTAATTAAACGGACGTTCACTAATCGCTTCTCGTTGTGCAAAATTCTTTAAAGACGGGGATTTTGTTAATTTAGGAATTGGAGTTCCTTTAATGTGTGTTAACTATCTTCCGGAAGGAGTAGATTTATGGCTTGAAGCAGAGATTGGTACTGTTGGAAGCGGACCTTCTCCTAGCTGGGACGATGCAGATATAGATACTATTGATGCTGGTGGTATGCCTGCCTCTTTAATTCCTGGCGGAAGTGTTTATGACCACACTACATCATTTGGATTTATTCGTGGAGGACATATTGATATTACAGTTCTTGGAACACTTCAAGTAGACCAAGAAGGAAATATTGCAAACTGGACAATACCCGGAAAATTAGTTCCCGGTATGGGTGGAGCAATGGACCTATGTGCAGGTGTTAAGCGTATAATCGTTGCTACTGAACATTGTGAGAAAAATGGTTCTCCTAAGATTTTAAAGAAATGTACTCTTCCATTAACAGGACAACACTGTGTAACAGATATTGTTACTGAAAGATGTTATCTTCAAGTTACTCCTGAGGGATTAGTACTTAGAGAGCTTGCTCCGGGATATACTGTGGAAGATATATTGGCATCTACTGGTGCTGATGTTATTGTTCCAGATGAAATTGGAGTTATGGAATAGTTTTTATGTGACATAAAACAAAAAATCAAGTTGAGTTTTCAACTTGATTTTTTATTTATATTTTAAAGCAATATACCTAAGACTTCATCAATATTTTTACGTCCAAAATAGATATCTTTGTCATTTATTACAACTGCAGGAACACTCATTATTTCATGCTTGTTTCTAAACTCTGCAAATGTTAAAACGTCTATTATTTCTACCTGAACATTTTTATTTTCAACTGCTATTTTCTGCATTGCCTGAACTGTCTCAGGGCAGTTGTTGCAGCTTAATGTAACACCAATTTTTACATTAACAGGCTCTTTGATTTCTGATATTTTTATCATTGTTTCATCAGAAAGTTTCTGTCCCGGACCAGCCACATTATACATTGCAAGAATAAATGAATTAAGCTCATGCCCGCTTGGAAGAGCTGAGAATTTTATTCCTGAGAAGTTTCCATTTTTATCAAGTATCGCTATTGTAGGAAATCTTACTGCATGAACTTTTGATTCCAGCTCAGTATTTTCTCCTCTTTCATAAGATGAAAACTTAATCTTATCAGAAACAGAGGCTATCTCTTTTACCATAGTTTCAATTTCAAAAGATTTTTCAACAGCAGAATCTTTTATTACTGCAAGCTCAATGCTGTTTTCAAATCTTTCTGCAATCTCTTTAAGCTGCCCTTTCAAACTGCTGTCTAAAAATTCAGGCTCTTTCTGATGAGTTTTAGAGCTGTTTTCTTCCTGCTTTTCCTCTCTCTTCATTCCAAGTTTTTCTCTCAAGCCATGAACATATTTTTCAGCATTCATTGCTGCATCTGCACCGTCAGCCACAGCTGTTACTACCTGTTTTAATTTTTTTGGTCTGATATCCCCGGCTGCAAAAACTCCCTGCACATTTGTCATTAAATCTGAGTCAGTAGGAATATATCCAAATTTATCTAGCTCAATATGCTCTTTAAACAATCTGCTCTGAGGCTCATATCCTATGAAAACAAATATTCCAAAAGATTTTCCCTCTTCAGCTTTATACTCATAAATCTCATTTGTTTCATTGTTTCTGAATTTTGCTGTTCTAAGCTGTACATCTCCTTTTGCTTCTAAAAGTTCTGTATTAAATTTTACCTCTATTTTAGGGTGATTTAAAACTTTTTCTGCAATAGATTTTGCACATGTAAACTCAGGCTCTCTGGCAATTACAGTTACTTTCTTTGCATATTTTGTAAGGAAAATTGCCTCTTCTGCTGCTGCAAATCCTGCTCCTATAACAAAAACTTCCATTCCTGTGAAAAATTCTCCGTCACATGTAGCACAATATGCAACACCTCTTCCTGTAAATTCCTGCTCTCCAGGGAAGCCAAGTTTTCTTGGAGATGCCCCGGTTGCAATTATAACAGAAAGAGCCTTGTATTCTCCTGATTTTGTTTTGATTTCTTTTATCTCTTTGGAAAAATCCATTGAGATAACCTCATCAACAGTAAAATTTAGTCCAAAAGCAAGAGCCTGTTTTTTCAATTCCTCACCAAATTTTGTTCCGCTTGTTTCCAAAATTCCCGGATAATTTACCACTTCACTTGTAAGGTTTATCTGACCTCCTGCTCTGTTTTTTTCCAAAACAAGAACATCAAGCATTGCTCTTCCGGCATAGATTCCTGCTGTTAAACCAGCAGGACCTCCGCCTATCACAATTAAATCATATATTTTATTATTCATAATTATTCTCCTTTGCTTTAAGGACTATTAAAGTTTACCTACCAAATCAATTGAAGGTTTTATAGTTTCACTTCCAGGTTTCCATTTTGCAGGACAAACCTCTCCATGTTCTGCCACAAATTTTGCAGCCTGTAATTTTCTTAAAAGTTCTGACGCCTCTCTTCCAATTCCTGTGTCATGAACTTCGTATGCAACGATAACTCCCTCTGGGTTGATTACAAAACTTCCTCTTAAAGCAAGCCCTTCCTCTTCAATCATAACTTCAAAATCTCTTGAAAGTTTTCCTGTTGGGTCTGCAAGCATTGGGAATTTAATTTTTGCAATTCTGTCTGATGTATCATGCCAAGCCTTGTGAACAAAGTGAGTATCTGTTGATACAGAATATACTTCTGCTCCTTCAGCTTTAAACTGCTCATAATGCTCTGCTAAATCTTCCAGCTCTGTGGGACACACAAATGTAAAATCTGCCGGATAGAACACAAATACATTCCATTTTCCTTTTAAATCATCGCTTGTTATCTGCTTAAACTCACCATTATGGTAAGACATTGTTTTAAATTCATTTACTTTTTTTCCTATTAATGACATATTAATTCCTCCTGTTTTCTATATTTTTTCTATAAATTATCTTTTTAAAAATTACTTTGATTATTTTATATTTAGATTATATAAATTTTGATGTAAATTGTCAAGAAAAATTAAATACTTTTTTTGTATTTTTTATTTCACTCGATAAAATTTAACAGAACACCTGTTGAAAATCTTACTGTCAGGCTGACTGGATAACTTTAATTTTAAAACAGAGAAGCAATAAAAAAACCTGAGAAAAAATCTCAGGCTGAATTTTATTTAAAAGTTATATTATTTTTTTGCCTCTTCTATTAGTTTTGTAAATATTTTCTGCATATTTTCATATGAAGCACTTAACATTTCCGGATGCCATTGTACTCCCACTACAAAAAGGTCTCCATCTCTTTCTATTGCTTCAACAACTCCATCTTTAGAATAAGCAACAGCTTTAAATCCAGGGGCAACAGCTTTTACAGCTAAATGATGAAAACTATTTACTATAATCTCTTTTCCAAAAATAGAATATAGTTTTGAATTTTCTTCAATTGTTACTGTATGTGTTGGGTGATCTGGAAGATGACCTTGATTATGTTTTATATATGAACCTTCAATAAATTTTAAATCTTGATATAAGCTTCCGCCGTTAGCAACATTTAAAATCTGCTCTCCTCTGCAGATTCCTAATATAGGCTTTTTTAATTCTATGGCATTTTTTATTACACATATATCAAACTTATCTCTTTTCGGCATTAGTCTCCCTAATTCTTTACACGGTTCTTCACCATATAACATAGGGTCAACGTCCTGTCCTCCAGACATTATTAATCCATCTACATTTTTTATTTGGGCTTTTATCACTTCATCATCATATACCACCGGAATTATATAAGGTATTCCTCCTGCACGTACAACTGACTGAACATAATCATTACTTAAAGATACTCTCTCGTATCCAGGAATCATTCCTCCTTCATCAGTTATTAAACTTCCTGAAATTCCTATTATAGGTTTTCTCATAATTATCCTCCTAAAAGTATCAATTAAATATTAAAACAGTATCGATTATATATTGTATTATATCATTTTTGTATATCACTTGTCACTTAAACAACTTTAAACAATTTTATTAGCTCTCTATATTTTGATAATTTCATTTAACTTTTGCAATATATTAAAAATATAAAAAAACAGCCAGATTTATGACTGCTTTTTAGTTATTATTTTTTATCAAGTCTTTCTTCTAAATTTTTGCTA
>UQOH01000122.1 GCA_900542625.1 uncultured Fusobacterium sp.
TTCTGTTTCGCTGCATAAATTACGCTGATATTTTTAATATCGAAAATTTTATTTTATGACTAATATTATTTTTCCTGAATAAAATAAGAAACACTTTATATTTGCAGTTATTTATGATAAAATTATAAATAGGGCAGTAGATTTAGGGGACGGAGTCAAACCTCCAGTGTAAAAATATAAATTAAAGGATGTGGTTTTTTGAATATCACTTTTTTTAAAGGAATTATTACTGGGCTTATTCTTTCATTACCATTTGGACCTGTAGGGCTGTTTTGTATGGAAAAAACACTGACGGAAGGAAAAAAAGATGGTTTTTCAACAGCACTGGGAATGGTAACATCTGATGTTATTTATGGACTGATTGCTTTTTTCTTTGTTAATCAGGCAGAAGAATTTATTTTAAGATATGAGATGTTTTTTAAAGGAATGGTTGGTGTATGCCTTATACTTCTGGGAGCTAAAAAACTTAGGACTCCTGTTGTTATAAAAAAACCCACAAAAATAAATAAATATAATATTCAAAACTATATAACAGGTTTTCTTCTTTCAGTTATAAATGTCACAGGAGTAATTTCCATTATATTTATTTATACTCTTTTAAGTGTTGTGGCTGACGGAGATAATTATGTACTTCTTGCAGCAGGAATAGGAACTGCAGGAATTTTATCTTGGTTTACAAACGTACAGGTTCTTACATATTTTAAAAGATTTGTAACAGATGAGTTACTGATAAAAATATCTAAATTATCCAGTTTTATTATTCTTGTTTTTGGAATAATATCTTTTGGATATACTATTGTAAAATTAGTTTAAGGAGTGTAAATGTTCGATATTAATAATTTTAAAGATTTACTGGAATACAAAAAAGAAAATGAAAATATAACAATTGCAGTTGCAATGAGCGGCGGAGTGGACAGCTCTGTAACAGCATATATTTTAAAAAAGCAGGGATATAAAGTTTTTGGAATTACAATGATAACTTGTGAAGCCGGGGTAGACGCAGACGCTAAAAAAGTATGTGACGATTTAGGAATAACACACTATGTTCTTGACCTTACAGATTCGTTTAATGATAAAGTAATTAACTATTTTGTTGATGAGTATGAGCATGGAAGAACACCAAACCCATGTATGATATGCAACAGATATATAAAAATGGGAGCTTTGATTGACTTTGCTCTTGAAAAAGGTGCTGACTTTATTGCAACAGGACATTACAGCAATATTGAAAATGGAAAACTTAGAGTTGGAAAAGATTTAAGCAAAGATCAGGCTTATTTCCTTTCACAGGTAAATAAAGATAAACTTAAATATGTTGTATTCCCTCTTGGAGGAATAGAAAAATCAGATGTAAGAGAGATTGGAAAGCATCTTGGTGTAAGAGTTTATGCTAAAAAAGATTCTCAGGAAATATGCTTTGTGGAAGATGGAAAACTGAAGGAATTTTTAATTGAGAAAACAAAGGGAAAAATAGCCAAAGAGGGAAATATAGTAGATACTGACGGAAAAATATTAGGCAAACACCAAGGACTGGCATTCTATACAATAGGGCAGAGAAAAGGACTTGGAATATCAAGTGAGCATCCTATATACGTTTTAAAACTTGACGAAGAAAGCAACTCTATTGTAATGGGAAATAATGAGGAACTTTTCAAAGAATCTCTGACAGCAGAAAAAATAAATCTTTTAAAAGCTGAAAATATAAATGAGCTTGAAGGAATGAAATGTTTTGCCAAAACAAGATCAAGAGATAAATTCCATCCATGCAGAGTATCTGTTGTTTCAGAAAATGAAATAAAGGTTTCTTTTACAGGAGATAAAGTAAGAGCAGTTACTCCGGGACAGGGAGTTGTTCTTTATGATGATAATTATGAAGTTATTGCCAGCGGGTTTATAAAAGGGTAAAAAATTAAGAAAATTTTCAGGGGGAAGTTTATGAAGAAATTTTTGGTTATCAGATATAAAAAAAGTGTGGGAGATACAATTATAGGTACAACTCTTTGCGAAGATTTAAAAAAGAAATATCCTGATTCTGAAGTGCATTATCTGGTTTATGAAAACCTGACAGAGCTTTTCTTAAATCACAAATATATAGATAAGGTTTTAACTTTGGACAGAAAAAAAGGCGCTAAAGACTACATGAGATTATTGGGAGATATAAGAAGAGAAAAGTATGACGCTGTTGTTGACTGCAGATCTATTCCTCTTACTTTGTATCTGACTCTTCTTTCAGGAGCTAAAATTAAAATTGGAAAATATAAAAAGTACAGACATTTTTTCTACACTCATGCAATAAAAGGTATGAACGAAAAAATGAATCAGATAAAAAAATATCACATGATGCTGAAACCTTTAGGAGTGGAAACAGTTACTACAGAATATCATGCATACCTGACTGATGAAGAGAAAAAAGAATGGAAAGAGAAAATGGAAAAAACTGGAATAGATTTTTCTAAATTAATCGTGCCTATGGCTGTAAATGCAAGACAGACATATAAAAAATATCCTGAAGAATATATGGAAAAAATTATCAGATTTTTAATAAATGAATATGACAGCCAGATTATTTTAACTTATTCTCCTGCTGAAGAAGAGGACACAAAAAAATTATACAATCAATTAAGTGATATAAATAAAAATATATTCATAACTCTGAAAACTAAAAATGTAAGAGAACTTGCATGTATTTTCAGCAACTGTGATTTGTTCGTTGGAAACGAGGGAGGAACAAGACACGTTGCAGAAGCTGCAGGACTTGCAAACTTTGCTATTGTATCCCCTGACACAGACAAGACTGAATGGCTTTCAAATGAAAACGAAAGAAATCAGTGTATTGATGTTAAGGAAGTTAACGGAAAAGAGTATGCAGATATAAAACCTGAGTTTGTTATTGAAAGAATTAAGAAACAATTGAAAGCTTTTAATTATTTTGATAAGAATATAAAAAAATAATCTGTTGAAATTGCTAAACGGAGGAAAATATGAAAGAAAAATATGAAAAAATAACTTCATGTTATATATTAAAAAATAAAAATACTCCGGTTTTGATTTTTAACTTAACAGAAATAAAAAAACCTTCTTTTTCTTCTTATATATCTTCATATGAAATTGAAAAAGTAAAGGTTTTAAAAGAGGATTTACTGCCAAGAAGTTTTTTAAAAAATATTCCAGATAAAAAAACTTTAAAAGAATGGATAAAAAACAGACAGGCTCCTAAAAATAGAAAAAATATAAACAATTTAATAAATTATGAAATTCAAAGATTAAATCTTGATGCAAATAATTTTATGAATTTTATCAATATTTCTTATGGACTTTCTTTGAATGATTCCTATTGGATTGTTCCTGATGATGGAAAAGAATACGAATGGGAAAAGTATAATTTGTATAACAATAAATTCAGCGAAAGATTAGCTCTTATTGCTTTTGGAGAAAAAAATGTTTCATCTTCAGCATTTGATATATTGGAAACTTCTCCTGAATATACTACAAATGGTATGCTTGCTAAATGCTGGACTATTTTAAATAATGAGATTGTTTTATTAAAAAAATCTTCTGAAAATTATAAAATAGAGGCTTTGTGTGAATATTATATGTCACAAGTGGCTGAATTTATGAATTTTAAGCATGTTAATTATGATATTATAAAATATCACGAGCATCTTGTTTCTTCATGTAAAATTTTTATAAATGTAAATGAAGGATATTATTCTATCGGTTCTCTTATTTCTAAAAACGAGGCAGCATCTTTAAGCCCTGAAAAGCTGATTGAAAAAATAAGTATAATAACAGGAAATAGTTTTATAGAAGATTTAATAGTATTTGACTGCTTGATTTACAATGAAGACCGTCATTTAGGAAACTTTGGAATGTTGGTAAATAATGATACACAAGAGTTGCTGGAACCAGCTCCGATTTTTGATAATGGTAATTCAATACTAATGCTTTACTATAATCTTCCGGATGAACACGGAAAAATATATACTAAGCACAAACTAGGGCTGAAATTTGATGTTTTAGCAAAAGAGTTTGTAAAAGAAAGACACAGAGAAGGGCTTTTAAAATTAAAAAAATTTACTTTCAAAAGACATAACGAATATAATCTTCCATCGGAATTTCA
>UQOH01000123.1 GCA_900542625.1 uncultured Fusobacterium sp.
TTTCATGCTCATAATCTGCACCAAGATGGAATGTTCCTTTTGAAGATGCAATTTCTCCGTTTTCAATCTTGATGTCATCATTATTAAATAATCTGTATTCTGCATCGTCGTTTTCTGTTGATGCTGCCAAGCTGTATTCTACTCCTGTGTTAAGTTCAAATATTCCTTTTTCAAGAGCAAATTCTTTAACTGCATTAACTCCTAAAATTCCTTCTGCCACAAATACATCCTGTTCTTTAATTTCAAAGTTCATTGCAGGGTTTTCAGCTTTGTCTTGGTTAATAAGAGTCATTCTTGCTCCTAAAACAGGCTGTAATTTAACTGTGTCTGCAACATAGAAATCTTTTGTTCCTTTTAATGAAAGGGCAAATGCTGTTGAATCTGCTGTTCCTTCTTCAAAAGTAGTTCCAGACATATCTACACCATTTACAGTAAATCCAAATTCATTTCCAAGTTTAGAATCTAAATCACTCTTCATAATACCAAAGTTTCCTACTAAATAAATACCGTTTTGAGTTCTGTGTTTTACATAAGCACCTAAATAATAGTTATCTCCGTCAAGTTTTCCTCCACCGTCAATATCTATTTCAGTGTCTCCTCCTCCGAAAGCTACTCCGTAAGATGTATTTTCAGTTACACCATATTCAACCATAGCAACAGCAGAGTTAATATCTCCGTCATATCCTTTAACCTTACTTCCACCGTCAAATTCAGTATCAGAGTTTATGAATTTACCTTGAGCAATCCATTCACCTTTTTGTGCTCTTTTTCCAAATTCTTCAACAGCGCTTAAGTATGAATCAGTGATATTTTTAGTAACAACAGTTCCTGCTGTATAATATGCTTTTGCATTTAAATCTGTTTTTACAATTCTGTCAGCAAAGTCTTTATCGCTGTTTAAACTGTTAATATATTCTATTACATCCCAATTTGCGTCAGCCACTTGCTTAATATATGCATTATATATTGCAGAATAATTTCCAAGTCCTGCCTGTTCAGCAGTTTTTAAGCTGATAGATGTTGTTTTTCCATCGCTTGATACATTAAATATTGGAGCTACAACATTTGCATCTTCTGCAATTCCGTAATCTGCTGTATAAGAAGTATTTTCTCCTGTAAATGGAAGTCCTGTTCCACCTATTTGATATTTAATACGAGAATCTTCATCAGTTCCTAAAACAAGACTATCTCCACTTTCTAATAATCCATCTTTAATAAGCTTGTTAAGATTACTTCCACCTTCCTGCATAATGATGTTAAGGTTTGCACCATTCGCAGCATTAAGTTTTACTTCATGTGCTTTATTATCATTGTCAAAGCTGATAGCAGCATTAGTTCCTATTGTCCATTCTCCTGCTCCGCTAAGTTCAATAGTTTCAGCATTTTTTACATTGTAATCAAATTTATTATATTTATATTCAACACCGTTTTCTACTTTATCTTCTACTTTAGTGCTATAGTTAACAACAAGCTTATCTTCTCCACCTGTTCCTAAATTTATTGCTTTACCAAAAGTTTCTGTGTTGTGAAGAATAACAGTGTTTTCTCCTGTTCCAAATTTTAATTCATTAAGATTTTCAGCGAATTTATCTATATTTTCAATAGTTATTTCAGATTTGTTTCCAGTCTCAGTTAAATCAGTGAAACTTCCTCCTGCATTAATTATTGTTCCATCTACAATAGTAATCGTATTTATTTTATTTTCAGCAGTATTATTAAAGTTAAAAGTCAAACTATCCATATTTCCTTCTAATTTTGCGTTATCAATATAGTTATTTGCTTTTATATATTCTGAGTTTATATCATCATCTTGTAAAGTTGCAAGAGTGATATTTCCACCGTCTACTTTCATACTTCCTGCTAAAGCATAAGCTTTTACATTAGTAGTTGTATCCCCTTTTATAATACCGTTAATTTTTACATTATTTCCAACCAGATTTAAAGTTGAATTTTGTAAAAGATTTAGAGCATAAACATCTCCTGTATCAGATTGTAAATCTTTAACAGCTGTTATTTGAGTTATTCCATCAAGGGTTAATATTTTATCTTCTTCAACTGTTAAAAGAGTTCCTCCTGCTTGGTTTTCAAAATATCCAACTAAAGAAGTATTTTTTAAAACTGTTTCTCCATCTTCTAAAGTAAACACATTTGTTTCATCTTGATTTCCATGAACAACAGATGCTATTGTTTTGTCATTGAAAATTCCACTTAAAGAAGCACTGTCATTTTCTATTACTGCAAGTTTTTTATCTCCAAAATTATTTCCATCTAATTTTTTAGAAATTTCCACAGCATTATCTTTATTTTGTAAATTATAATCTTTGTCAAAAATAGCTGTAGTTTCTTTATAGTTTTCTAATTTTTCTGTGTTTCCTCCAATAATAATTCCTTTACTTACAGTACCAGTTGCGTATTTAAAAATATCACTGTTTCCAGAGGCTTTTATAACACCATAGTTATATTCAGTTCCCATTCCTCCCATAGCAGTTCCATTTATAACTTTTATTAGACCATAGTTATATGCTCTATTAGTAGCCGTGTCACCAGAATATTGTCCGTAAGAGAATCTTACATCTACACTTTCACTTTCACTTATATTAATAGTTCCATAATTTTCAGCTGTTGAATTATCTAACTGTAATTGTTGTCCAGTTTGTTTAGCATCTATAATACCATAGTTATAAAAATTAGTTTTTACAGAGCTTTGTTCAGCAAATTGTCCATACTGATCTGATGTAATAACTCCATAATTGTAAGCACTTGTATTATTACCTTTAGAAACTGATTGTCCTGCTTTCATACTAGATATTAATCCGTAATTATATAGCTTTGTATCTTTTATTTCTGCTGTTGAGTCATTATTTTTTGCTATTTGTCCCATTACACTACTATCTGAAAGATAAATCATTCCATAGTTATAAGCTTCAGAGTTATTTATTGCTGTATGCTGTCCATTAAACATAATTCCATTATTAGTTAATTTATTTATTTTAGTTCCATCGCTCTTTATTCCTGTTTTTATATAAGATGAACCAGAGTTAACTAATAAAATTCCATTGTTTTCAGCTATCATTTTTTGTTCATCTGTAGCTCCAGCACTAATAGCAGTATAAGTTTTTCCATTTAAAGCATTATTTACAGCTGTTTGAACTTTAGTTGATACAAATTTATCATTAAAACTTATATTTTTTATTTCTTTTGTAATATTACCATCTTTATTTACAAACTTAGCTGTTATTGTTGTAACACCATCTTTTCTGTTTACAGAAATTTGTCCTGTTCCTCCTGCATTTCCTTCGTTTTCACCAGTTATATCATAAGCAGTATTGTTATTTGTACTTATCTCTGCTCCTAATCCTGATAAATATTCTTTTGTATCTTTAAAATTCTGATTTTGTTTTTCTAGTTTTTGTATTTCTGTTTCTTCAGCAAACCCAACTGTTCCTGTAATTAAAAATGCTACTACCAACCCTAGTGTTACTTTTACCTTTCTCTTTAAAAATCTTTTTAATGAACTCTCAACATAATTAGTACCCATACTTATCACTCCTCCCGCTTAAAAAAATTTTATAAACCCTTTTTATTTAAAAATAGAGCAGTTTTTCGCAGTTTAAACTGGACATATTTTTTTGTTTTTTTCCCTTAAAATAATTTTTTTTATGCAGAAATCGTATAAAGAATTTTAATTAATTATACACAAAAAAAAATAAAAAAAGTGCTGTTTTTTTAGCACCTTTTCGAATAACATAGTATAAAAATAATCTTTTTTTGGCAAAAAAATATGTATAATTAATTAAGATTAATTATACATAAATTGGTTACACTTTTATTTTAATAATTTCCAATATCAATATAAGTATAACCAAAAACAATTATTTTTTCAAGAAAAATTTTTATTTTTAACTATTTTTTTTTAAAAGACTCTGATTCACCTTTATTTTCAATAACAAAAAACAAATATATAAAGTGTGAAACTTCTATGGAATTAATCAAAATATTTCATCCGAAATATGGGTTC
>UQOH01000124.1 GCA_900542625.1 uncultured Fusobacterium sp.
ATTTTTTAAATCTTTTATTTTTTCTAATTTATTTACTTTATTTAAAAGATTTTCATATATAATTTTATTTGAGGCAATGCTGCCGGAAATCACTATATTAACCTCTTTTTTTTCAATAAGCTTTATTATTTTTAAAACAATTTTACTTAATTCTGTAATAGCTTCATCTACAATTTTTTTACATAACTGTGAATTGTGATAATTTTCAATTACAAATTTTGCAGCAGAAGCAATTTTAGTTACAGTTTTATACTCTTCTAATATTGTTTCAACCTTTTTTATCTCTTTATTAAAGATAGAAAAAATATTATCCTCTTCTAAACCTTCCAAATACAACAGATATTTTTCTAAAAATTTTTTCCCTATCCAGTATCCTGAACCTAAATCGCTTAATTCACTTCCCCAGCCGCCTAATCTGATAACTTTATCTTTTAAAAAAGCAAATCCTATAGAGCCGGTTCCTGCAGCAAGTATACCTCCTTCTTTGTTAAAGTATACAGATTTATATGCCAGCTCTGCGTCATTCATTATTATTGAATTATCATTTGGTACTTTTATAGAAGATAAAATATCTCTAAAAAGTTTATAATCCTCTTCAGTATCACAGCCTGATAATCCAAAAACATAGTATTTTATTTGAGAACTATCTAATTTATTAAGATTTAAAATCTCTTCCATTGAAATCTTTATATTTTCTTTTGTTTTATTTATACCAATATTTTTATAATTTGTACTTTTTCCTTTAAAATAGAATTTTTCTTTATTTTCAATATTGTATAAACAATATGTAGTTTTACTTCCACCGCCGTCTACAGATAAAATATAAGACATATTCCCTCCTATTTACCTACAATATTTAAATCATTGTTGTCTTTTAAAAAAGCCATTTTTAGTGCTCCATCTACACCATTTTCTGTATCTTTTTCATCTAAATAAATTTCAGGGGTGTTGTGTTCTCCAAATTTTTCTTTTAATTCTATATAAATTTCATTTAATAAACTTTGTCTTAATTTGAAAATACTGCTGTTTATAATAATAACATCAGGATTTAATAACGAAATATTTATTGCTAAAATAAAATTGATTATTTTTCTTATTTTTTCCTCATCATTATTTTTTACAGCTGATTTATATTTATCTTCTATACTCTCTTCATTAGGAAGAGAGATTTCTCCAATCTCTCCGGCAAAATTTGATTTTCCTTTATACAATTTATTATTTATAATTATTCCGGTTCCAATTCCTTTACCTAAAAATAAATAAACTAAGTTTTCTATATTGGGATTTAATTTTCCTAAGATTCCCATTGCAATCAAATTAACATCATTTTCCACTGCTGCCTTTACTTTAAATTTTTCTTCTATTATTTTTCTTAAATTAATGCCGTTAAAATTCTTTAAAGTGTATGCTCCACTGATACAATTATTATTTTCTATTACTCCGGGTATTCCAATTGATATACTTGTAATATTTTCTCTGTTTTGAGATTCTGAAAACATTTCGTTTAAATGCAATAGAAAACTTTCTACTGTAATATCATTCTCTATATTTATTCTTTTTTCATTTTTTATTTCTGATAAAAGATTATATTCTCTTATTAATAAAATATTATTATTAAAATAAGCAACAAGAACAGTAACACAATCTCCGTTTATTTCATAAAAGATTGGCTTTTTCCCACTTCCTTTTACTTCTATCGTATTTTGATGTATTTTTACTATTCCCTCTTCCAAAAGTTCATCTACGGCTTTGTTTACTGTAGGAAGGCTTAAATCCAAAATTTTAGACAGCTGTGGTTTTGTTATGGGAGCTTTTTCTATAATAATTTTTTTTATTAAACTCTTATTTATTTTTTTTATTAGTTCAGGTCTTCCGCTTATTCTTGCCATAATTTTTCCTCTTTTCTAATTAATAAACTTTCTTTATTAATATGAGTGTATTCTATTTTTTATGGTTTGTCAATTTTTTAATTATTTTTTAGTTCTAAAATAATATAAAAACTTCTAAAAAAATATACTTTATTCAAAAATTATATTAAATAAAAAAGGAACTCTGCATTTTTTTGTCAGGTTCCTTTATCTTTTTATTTATATAAATAATTTTATAGTTTCTATTTTTTATTCAAAATATGGTTTTAAAAATGCAACTATTCCGTCTTCATCATTTGATAGAGTTGTATAGTTCAGTTTCTTTTTAAATTCTTCATCTGCATTTCCCATAGCAACCCCGTATTTTACAGAATGAAGCATTTCAAGGTCGTTTTGTGCATCACCAAAAGCTGCACACTCCTCTGTTGTTATTCCAAAATGATTTAATATCCATTTCAGAGTAATTCCCTTGTTTACATCTTTATTCATAGCCTCAAGGAAAGTATCACTTGAAAAAGCAATATGAATTTCATCTCCTATTTTCTCTTTTATCTCTTTTTCTATTTCCACAAGTTTTTCATGCTCTCCAATGAAAACAACTTTAGGCATCAGATAAGACTCAAAAGAATCGTGAGATTTTACAACAGGAGTTATCCCGCATTTTTCAGAATATATTTTTACTTCAGGTCTTTCAGGATTATCCACATACCATATATTATCCTGATAAAGATTTATATGGACATTATTTTCATCAGCAATTCTTATAAGTTCTTTTATATGCTTTTCTGCCAGAGGTTTTTCAAAAAGAACAGACTTATCTTTATAGTTTACAACTTTTGCACCGTTATAACATAAAACAAGTCCATTGTCAAGACCAAGAAGATTAGCTGTTGCCTCTGTTCCTCCAAAAGAACGTCCTGTGGCAATAATAACTTTTACTCCTTTTTTTTCAATATCCAAAAGAAACTGTTTTGTTGTTTCAGACGGTTTATGGTTACTGCATAAAAGTGTTCCGTCCATATCCAATGCTACTGCTTTTATTTTCAAAATTCGTACCTCCCAAAATTTTATTTTTCAGCTAATATTATACAGCAATAAAAAAAATTTTGCTATAATCATCTGCAATTTGTATTTATGTTAGAAATTTCTTCTCTCTTCTGCTATAATAGTCTTTGGAGGTATATATGGAACTTGAAAAAAATGAAGTTATAAACAATCTTTTAAATAAGAATTTAAAGATAATACAAAGACCTGATTTTTTTAATTTTTCTTTGGACTCTCTTCTTGTTGCAAATTTTGTTTCTCTTGGAAGAGGGGTAAATAAGGTTGTGGATTTGGGAACAGGAAACGGAGCAATTCCCCTTTTTCTTTCAGAAAGAACAAAAGCAAAAATAACAGGGATAGAGATACAGAAAATATCTGCTGACCTTGCAAGAAAAAATATAGAGCTTAACAATCTTTCAGAGAGAATTGAGATTATAAATGATGATATGAAAAACTGGAAAAAATATTTTAATTCAGGCTCACAAGATGCTGTTGTTTCTAATCCGCCGTTTTTCAAATTTCATGGAAATGAGGAGCTCTTAAATGATCTGGATCAGCTTACTCTTGCCAGACATGAAATATCTATTACTCTTGAGGAGATAATACAGACTGCATCTTCTCTTTTAAAAGATAAGGGATATTTTGCAATGGTGCACAGACCTGACAGATTTCTGGAAATACTTGATATGATGAGAAAATATGGAATTACTCCTAAAAAAGTGAGATTCTGCCATTCAAAAATTGATAAACAGGCAAAAATTCTTCTTGTGGAGGGAGTAAAATTTGGAGCAGAGGGACTGACTGTTCTGCCTCCTCTTATCTCACATGACGAAGACGGCAAATATTCAAAAGAAGTTTTATCATTATTTGACTAAACGGACTATCTATTCTATATAAATTACAAATAAAATTTTCGATTTTAAAAATATCTGCGTAATCTATGCAGCGAGTTCATCGT
>UQOH01000125.1 GCA_900542625.1 uncultured Fusobacterium sp.
TACTTTATATTCCAGTAAAGCAAAAATAAGTTATGCAGAGGCTGAAAGAAGAATAAACGATATTCTGGAAACACTTGTAGAGATATTTAAAAAAGAAGAAAGGCTGATGATAAGAAACTTTGGGGTTTTTATGGTTAAAGAGGTAAAAAGGCAGGAAACAACACATCCAAAAACAGGGGAAAAAATAAAAATAGAGCCTAGAAAATATGTCCAGTTTAAAATGGCAAAAAAACTGCTTTATTTTTAAATAAAAAAAGGTTAGAAAAATTTTTTAAAGGGAGGATATGATAATTATGAGTAATGGTTATATTGAAAGTTCACTAAAAAGATTTTTAAAAAGAAAAGTAAAAGTAACTTTAGGGTTAGTAGTTGCTTTTATGATTACAGGAACAGTTGGGTTTGCTGATGAGCAACCAATAGAAGAGCACAACGAAACTTTTACAAATAAATATTTAACTAATGTGGGAAAAGAAAATTTAAAGGATTTTGAAAAAAGTGATATAAATATTGGAACAGGAACATATACTGTAATTATGAAAGATAATGTTTTAAATTTTGAAAAAAAAGAGGGAACAGAAGAAACTACACCTGAAATATCATCTGTTGAAATAAAAAAAGAATGGATTTCAGAAACACTTAAAACAAATTTAGATAATATTTTTACAAATTTAGAAAATCCTGACACTTCTGATAAAAATATAAATAATTTTATTTTAACAAACGCGCAAGTAGGAAACAATAAAACAAATAACGGTATTATTATTTCAACACAACAAAGTAGTGGTAACGGTGCAAAGATAACAAATAACGGAATAATATACTCTAATGGTTTTTATAAACAGTACCTTGTATTAAGTTCAAAAAATTCAACTGCCATAAATAATGGTATAATATTAGGAAAAAGTGGAATTGGTCAGTATGCATTTTCTTGTATAGAAGGCAATACTTTAGAGAATAATGGAATTATTCAAGGAGCATCTACAGGACAATCACTTACAGGAAGAAAAGCAACAGCATTGAATAATGGAGTAATAAATGTAACTGATATTGCTCAATCTGGTGACGGTGTTGGTGAAAATAGTTTAATAATCAATAAAGGAATTATTACAGGAGGAACAGGGCAAGTTATAAAAGGAATTACAAATAATGCATATAACTATGGATTGATTCAAGCAACAGGAGCTGCTATAAATGTTATAGATGAGGCACAAGGATATAACTATGGAGTAGTAAAAGTTTCTGATGCAGCTAAAGCTTTTTCTGGAAATGTAGAAAACTACGGTATTGTTATTGCTGATAAAGGAACTCTTGGTGCTCAATATAACACAGGAATACTTCTTGACGGTAATTATAATGCTGTTGGAAAAGATACAACAACATTTAAAGCAGGAGATACTGTGCAGTCTTTTGGAGAAAATGAAAGCTTTGGAGAAAATTCAAAAGGTTTTGTTAAGAATAAAAGTATTGATATAGATAATACTCAAAATAAAGCTATAGGTGCTGTTGTGACAGAAGAACTTGAAAATGCAGTATTCAATTATACAGGTTCAAGAGAAGAGGGACTATTCTTAAAAAATACTTATCTTACAGGATATTTTGAAAAAAACGGAACTCTTTTAGACGTTGGAGATAATGACCTTACTCTTGCAGGAGATACTCACATTACTGCTGTTAAAAATGATTTTAATCTTGATGTATCGGCTGTTAAAATAGGTGAAAATGGAAAAATCACAATAATGGACAGTGCTCAGATAAATGGTATTATTGACGGAGCTGAAAACTCTACTATTGCTTTTGCAAGTGCTAAAGGAAAATATGAAGTTAATGGTTCAACAGTTGAAATATATATAGAAGACCCTGAATCTGCTGATAGTGAATATCAAAAATATTTTGATGTTGTTCTTGGAAGTAACGTAAATAATGGAACAGTAGACGGAATAACAATCTCAACAGAAGATGCTGTAAAAGACTTAACAAACAGAGTTGTTATTGAAGAAAGCTTAACTGTGGGAGCTGTTGACGGAGTTTCTATTAAAGCTGACGGAAAAGAAGAAACTGAACTTGAATTAGATATTAAAAATATGAAAAGTATAGAGGGAGATATAGTTCTAGGTAAAGAAAAAGATACTGTTGCAATAGACAATGTGGATAATACAGATTATTCACAACAATTAATAGACCTTGGAGACGGAAACGATAAATTTATTGCAAACGGACATGCTCAAGGAAGAAATATATTTAACTATAATGTAAAAAATGCTGAAACTCTTGAACTGAACGGCGGAACTTGGGGTAATTGGAATGAGGCACAAGGAAAAATCAGTTTTGATAATGCTGATACAAACCCTGATTTTGTTGTTGGAAACAGTACAACAATGATAATCACTCTTAATGCTGAGGGAAGTTATGGAAGTGACTTTGCAAACTATATAAAAGACACTCTTGGAAAACATGCTGTTATCACAGGAACTGATAAAGATTCTGTTGTTAAATATCTTATCAGTGAGGACGGACTTGATTCTTCTAATTTAAATACAGAAAACTATAGTTTCGGTGAAGGTGTGTCTTACAAAGATTCTCCAATATTCAATATTGATTCAACAGCAGGAGAGGGAGTAACAATTTCTGTTAAGACAGGGGAAGAAATGGGACTTTCAGGGCAAGACAGAATAATTTATGAGGCATATTTAGAGCAGATAAAAGCAGGAAATGCCAATAAAGATGTAATTAATCAGATAAATGGTTTTGATACTCAAGAAGATTTTGTAAGTATTATTAAAGATACTAAGACAGCTGGAAAAGCATATTATACTGCAGGAAGTGTTGTTACAAAAGATATCACTAACACATATTTAAGTGCTGTTGAAGATTTCAGAAAGAGAGCAGGAAAAGGTGAATGGCTTGCTCAAGGTAAATATATTAATTCTGACACTGAATTTGACGGAGGAAGCAGTGTAAGAGGATATGAAGGAGATATTACAGGAACTGTTGGAATGATTGAATACGGAGTTTCTGAAAATACATCTTACGGAGCTGTATTTGGAATGGGAGATTCTGAAATGGATATTAACGGAGGAGGAAACCTTGAGGGAGATAATATCTATGCAGGACTTTATATGAAACACAGAACAGCAAACGGAATTGAATTAGTTGGAAATCTTGGATATATGGAAAATGATATGGATTCAAGCATAAGAAGTGACTTTACAGGAAAAAATGATGGTGCAACAATAAACGGAACAACTTTTGAAAAAGGAACAGCAGATTCAAGTGCATTTGTTCTTTCATTAAAAGGTAGAAAAGATTACAGACTTTCTGACACTGTAAGATTACAGCCGACTTTAGGAGCAAGAGCAACTCTTATTAACCAAGAAAAAGCTGAAAACCCTGAAATGCATTTCACAATCTCTGAACAGGATATTATAGTTCTTGAAGGAACAGCAGGAATGGGAATAGCTAAAGATATTGCTCTTTCTAACGGAAAAGTTGAACTTAATGCAGGAGTAGAATATACATTTGCTGTATCAAATACAAATAATGATGCTGAATATACACTGTTTGAAGGAGATTACAGAGCAACACATATTAAAATGGATGATGTAGATGCTGCTGAAAATACAGGAACAGTTTATGTTGGTGCAGATTATGAGCATGAAAACGGTGTAGGATTCAATGGAAAATATGAAAT
>UQOH01000126.1 GCA_900542625.1 uncultured Fusobacterium sp.
CTTTCATTGGTTCAGAAGATTTTAATAAATCAACTATTTTATCTTTTAATTCCATTTTGATACCTCCGTTATTATTTAGTAATTTAGTATTTTTATACTTATATTATATACTTTTTAACAATAGAAATCAATATTAATTTGTAATGATTATAAAATAATTTTTTAAAGCATAAAGGAGAACTATGAACAATAAAAATAATAATGATAGATTTTATTCTTTAAATAATTATTTAAAAGAAAAATTTGGAAAGAAAATATATAAAGTTTCGTTGGACGGAGGTTTTACTTGTCCCAACAGAGACGGGAAAATTTCACATAAAGGGTGCCTTTTCTGCAGTGACAGAGGAAGCGGCGAATTTACCGGAGAAAGAGGAAAAACAATAACTGAACAGATTAATGAGCAGTTAGAATTTATAAAAAGCAAAAATAATGATGGAAATGTGATTGCCTATTTTCAAAACTTTACAAACACTTATGGAGATATAGAATATCTGAGAAAAATATATTATGAGGCTTTATCGCATAAAAAAGTTATTGGAATTGCAATCGCTACAAGACCCGACTGCCTTGATGATGAGGTTTTGAACCTGCTGTCAGAAATCAATGAAAAGTTTTTTATGTGGATAGAGCTTGGATTACAAACTGCAAAAGATAATATTGCAGAGATAATCAACAGAGGATACAAAACAGAATGCTATATCCAGACATGTAAGAAATTAAATGAAAAAAACATAAAATTTGTAACACACATGATAGTAGGACTTCCTTATGAAGAAAAACAGGATCTGTTTGATACTGTTAATCTGATTAATAAAGTAAAATCATGGGGAATAAAAATTCATCTTTTATATATTTTGAAAAACAGCCGGCTTGAAAAATATTACAATGAACATCAGTTTAAAATATACGAGAGAGATGAGTACACAACTATTGTTCTGGAACTTCTTAAAAGACTGAATCCTGAAATTGTAATTCACAGATTAACCGGTGATGCAAAAAAAGAAGATTTGTTTCTGCCTTTATGGAGTGCTGACAAACGTGGAGTTCTTAACGAAATTCAAAGAAAACTAAAATTAAATGATACCTATCAAGGAAAGGAGTTTTAAATGAGTGTTATATCAAAGATAAAAGAGATGCAGAATGAAATGACTGCAAAAGAAAAAAAAATAAGTAAATATATTCTTCAGCATCTTGATAAAATAATGTATATGAATACATATGAAATTGCAGAAAAATGTAAGGTAAGTCAGGCATCAGTAGTAAGATTTGCTAAAAAATTAGGATATTCAGGATTTCCTGAATTTAAAATATCTTTTGGAAGAGATATGGGAAGACGTGATGCAGAGGATAAAGTAAATTTTATATATGAAGATATTCATGAAACAGACGGGCTTGATGAATTAGTTAAAAAAATTGTATATGCAAACAGCAATATAATTCAAGATACATATTCTATTCTTGATATAAGCAGCATAAGAGAGGCGGTAAACCTTATAAAACAATCAAGAAAAATATTTCTTCTTGGAGCAGGTTATTCAGGGATAGTAGCAAAAGATTTCCATTTTAAATTGTGGGAGCTTGGTTTCCATTCAATGTTTGAAAGCGATTATCATATTCAGCTGGCAAGTATTTCAACTCTTGATGAGAACGATTTGGTTTTCGTTATCTCTCAGGGAGGAAAAACAGTAGATATTTACAATCTTGTAAAAGAGGCTAAAAAGAAAAAAGTAAAAATAATTTCTCTTACTCAAATGTCTTCTAATCCAATAAGAGATCTGGCTGATGTAAAAATAAGTACAGTTATAGAAAGAAATAATTTCCGTTCAACAGCTCTTTCTTCAAGAATAGCTCAGCTTACTATTATAGATATGTTATATGTAACTCTTATAACAGAAAACAAGCAGCTGGCAGAAAAATATATTGGAGATGCTATTAAACTTGTTAGTGACTTTAAAATGTAAGTGTTAAATTCAAAAATGAAAAAATAATTCAAAATTAATTAAAAATTTTGCATTTTTATTTCTTTTTTATGTTGCATTTTTATGAATAAAGTGTTATCCTATTTATATAAACAAATATAAATGTTTTTAGGAGGAAAATATGAGATTAGTAATAACAGATAAAAGTTTTTGTGATTGGGCTGCAGTTCATGTAGCAAGAAGAATTTTAGAAGCTAAACCTACAAAAGAAAAACCATTTGTATTAGGATTACCAACTGGAGGAACTCCTGTAAATATGTACAAAAGATTAGTTCAATTTTATAAAGATGGAATTTTATCTTTTGAAAATGTTGTAACATTTAATATGGACGAGTATGTAGGACTTGAACCTAGCAACGAACAAAGCTACTACAATTATATGCACACAAATCTTTTTGATCATGTTGATATCAAACCTGAAAATGTAAATATGCTTAATGGAATGGCAGAAGATTATAAAGCTGAATGTGAAAGATATGAAGAAAAAATAAAATCATATGGCGGAATTAATCTTTTTGTTGGAGGAATTGGTCCTGACGGGCACCTTGCTTTCAACGAACCAGGTTCTTCTCTTACTTCAAGAACAAGAGATAAAGAATTAACTCAAGACACAATAATTGCTAACTCAAGATTTTTCGATGGAGATATAAATAAAGTTCCAAAACTTGCACTTACTGTTGGAGTAGGTACTGTTATGGATGCAGAAGAAGTTTTAATTCTTGTAAATGGAGCTGGAAAAGCAAGAGCTTTACGTCATGCAGTGGAAGAGGGAATTAATCATATGTGGACAATTTCAGCTTTACAAATGCACAAAAAAGGAATTATCGTATCTGACGAAGATGCAACTCTTGAATTAAAAGTTGGAACTTACAGATACTTTAAAGATATTGAGCATAATAACCTTGACACAGATAAATTAATTGCTGACTTATATGCTGAATATAAAAAATAAGATAATTTTTATAACATTTTATTTTCTAAGTTGTTTAGAGAATAAAAACATAAAAAGCTCGGAGAAGTAATTCTTCGAGTTTTTTATTCAACTAAAAAAACATTAATAAATCCTCCAATTTTATTTAATCCATATGTGTTTACAAGTTCTCCTAAGTTTCCTAAATATCCTTGAAGATTTTTATAATCATAAATATTTATATAAAAAGGATTAGATTTTGCTGATAGAGATTCTTCTTCAAATTGTAAATGCCTTACTAAACAAACTTTAAATTTTTTACATTTCAATGAACTGCTAATTATATATTTATATTGTGTTTTTGCAAATTTATTGTATGCATATCCATATTTAGGCTCTAAATCTTTATGTAATACAAACTTGACATAAGGCATATGATCATAATAATCAAATACTAACCCACCATTTTCATAATAATTATCTAAAATATATTTTCTTATTATTTCTGCCTCGTTAAATAATTCCTTTCGTTTTTTTTCAATTCTTTTAACTTTTTCCATATCGAAAAGTACTTTTGTATTTAAAATTTCATTAAAATCCACTTCCATCTCATAAACTTTTTCTAGATTTTTTATTCTTTTAAACTTATCTTCATAATTATCATTTTTAGGATTCTTATAACAAACTTCTATTACTATATATGTTCCTTTATCTGTTTTTAAAACTACATCAGGAGTATAACCAGTATTTTTTAACT
>UQOH01000127.1 GCA_900542625.1 uncultured Fusobacterium sp.
TATATTATTTTCTTTAAGCAAAAAATAAAAAAATCGGATAAAATTTCTATATTTCATCCGATTAAATTCTGTTATATTCCTATTTCATTAGTTTCTTTAAATATCTGAAAAAATCCTCTTTGTCAGAAGGACATGTGATGCACACATTAGAAAACATTTCCATAATTTCCTGATTAACACTGTTAAGAGCAGATTTCACAGCCAGCGACTGATTAAGAATATCTCCGCAGTATTCTCCCTCTAAAAGCATTTTTTTCATTCCTCTTATCTGTCCCTCTATCTTATTAAGCCTTGTTACAATTCTTTTTCTTGTTTCAATAACCTCTTCGTCATCAAGCCTTGAAACACTGGAAACTAAGTCAGAATCTTTCTGCCATGCTTTAAGCCCTCCGTCAAGCTCATACACATTTTCAAAACCGAGTTCTCCCATAAGTTCACAGGCAAGAGAACTTTGTTTTCCCACAGCACAATAAACAAGATACTTTTTATTTCTGTCATATTTTTGTATCTCTCTTTTAAAAATACGAGGTTTTAAAAAATCCAGAAGAATGGAGTTTTCCAATTTCCCTTCATATATATATTCCATTTCTGTTCTTACATCTATTATTATCAGTTTCTTTTCTTTTTCAATCAATTCTTTTGTTTCCTGAGGTGTTAATTTTATATACCCTTTAACTTCTTCCATTCTCTGTCCCTCGCACTTATTTTAATATTATTTCAATATTATACTCTTAATTTTTCTTTTTTGTCAATTTTCTATCAATAATATATTTAAATAGTGCTCCCATTATATATCAGAAAATTTTAGCCGAAATTGTAGTCTGTTAAAATTGGTTTTCTGTTCATTGTTTTATCGTTGAAATACTCAAAGAAAGATATTCCCATATATCCTGCTGAAATATTGTAAATATTATCAAATCCAAGATGTTTTAATAATAAGCATACATTGTAGCTTCTTTGTCCGCTTTTGCAGTGAATATATACAGGTCTGTCTTTCGGCACTTCGTTTATTCTCTCTCTGATTTCACTCATAGGAATATTAACTGACGTGTTAAGGTGGCTTAATTCATATTCATTTCTTTCTCTTACGTCTATTATGAATGCTCCCTTTTCAACTAACTCTCTTGCTTCTGTGAAATGAACTTGTCTGAAATCATCATTTAAAAGATTTGTTGCTATATATCCTGCAAAGTTTGTAATATCTTTTGCTGTTCCAAATGGCGGTGCATAGCATAATTCTAAGTCCTTAAGATCATCAATAGTTCCTCCGAATTTAATAACTGTTGCTATAACATCTATTCTTTTTGCAACTTCTCCTTTTCCGATTGCCTGTGCTCCTAATACTCTTCCTGTTGGAACTTCAAATATTAATTTAAAGTGAACAGGTCTTGATTCAGGTATAAGTCCTACTCTGTCTGCAGGAATCATTTCAACTGTATCATAAGTTATATTTAATTTTCTGTCTTTTATTGCAGCTTCAGTAAGTCCTGTTGACGCTCCGTTATAGTCGAATACTTTTATAACTGAAGAACCGATATATCCTCTGTTGTCAATTCTCATTCCGTTTATATGGTCTGCAACACTTCTTGCCTGTTTTTGAGCAGGTCCTGCAAGTGATAATTTAAAGTAATCATTAAATAAAGCACTGTAAACTTCAATTCCATCCCCGACAGCATATATATTTCTGTCGTTTGTCATATAGTTTTGATTTACTTTTATTGCTCCTGTTTTTCCAAGTTCAATTCCGGCTTTTACAGCTAATTCTGTTTCAGGAACAACACCTATTGCAAGAACAACAGCCTGTGCCTCTATTTTCTTTCCGGACTCAAGAACAACAGTATCTTTTTCAAATCCGCTTACTTTATCTCCTACAATAAGGTTTACCCCTTTATCATAAAGTTCTTTATGAAGAATCTGCACCATATCGTAATCGAAAGTTCTCATAATCTGGTCAGCAGCTTCAACTAATGTCACATTATAGCCAGCCTCTTTAAGATTTTCCACAGTTTCTACACCGATAAATCCTCCGCCGATTACTGTTACATTTTTAGAATCCATATTTTTTACAAATTTATTTAGTCTGTCAATATCAACAACGTTTCTGATGGTGAAAGTATTTACATTTTCAATTCCGGGTATTCTTGGAACGATTGGTTTTGCTCCCATAGATAAAATTAATTTATCATAACTTTCTGTATACTCCTCCCCAGTAACAATATTTTTAACAGTAAGTTCTTTTTTATCTCTGTCAATGTTGATTACTTCGTTGTTAACTCTTGCCTCAATTCTGTATTGCTTTAAGAATTTTTCAGGCTGCATAAGAACAAGTTCGTCTGCTGTTGGTATGATTCCACTTAAATGATATGGCAGGCAGCAGTTTGAGAAAGAAACGTGAGGTCCTTTTTCAAACATAATTATTCTGTCTTCTTCGCTGTGTCTTCTAAGTCTTGCTGCAGCAGATGCTCCTCCTGCAACTCCACCGATTATAAGTATTTTTTTCATAAAAAATCCTCCCTGTTTGGAATTATTTATTGAACTGTTTTTCTAATTTTATATACCTATACCCAGTATAACAATTTATACATTTTAAGTCAATAAATTTAAAAGTTATTCCCCAAACAAAAAAAAGAATAAAATTCTCAATATTTTTCTTAGAGAATTTTATTCTTATTTTAATTATTCAGAGCAGTTAATTTAAAAGTATATTTTTTTAAGGTAATGTGCCTCTGCATCTTCTGAAGATGTTCCTATCACTTCAAAATCAGGAAGAATTGCTTTTAATTTATTGCTGGCATTTCCCATTATCACACCTTTTCCAACAATCTGAAGCATCTCTTTATCGTTTAATCCGTCACCAAAAGCTATTGCTTCATCTGTTGATATTCCTTCTTTTTCAAGAATTTCTGCCACAGCATTTCCTTTCGTTGCCTCTTTTATCATAACTTCCAGACAATTATCAAGAGAAGCTGTAATATCAAGTTTTTCAGTGAACTCTTCATCTGCTTTCAGTTCCTTTTCAATTTTATCTAAAAGTTCTATATTATCACTTATATAAAATATTTTTGAAATATCGCTGTTTCTTAATTTGTCAAAATCTATTACTGTTGGTTTGAAACCGGATTCAACATGATATTCGTCAAATTCAGCTATATGTCTTTCTGTATACCACTTATCATCTGCATATATTCCTCTTATAACTTCATCTGATGCTTTTATATCAAGAAGTTTTGTTGTAAGCTCTTTAGGAATATTGTGAGCTATTATCTCTTTGTTGTCATTGTCATGTACTTTTGCTCCATTTGATGAAACAAGATAAGAATCTGCTCCAAGTTGATTTTTAAAACATAAGGCATCTGTATGATGTCTTCCTGTGGCAATTATAAATTTTACTCCCTGTTTAATTATTTCTCTGATTACTTCTTTTGTATATTCTGATATTTTATGCTCCGAATTTAATAAAGTTCCGTCTAAATCAGAAATCACTGCTTTGTATTTCAATTGTGCACCTCCTGCTATGTTACTTCCTATATTATACCATAATACATTTTTTTCTTATATTTATATTTTTTTATAAATTTTTTAATATTTTTTCTTGACATTTTTTTTATTTTCAGATATAATAATTTTTGTCAGTAAAAAGGAA
>UQOH01000128.1 GCA_900542625.1 uncultured Fusobacterium sp.
TATTTGAAGTTCCAAGGTCGATACCTAAATCTTCAGAAAACATTCCCCAAAATTTATTAAAATAATTTTTAAACATTTTTTCACCTCAATTATAATTTTTCTAAATTGTTTAAATCAATACCTTTTTCAGCCATACACCTAAGGAATTTTCCAAGGGGAAATCCCATTACAGAAAAGAAATCACCTTCAATTTTTTCTACAAACAAAGCTCCTTTCCCTTGTATGCCGTAAGCTCCTGCTTTGTCCATAGGCTCTTTTGTGCTGATATACCAGTTTATTTCCTCATCAGACAAAGGCTTAAAAAATACTTTTGTCACCTCTGCATCACTGTAAGAAATCTGCTTATTCAGATTTATGAAGGAATAAGCTGTTATAACCTCATGTGATTTTCCTGAAAGAGATTTGAGCATTTCAAATGCTTCCTCTCTGCTGTGAGGTTTTCCAAGTATTCTGCCGTCAACTACAACAACTGTATCAGCTCCCACAACATTTTCATCAGGATAATCAAGAGCCACAGCCATTACTTTCTGCTGGGCAATATCAATGATTTTTTCTTTCACATCTTCCTTGCTGCTCGTTTCATCAATATTTTTTGATATGATTTTCAAGGAAAACCCAAAATTTTCTAAAATCTCCCTCCTTCTGGGAGAATTTGATGCGAGAATCATATTTCTGTGTCCTCCTTTTTTAAATCCTCTATAACTATTTTTACAGGAAGTTTATCTTTTTCAATAGCCTCTTCCACTTTTTCCTTTATTACTGTGTCAAGAATGATATTCTGCTTCTCATATTCATCAGCCTTTTGTGATTCCAGAGTTTCTTTAATAGCTATCTGCATCTGCATCTGCTTAAGAAGTGCTTCTTTCATTTTAAGGGCTTCTCTTCTCTTTCTGCATCTGATAATATATCTTATGAAACCGATAATTTCTTTTCCTGTAAGAAAAAAGAGAGAAATAAAAATTAAAAAAGAAAAAAATATTATAACATAATTAAACTTATATGTGTCAAATAAATATGTAATAAGATTTGTCATAAGAAAACCAAGATTGTATTTCATAAGACATTCTTCAATAATATTAAATTCATCTAATCTTTTTGAATATTTAAGAATTCCAAGAATAAAAACAACAGATGAGGATATTATAAAAACAATACTGAAAAATAATCTTGTCTTATACACAGTTCTTTTCTTTTTACTGCTTAAAAAAGAGAAAAATATATCAAGGAAAACTATAAGCAAAGCAGGAATAAAAAATATTCCGAAATAATTTTCCCCAAAATCTAAGACAGATTCACGATATTCATATCCTTTTTTTAAAAAGAAAAAGATTAATAAAAGCAAAACCAAGGCAAGACCAACTCTTATTGCAATCTTTTTTTTTCTGTTCATTAAAAATCTGCTCCTAAATATTTTTTATAAAAAGTTGTCACTTGATTAGGGTACAACGATTATTTTACCATACAGATAGGGAGTTTTCAAGAAATAAAGAGTAATACTTTTTTAATGAAAAAAATTGTGGTATAATTTAAAATAGGAAATTAAAAACAGAGGTGAAACAAAAATGAAAAGCAACGGAAAAGTAATAGAAATAAATGGAGATAAAATTAAACTGAAAATGTTTAAGGAAAGTTCGTGTGCTCACTGTTCCAGGTGTGGAGATGCAAACAAACTTGCAAGAGAACTTGAGCTTACATATAAAGGGGATGTTGAAATAGGAGATATCGTTACATTTGAACTGGAAGATTCGAAAATGCTTAAGATAGGATTTTTAGTTTACATCGTTCCTATTCTTATGATGATAGCAGGGTTTACTGTAAGCAGCAGCTTAGGAAACAGCGAAAAAACAAGCGTATTTGTTTCTTTTGGATTTTTAATAATCTCTTTTATCTGTCTTCATATTTATGATAAATATTTTGTTAAAGAGAAAGTTGAAATGGTTGTAACTGCAATAGAAAAAGGAACAGAAGAATTTAGTGCTGAAAACTGCAGTGGAAATATAAAAAAATAAAAATTTTTTAAATTTGGAGGGAGAATGAAAAAAGTTTTTCTGGCAGCATTATTTTTGGGTTTAAGTTCTTTAAGTTTTGGAAGGGTACAGGCACTATCAAAAAATCAGGTTAAAGATATTCAGGGAATAACAATATCCCTTATAGGAAACGAACCTTTTACAGGAATGGTTAAAGCAGGGAAAGACAGAGAATATTATATCAAAGGAAAGCCTGACGGAAAATGGATATCTTTTTACAGCAACGGAAAAATGAAATCTATTGAAAACTGGAAAGATGGAACACTTGACGGAAAATACATTCTTTACAACGAAAAAGGAAAAAAAATATTGGAAACTTATTATAAAAACGGTATAGATAACGGGAAATATGCTGTTTATTATGAAAATGGAAAGCCTCGTATTTTGGGGCAGATAAAAAATGGAACTCCTGTTGGTAAATGGGTTATGTATACAAAAGACGGAAAACTTTCAGGAATGAGCAAATACTAATTAAGTTTTAAGGAGAAAAAATGGAAAATAATTACAAATTTAATCAGAACAGAAAATGCGAATATTTTCCATGCCACAAAATAGAAAATCCGGAAGAAAATTTTAACTGCTTATTCTGTTATTGTCCTTTGTATATGCTCGGAAGAGAGTGCGGCGGGAATTTTACATACACTGAAAAAGGTATAAAAGATTGTTCTTCATGTACAATTCCTCATATAAAAGAAGAGGGATATTCTCATATTATGAGCAGGATAAAAATTGTTATAGAAAAAACAAAAGAGAAAAAATAGAATAAAAAAATAAAATTTTAAAAAATATTTGACAAAATAAAAAAATCATGATAATATTAATGAGCTTAGAAACAATAGCTACAGGGGTACACCCAGTTACATTCCGAACCTGGAAGTTAAGCCTGTAAACGCTGAAAGTACTTAGGGGGCAGCCCTTTGGGAGGATAGGAAGTTTCTAAGCTTTTTTATTTTTTGAAACTACCTATTTATTATAAAAAAAGTAAGATTATCGAGATTAAAATTTTTACGAAGAAAATCTTACTTTTTTATTTGAAATTTATTTTATTAATTTACTCTCTCTTAAATAGTTTTCATCATTTCCATAAACAAAAACAACAGAACCGTTTCTTAATTTTTCAACTATCCCCTTGTTTAATGTTTTTGGTACAGCAGGACAACCCTCTGTTCTTCCAAGAAAACCATATTTTTTTAAATATTCAGGTTCAGAGGCATCTGCTCCATGAATTACAACTCCTCTTGTATAAGCATTAGAGTTAAATCCCTCTTCCAATCCATAAAGCTTTAATGAATATCCATAACGTCCGTTATATGTCTTTCCTGTAAGATAAAAACCTAAAGAACTTTTGTAAGAGTTCACCTTATTTGAGAAACTTATTGCCATATCTGTTCCTGTATTTTTACCATGAGCCACGTAAATGTAATCCTCTAATTTTAATGTGCCCATATTTAAAACTGCAAATCTTTTTTCATTAGAGGGTTTTGAATAATCAATGATAACCAGATAATTTCCTTTTTTATTCTCAATTTTTGAATATCCTTTAAAAGCCAGTTTAAAAACTCTGTAACTTATCTTGTCAGATAATTGAA
>UQOH01000129.1 GCA_900542625.1 uncultured Fusobacterium sp.
ATATGATAATTATGAGTAATGGTTATATTGAAAGTTCACTAAAAAGATTTTTAAAGAGAAAGGTAAAAATAACTTTAGGGTTGGTTGTTGCTTTTATGATAACTGGAACAGTAGGGTTTGCTGCAGGAAAAGAAGATACGGGAGCTGCAGAAAAAGATAAATATACAGCTCAAAATTCAAAAATTGAAGAGATTGAGGAAAATTTTAAAGGAATTGGAAGTTCAAGTTTTACTGATGATGAATGTAAAGAGTATACTGTAAAACTTGAGGGAAATGACAGCACTACTAAAACAGTAACTTTAAGTTATGATGATACAGCAAAAACAAACACAATAAAAGTAGATACAACTTCAATCAATATACAGGATAATGAGCTTACAGAGAAAGTTAAAACAAATATAATAAATTCTTTAAGCAAAACATATAGTGGTCCAGTTGTAACAGATAAAGATAACGAAGGATTAGTAATAGGATCTTCAAATTTTATATCACAAAAATTAACTACTGTTGGAGGAAAAATAATAAATAATGGAGTTCTAATTGGTGGAGCTCAAGATGCAGCAAGTGGTGGAACAATAGAAAATAATGGTTTAATTTATGCAGATCGTGGTAGTGGAAATAGTTATTTTGGTGGACAAAAAATAGGAGCTAATGATCCAATAAAAATTACTGATAATCTTGATATTATAAACAATGGACTAATATCAGTAAAAGGACAGGCAGCAGGACAGTATGTTTATTCTTCTGTTAGTAGCGATAAACTTAGAGTAACTTTACTAAATAATGGAGTTATTAAGTCAGAAAATTTAGGACAACATTTTAGAGCAGGAAAAGGAGAACTTTATAACTACGGAGTTATAGAGGCTAAATTAACAGGACAAAAGAGTGATTTAACTACAACAACATCATATAACTATGGAACTATTGATGTTTCGGAAGAAGCAACAGGAAGTAAAACAGGAAAAGGGCAAGAAACAGGAACTCTATATAACTATGGTTTAATAAAAGTTACAGATGGAGTTGCTATGAATGGAACAAACTATAACTATGGTGTTATTAAATCTGGAAATGGTAATGTCTTTAATGGAACAACAAATAATAACGGTATTGTAATCTCTAAAAAAGCTGACACTTTAAGCACAAGTAAATGGGCTGAAAACTCTGCTTTATTCAAATGGACAGGAACTAATGAAAAACCTAGCTACAGTCTTGTAAATGGAACTACATTTACAGATAATTCAAAAATAACAAATGAAAGTTTTGGAGAAAATAAAATAGGTGCAATAGTAAACGGAAAAGCAGATATAACAGGAACTATTGCAGATAAAAATATAGCCTCTATAATAACTGACGACAGTATTGGAACAGTGTTTACAACAACAGGTGACGAATTTATCTTAGATAATACAAATATTACAGGATATTTTGAAAATACTACAGGAGGAGTTCTTCTTGATGCAACAAACAGTGATTTAACTCTTGCAGGAAATACAAATATCACAGCTGTAAAAGATCAGCAGAAAACAACAGGAAATGTTACAGCAGTTAAACTTGGAGCAGATAAAACTCTTACTATTTTAGGAGATGTAAGCATTAATGGAAAAATAGAGGGAATAGAAAACAGTACAGTTAAGGCATATGTTTTCAAAAAAGAGGTTGAAATAGACAAAGCAGATTTAACTCTTGCAAATATAGAAAATCCTGAAGGATATGCAGAAGAAGTAAACTATACAGATACAAAAATAAAAGAGGGTTCAGAAATAGATAATCTGGTTTTAGATTTTACAAATACAACAGAGGGTAAAGTGAATAAAGTATTTGTAGGAGGAAGCACAACAGTAAACTCTTTTGAAGATTTAACAAGCTCAGATGTAAAACTTGAAATGGAACTTAAAGATATAGAAAACTTTGCAGCAGCTTTAGATGACGGAATAAAACTTGGAGCAGGAGAAAACACATTAACAGTAAACAATACTATTTCAGACTTTAAAAAAGAAATAAATCTTGGAACTGGAGATAAAGACACTCTTGTTATAAATAAAAATTCAAAAGAAATAAATGAATTTAAATATAACGTTAAAAATGCTGAAACAGTTGCTTTAAACGGAGGAGTTTGGAAAATAGGAGAAGGAAATATCAGCTTTGATAATGCTCAGACAGCACATATTAATATGACTGGTGATTCTGTTTTAAATATTACTTTAAATCAGACAGGAAGTGATTTATCTGATTTATTAAATGCAGATAAAGTTACAAATGGAGAACATCTTGTTCTTTCAACTGATGAGGGTTCAAAAATCAGATATTATATCTCTGAAGAGGGAATAAAAGCTGAAACATTAAGTACTGATACTTATTCTATTGATAAAAGTGCAGAAGTTGTTGCTCCTATATTTAATGTTTCTCAAACAGGAAATGCTGGAGATAATGGTGTTGAAATGAGCGTTAAAACAGCTGAACAGGCAGGTGTGGGAGAATTTAAACCTGTTTATGACGCCTTTATTGATGCAATTTCCGGAGATAATATCAACACAGATGTAATTGATAAAATCAACGGAATGAACTCTAATGATGATATTAAAAAATTAATAAAAAATACAAATGTAGCAGCCGAAGCTTATTACACAGCAGGAACTGTTGTTACTAAAAATATCACAGATTCATATTTAAGTGCTGTTGAAGAATTTGGAAAAAGAGCACAAAAAGGTGAATGGATTGCGCAGGGTAAATTCATAAATTCTGACACTGAATTTGATGGTGGAAGTAAGGTTAAAGGATATGAAGGAGATATTAACTCTGCTGTTGGTATGGTTGAATATGGTGTATCTGATGCAACATCTTACGGAGTTGCTTTTGGAGGTGGAGATACAGAAGTTGATATTAACGGCGGTGGAAAATTAGACGGAAACAACTACTATGTTGGTGCATATATGAAACACAAAACAGCAAATGGTGTAGATGTTGTTGGAAATATCGGATTTATTAAGAGTGATTTAGATTCTAAACTTTCAAACGATTTTAAACTTACTGACGGAGGAAAAATAGATATAAGCGGAAGTTCTCTTGTAGACGGAACAGCAGATTCTACAGCTGTTGCAATGTCTTTAAGATGTAAAAAAGATTTCCATATCACAGATACAGTAAAATTACAGCCTTCATTAGGTGCAAGATTTACTCTTATTAATCAAGATAAAGCATCTAACCCAGATATGGGATTTGAAGTAAAAGCTCAGGATATATTTGTTCTTGAAGGAATTGCAGGGCTTGATGTTGCTAAAGAATTTGCTTTAGATAACGGAATATTTGAATTAAAAGCAGGAGTAGAATATCTTGTTGCAGGTTCTAGTCAAGACCATGATGCAGAATATACTTTATATGGAAGTAAAATAGAACTAGAAGATTCTGAAATTGCATCTTCAAAAGGAACATTCCATCTTGGTGCAGATTATGAGCATGAAAACGGTGTAGGATTTAATGCTAAGTATGAAAT
>UQOH01000130.1 GCA_900542625.1 uncultured Fusobacterium sp.
CTACGGTTCCTTTCACTAAATACGTTCGCTAATTTATCAAGGTTGCAAATTTATAATCTTCATACACTCTGTCAATACACTGAATTGATATTGAAAGATAATACTTCCCTGCCAAAATATCTATACCGATAATTTTTAAAGGTTCATTATCTGTAAGATAAAATTTATCATCAGAATACATATTATTCAAAAAAGCATTAAGAATAATAATTTTGTTTCCCTCTTCTGTTTGAAGGGTAAAATAGTCAAAGTTATTAATATTAACTATTTTATTTCCTTCAACAACAAGGACCACACTGGAAGTTTTGTTCTGGAAGTCTTTAAGTTTTTGAAAATTTAATTTTTCATGTGAATCTATAAAATCAAAACTGCTCAGCTGTTTTTGTTTCTGTATTCTGAAAAATTTTTCAAAATAAAACTCTCCTGAAAAGAACTCCAAAGCTACTATTGAAAAGAACATTAATGCCAGAATAATAAGAATTTTCGGCTTTAATTTCATTATTCATTCACCTCAAACTTGTAACCTACCAATTTAACTGTTTTGATAAATTTAGAATAGTCCCCAAGTCTTTGTCTTAATTTTTTTATATGATTATCAATAACTCTGTCGTTTCCAATAAAAGAATATCCCCATATAGATGTGATAATCTGCTCTCTGGTAACAACACTGTTTTCATTATCTATAAGATACATAAGTATCTCTCTTTCTTTTGGCGGGAAATCAATTTCCTGTCCTTTTAGAATTATTTTTTTCCCTTTTTCTTCAATTTCAAGTTCACCGTATTTTTTATTCAGCATAGTTTTCTTTAAATATCTGCTTACTATTGAAATAAGAAGCTGTTTTGGAAAAGGCTTTGTAATATAGCCGTCTGCACCTGCATCATAAGCAAGAACCTGACTTTTTTCATCAGAAAGAGCTGTAATAAAAATAATAGGTACTTGGGAAAATTTTCTGATTTCTCTTGTAAGTTCCAATCCATTAAGTTTAGGCATCATAATATCTACAAGAAGAAGAGAATATTTGTTCCCATTTTCAAGCTTTTCAAGAGCTTCCTCTCCGTTGGAAGCTTCATCAACCTGAATGTTTTCACTTTTTAGTATTGTTGTTATAAGTTTTCTCATATTTAAAGTATCTTCTACAAGTAAGACCATGTAAACCTCCTAATAATTTCACTGATTATATTATAGCCTAAATCCTTTTTATAGTCTATCAATACACCATATAAAAAATGAAATTTTTTAACAGGTTTCGTTTTTTTACGAATGTTTTTCCTTAATAAATCCTTTTTTATATGCATCAAGCAGTTCATAAAGATCGTTTATCTGATTTTCAAGCTTAGTTCCAATATCTGTATCCTTAACTCTCTTTCTCTGCAGAGCTCTTTTTACTATTCTTGTAGATGAGTGGATATCAAGACAGTTTTCAATAGCATTTTTAACATCCTGGAACGGTTTGTGTGATACAAGTTTTAATCCGTAAGAGTTATAAATCAATGTATAACCTGCCAGACCTGTTTCAGACTGATATGCTTTTGAGAAACCTCCGTCTATAACAATAAGTTTGTTGTTGGCTTTAATAGGGCTTTCCCCTTTTTTCTCTTTAACAGGAACGTGACCGTTTACAATATGAGAAGTTTCCGGATTTAATCCAAATTCTGTAAATATTTTATCTATAAAATCAATATCTTCATAAAGAGAGTAGTAAGGATTTTTTATCTCCTTATGAAGTGCTTTGTCATCAATAAAATATCTTTCAAAAGTTTTCATTGCATCTTTTCCAAATAAAGGAGAGTTTGGACCACACCATAAGTACCACATATAGTCAACTGATCTCTCTTTTCTTGCAAGGTCGCTTTTATTGAAATATCCCTCTCTGCATACTCTGTCCAGCTCTTCCAGATATTTTTTACCTGATAAAACTTTTCCGCAGATTTCAACTTTTGTAAACTCTTTATCCTCTGTAACAGGAATACATCCATGGAAAAGAAGATTTGAATTATATTTCAGGAACATGCTTCCTTTTGCAAAAAGGAATTTTACATGTTTTTGAAGTTTTTCGCTGTGAAGAAAACTTTTTCTTAATTTATACATAATCTCTTTTTCTTCCGGATTAAGTTCCAAAGGATTTTTAGGGTCAACAGTTGGGAAGTTTGTATCATTAAGAGGATAGTCAGCTCCGTTTATATGAATTGTTCCCTTTTCAAAATCTATTTTGTCTAAAAGAATTCTGTCGTCCATATTAAAGTGAGGATTGTTTTTTATAACCTCTGCTTCCACTTTAAACTGAATAATTGAGATTGCTTTGTGAATTTTACTCATAAGTGCATTGTCTTTTTCATTACGGCTCTCTTTAGGGAAAAACTTAGCACATTCATCGTCAGCATAAGTACTCATTGCAAATCTTGCAAGAGGAAGAAGATTAATTCCATAAATATCTTCAAGAATATCTGTGTTGGAATATCTGCTGCATATTCTTACAACGTTTGCTATTGCTCCCGGATGTCCTGCTGCTGCTGCCATCCATACAATGTCATGGTTTCCCCATTGAATATCAACATTGTGATAATTCATAAGTCTGTCCATAATAAGATGAGGAGAAGGTCCTCTGTCGTAAATATCTCCCACAATATGAAGAACATCAATAGTCAGTCTTTGGATAAGCTCTGATATGGCAATGATAAACTCTTTTGCTCTGTCCAACTCTATAATTGTGTCGATTATATTTTTTACATATTCTTTTTTATTGTATGAAAACTCTTTTTCATGAAGAAGTTCTTGAATTATATATGAAAAATCTTCAGGAAGAGCTTTTCTCACTTTTGAAGCTGTATATTTTGAACTTACAACTTTACATACCTGTATCAGACGAAGTATTGTAACTTTATACCAGCTTTCCATATCTGTTCCCTGCTCCTGAATAAAATTGATTTTCTGCTCAGGATAATATATAACTGTGGCAAGCTGCTTTTTAAATTTTTCTTCAAGTGTATCTCCAAAAATATCATCAATTTTATCTTTTATAACACCTGACCCATTTCTAAGGACATGATTAAAAGCTTTGTATTCTCCATGAATATCTGTCAGGAAATGTTCTGTTCCTTTAGGCAGATTAAGAATAGCTTTTAAATTTATAATTTCTGTTGTAGTAGCTCCTATTGTTGGAAATGAATCAGATAAAAGTCTTAAAAATTTTAAATTATCATTCATAAAAACTTCCTCCAAACGCATATTATTAACATTTACTTATATCATTATATTATACTATACAAATCAACAAAAGTAATGTAAATTTTTTTAATTCAGAAAGAAAAGCAGAAAATGAAATTTTAATTCAAAAGAGAAAAATATAAAAATAAAAAATCTCAGTATTAAAAATATCTGCGTAATTTATGCAGCGAACTCATCGTAAAAAACGATA
>UQOH01000131.1 GCA_900542625.1 uncultured Fusobacterium sp.
ACTAAGTACCACGGGATTTTAAGTCCCGTGCGTCTACCTGTTCCGCCATCCAGGCTTCTCAAGTTTTCTGAACTTTTTCAAGTCCGTTTCCTTAAGACAAGAGTAATAATACCATATATATTAATTTCTGTCAACAAAAAAAATTAAATTTTTTTAAAAATTTTTTTAAATTCTTTTTTTCTTAATGATACCAATGCTTTATCTTATATCTCTTTTATAAATTTATTTTTAAATTTAACCTTTCTTCAGCAAATTTTATAAAACTTTTTTTATTTTTTTCACTGGAAATATAAAATTCTTTTTCTTTTTTTGTAAGTTTTTTTATAAAAAATTCTAAAGAAGATGCCTCACTTCTGTTTTTTAATGAAAAAACTGCTGCAATTTCTACAGGTTTTCTGTTTCTTGTGTATTTTGCTCCCTTCCCCTCTTTATGTTCCTGAAATCTTCTTTCTGTATCAGTGGTTATTCCAGTATAAAGAGAGTTATCCTCGCACCGTATCATGTAGACATACCATAATTTTTGATTGATATCATTCATAATTTATATACTCCATTTCAAATTTTTTAAAAATTTTTCTACCATTTTTTTATGATTATAAGTTATAATTTATAATGAGGGAATTTGCCATATAACTATAGTTTAACATAGTTTTTAATAATAAGGAGGATTTTTTTTGGATAATTTCAGGGGAGAGAGAGAAGTTAGAATATATGAGCTGGCTGTTACATTATTTGCCATTACAGTCTTTGCTTTCAGTTGTTATGTTTATCATCTTAAAGAAAATGTTTTTGAAGGGCTAATCAAAATTATAAGTTCACCTGCTGCTCTTATTACTGATTTCCTTGTTGTTGGAGGAATTGGAGCAGGATTTTTAAATGCAGTGCTTATTTTTTTCTTCAATCTTTTTCTTATAAGAATTTTGAAAATAAAAGTAAACGGACTTATTTTGGCATCACTGTTTACAAACTTTGGTTTTTCATTTTTTGGAAAAAATATTCTTAATATTCTTCCTATATATATAGGAGGGATTTTGTACAGCAAATATGAAAATATTATGTTTCGTGAGGTTTTTGTTCCTGTTTCATTTGCCAGTGCCCTTGCACCTTTTATAAGTGAAATTGCATTCCGTACAAATACCTACGAATTTTCATACATTAATGCTGTTACACTTGGAATAATAATCGGATTTATAATCACGCCTCTTGCCGGAAAAATGAAATCTTTCCACGAGGGATACAACCTTTACAACCTTGGATTTACTGCAGGGGTTCTGGGAGCAGTTTTCAACAGTATCCTTAAAACATATGGATTTGAGGTTGCATCAAGACGTATCCTTTCAACTCAGTTTGATTCTGCACTGAAAATAATATGCAGCAGTATATTTATCCTTATGATTGTTAACGGATTTTTTATCAACAACTGCTCTTTTAAAGGATATAAAAAATTAAGCAAAGACAGTGGACTAGAGGCTGACTTTGTTGAAAAATATGGTTTCGGGCTTACATTTATAAATATGGGAATTATGGGATTTATTGCTATTATTTTCTCTGTTATTCTTGGAGGAACTTTAAACGGTCCTATGCTTGCAGGAGTGTTCACTATAGTTGGATTTGCTGCCCATGGAAAAACTTATCTTAACACTGTTCCTATTCTTGTGGGAGTCCTTTTTGCAGGATTTACAAACGTCAGCGAAGATTATTTTACAATAACTCTTTCCGGGCTTTTTGGAACTTCTCTTGCACCTATAACAGGAGTGTTTGGAATGTTCTGGGGATTTGTGGCAGGATGGCTTCATATGGCTGTTGTAACCAGCATAGGAGTTCTTCATGGAGGAATGAACCTTTATAACAATGGATTTGCTGCAGGTATCGTAGCAGGGTTTATGCTCCCTATTGTAAGAACTGTCAACGAACAGGCTGCAAAACGTGAAATGAGATTCCTTAAAAAGAGAAAAGAGATTATGTCTTTAATTCAAAAACGTAAAATAAAAGATGAAGATGAAAAAATATCAGCATAGATTGTGCTGATATTTTTTTATTTAGATAATTTAATTTTTTTACTCTTTTTCGTCAGCAATATTCAGTGTTGCTATTCCGTTCAGAGAAAGATTTTCTTCAGGCTTATAACCGTTCATAAGCTTATGATATGCTGCTATTGCTATCATAGCACCATTGTCTGTACAAAGTTTCATTGAAGGATAGCTTACAGTTATACCTTTTTCTTTTCCTTTCTCTCCAAGCTGCTTTCTTAAAAGAGAGTTTGCTGCAACTCCTCCTGCAATAATAATCTGTTTTACTCCTTTATCATCACATGCTTTTAAAACTTTCTTACAAAGAATATCAACTATTGTTTTTTGAAGAGAGGCTGCCAAGTCCTCTTTTTTGAACTCTTCACCTTTCATTCTCATTTTGTTGACATAGTTGATAACATTTGTTTTTACACCTGAAAAACTAAATTCATATTCACCGACTTTTGGCTCAGGAATTTTTAAGAAATCCGGATTTCCCTCATAATAAAGTCTGTCTATTACAGGTCCTCCCGGATATCCGATTCCAATTACTCTTGCAACTTTATCCATTGTTTCACCAACAGCATCATCAAGAGTTCCTCCAAGATTTGTAAATTTATGATTTTCATCTATATGAATAATATTTGTATGTCCTCCTGAAACAACAAGAGCAATACATGGAAGTTCCACATCATGTTCAGCAAAGTTTGCATAGATATGCCCCTTTATATGATGTACAGGAACTAACGGAATATTATGCCCGTAAGAAATCCCTTTGGCAAAAGAAACTCCTACTAAAAGAGCTCCTATAAGCCCCGGTGCATATGTTACTGCTATATAATCTATATCATCAAGAGTAACTCCTGCCTGTGCAAGACTCTCATCCATTATAGCTGCTATATTTTTTATATGCTGTCTTGACGCTATTTCGGGAACTACTCCTCCATACTCTTTGTGTATCTCTATCTGTGAAGATATATTGTTGGACAAAATCTCTTTTCCATCTCTCACTACTGCTATGGAAGTTTCATCACATGAAGATTCTATTCCTAAAATTAACATTATTTCACCTCATTTTCTTTTTATTTTATTCTTAAATTATACCATGAATTTATAATAAAAATAAAATTTTTGAGATTAAAAATAGCTGCGTAATTTATGCAGCGAAGCAGAATACAGAAAACTTGACTGTTTGAGTGAAAGCGAGTTCGTCGATGCAGGAGGCTGAGAGCCTGATAAGGCTCTCAACGAC
>UQOH01000132.1 GCA_900542625.1 uncultured Fusobacterium sp.
AGAGGAAAATGGAAATATATTGTTTAATGGAAAAATTTTTGATGAAGAAAATCATGAATTTTTAGGAAATACTTTTAAAGATAATGTTTATGTTAATAATTCTATTTTAAAAGAAATTAATTTATATAAAGATATAAATTTTAAAAATAATAATACTATCTCTTATATGAATATTGATAATACATTAAATTCAAATATCTTTATTGAAAATTTAGGAATAATTAAAACAGAAAATAATGTGGCAATTTATACTACGGAAAATAGTGATGTAGATAAAATAGAAAATTTAGGAGTAATAGATGCAACTGATGGACAAACTATTGTTAATTATGGAGGAAAAATAGGTAAAATAATTAATACTGGGCTGACTTTTAGCTCTAATAATGAATTTTCATTAATGGCTTTAAATGGAGAAATTGATACTATTAGTAATAACGGTGTCTTGTCTGCTTTCAATAACACATTTAATATTTCTTCTAATTATTTCCCAATTTCAGGCTATCCAACTAGATTTTCTAAAGCGTTTATAAAAGAAATAAATAACAGAGGCGACCTTATTAATGTGAAAGAAAAAAATTCAAGCTATACTATTTATTTAAAAAATTTTGATTTTAACGAAGGTGTAGATACAACAATAACAAATGATGGGCGAATAATAGCTATTTCTAATGAGAGTTATTCACATGCTGTATATTTTTTATTACCTCCTACTAATCAAACAACAGGAACTTCTTTTTTGAAGAATACAGGAACTTTATTTTCCACTGGTTCTAAAGATACTTTAACAGTAAAAAGTGTTAATGAAATAGAAAATCAAGGTATGATTTTTGGTGGTAGTGGAGTTGGAGTAAATTATTTTAGTATTTTAAATAACTATGGAGTGATTTCTGCAAATAGCCCTATTGAATATCCTGCTTCTTCTGGTAATTTTCCTTCACATAAAAATCTAGGACTTTATTTAAGTGAAGATGGAGAAATATTAAAACATGTATTTAAAGATGCTATATCTTCTTCTGATAGAAATACATTTGAAATACTAAAAAACTTACAAGAAGAAATTATAAAACCTAACGACGAAATAGAAAGAGAAATTTCAGTAGGAGGAGCTAACAATCCAACATTAGAAACAATTAAGATTAAAAACGAAAGCGGCAAAACAATAATAAATGCCGGAAGTGATGCCAGTGGTAAAGTATTAAGTATAAACTCAGATACAATAAAAGATTTATCTGATGAAGGATATATTTTAAATGGATTTAATAATGTAGTAATTATTGATGACAATACAGGAGATAAAAATATAAATAATTCTATAATTAATGGTGTGCAAACAGCTGTATTGATAAAAGACGGCAAAACTCTTTCTCTTGACAATACAACTGTAAACGGAGGTTACAATTTTGACATCATAAAAGGAGAAGGAGCTAACAATTTAAATATTTCAGGAACTTCTACAATCAATGGTAATGTTAACCTTGGAGATGGAAAAGATACCCTTTCTGTTACTGATACTGTTCAGCTTAATGGAATTTTAAATGGCGGAGAAGGAACAGAGGATACTCTGACATTTAATAAAAGTTCTGTTCCAGAAAATAATATAAATCTTCTTTATGATATACAAGGTTTTGAAAAAACAACTATCAATACTGATGTAACTTTATTTGAAAAAACTGTTAATAACACCGGAGATTTAACAAGTCTTAAAGCACAAATGGGAGATATAGTTATTTCTGATGGAGCAAAACTTACTTTAAGAATTGATGGAACTGAAAAAGTTAATGATAAGATTACAGGGCATGCACTTTATGAAAATAATGGAAGTTTGACTACAGAAGAAAATGGAAAACTTGTTCTTGGAGTTTATGGAGCCGGTACAGAAATGATTATCAATTTCGGCGGAACTGATATTTCTAATTTAAATTCTGATAATGTAGATACAACTTCAATACTTCATAATATTGCTGTTAAAGATAACGATATTATAATCAGTGCTGAAAAAGATTTAAAAGATATTGAATTAGAAAACTATGATAAACTTAATAATATTTATCACAGTATTTACAATTCACAAAATGTTGATAAATTTACAGTATCAGAAGAACAATATAATTCATTCTTAAAATATCTTCATGATATTTATGCAGTAAATCCTTATGCTTTTTCTTCTGAGCTTTCAAGAAAAACTATGGGAATGATGAGAAATCTTGCTGATAAAGATTTGAAACCTGAACTTAAGAAATGGGCAGTTTACGGAGGTCTAACTCATATTGACGACGGAACAGAAGAAAGCTATTATGGAAAAGGATATTATGGTTATGATATTGGTTCTCGTGATATAAAAGCTGATACTAAAATAACAGGCGGATATTTCAAAGCTGAATATGGAAAATCTGATTCTGTTACAACAGGTTTAATCTTTGGCGGAAATTCTGAAACAGAGATTGGTGCATCTAAAGTTGAAGGAGATTCTTTCTATTTCGGTGCTTATGCTAAAAAATATCTAAATGATTTCAGATTTACTCTTGGAGCAGGATTCCAGCATGGAGATTATAAAGGTGACAGAACAGCAATCGGTTATGAAGGAGTAACAGAAACAAGAAAATATTCTGAAAATTATCATGACAGAGGATTTGATATTTATGGAAATTTAAAATACTCTAAAGATTTGGGAAATAATTTCTTCTTTGAACCTGCTTTCACATTAAGCTATACTTATCTTGACCAAGACGGAGTGGAAGAAAGTGGTATTCTTGGAATAGATACAGATAGTCAAAACTTTGATTATGTATCCGGAGAATTAAATCTTGATGTAAGAAAAATATTTGCAGGAACAGTAAATCTTCATTCAATAACAGCAGGATTTTCTTATGAAAGAATGATAAGTGGTTATGATAAAGAATACATAACTGGAAGATTTGCAGGAGGAACAAATTTTGATATTCTTGTTCCCGAAAAAGAAAAAGATATATTCAGCCTGAATGCAAAATATGAATTTGAAAAAGAAAATGGATTTATCTTTGATGTAAAAGGGCAATATAAATTTGAGCATGACAACAATCAGGAAGAATGGATAATTGGAACAGGAATAGGTTATAGATTCTAATGATTTCAAACTGTGTGGAAGAAATTTCACACAGTTTTTATTTATTTAAAAAAATTTGTTGACAACTTTTTTATTTTATGATATTATTACTCTTGTGCTTGGGGATATAGCTCAGTTTGGGAGAGCGACGCACTTGCACTGCGTAGGTCAGCGG
>UQOH01000133.1 GCA_900542625.1 uncultured Fusobacterium sp.
TATTCTGCAAACTGTTGTACACAACAAAAGCTATTACCATTTTTTCCATTTTTAAGAAAAAATAAAATATTAAGAAAAGTACAAAGTTCAAAGCTGATGAAATTATGAAATCTCTTGATTTGTAGTGGTTCTTGTTAAAATTAAGGCAGTCCAGAAGATAGTATGAAAGGGCAAGGATGAAAAACATGCCATATATTGCTGTATTTATGCTTAAGTTCATAAGCACAAAAATACTTCTATATATAATGAAAAGAAGTGTTAAATAAAAAAATCTTATTCTTCCATTTCTATTGTGTCTCATATTAATCTCCAACCTCTCAAAAGTAATATGTAAAATTTCAGAACATTTTGACTGTATAAATAATCATAAACTTTTATACAATAAAGATTTTATCGTGATAAAATTGAAATGATTTTAAAAAAGTTATTATGGAAATTTTTTGAGGAAAAAAGAACATAAATTAATAAAATTTTCAAAAATGGAAATATAAATGGCAAGTTTTCTTTTTTTTTGGTAAAATGTTTAAATGAATATTAAAAAATTTAAAGTTTTGAAATTGAATGGAGGAAAGGATGTCAGACAATAAAACAAAGGGAATTTTCTTTATGCTTCTGTCTTCGCTGGGATTTAGCCTGATGGCAGTAAGTATTAAGTACGCAGATGGCATTCCTCTTTTTGAAAAAATATTTTTTAGAAACCTTGTAAGTTTTTTTGTTGCTTTATGGGGTTTAAGGCATACTAAAAATTTTGCAGATTTACTTGGAAAAAAAGGGAACAGAAAATTTTTATTCTTAAGAGCATTTACAGGGCTTTTGGGAGTTATAGGAAACTTTTACGGAATAACTTATCTTCCTCTTGCAAATGCGAATATAATTACTAAGTTATCTCCTTTTATAGTTTTATTTTTCTCAGCATATTTTTTAAAAGAGAAGATAAGAAAAATACAAGTGGCTGGATTTTTTATAAGTTTCTTTGGACTGATACTGATTATCAGACCAACACTGGACTTTAATATTCTTCCAAGTTTAGGTGCTTTAACTTCAGCAGTCTGTGGAGGAGCTGCGTATACTTTAGTAAGACATCTTGGAAACAGAAAAGAGAATCCTAACACAATAGTATTTGTATTTTCTATGATATCTGTTTTGGGAATGTTCCCTCTTATGATGATGGATTTTGTCCGTCCTACGTTTTATCAGTTATTGATTTTAATAAGCATAGGAATATTTGCATCTTTTGGACAGTTTGGACTTACATATGCCTACAAATATTCAAAGGCATCAGAAGTTTCTATTTATTCATATTCAAGTATAATATTTACTCTTATTTTAGGGTTTATGTTCTTCGGAGAAGTACCTGATTTATTAGAAATCATAGGTGGAACAATAGTTGTGGCAGTTGCTGTAAAACTATATTTTGTTTTTAAAGAAGAAAAAGAGTAAAGGCAATTGTTCATTTTGAAAGTACAAAGTACTAAAAAAACTGTATAATTCTTTACAAATGAAGTACAATATACTATAATTTATTGAAAGGAAAGTATAAAAAGTTATACAAAGGACACAGCAATGAGATTGAAAAAAAAGAAAAGAACTCTTATAGGATGGGTATACATAATTGTAACAGTGGCAGCAGCAGCTTTTCTTCTGAAAGGAGTGTTGCTTTTTGGACTTGAAAAAATTAATATATTATTTCTTCCAATACAGAGCAAAATTTATACAACAACACAAGGAATCAGAGAAAATTTTAATACAATTTTAAAATACAAGGATTTCTTCTATGAGAATAGGGAATTGAAAGAAAAAATAGTTTCTCAGGAATTTAAAGATGAAATGATAGCTGATTTAAAAGCAGAAAACGAAAGATTAAGAAAACTTGTGGAACTGAAAGGTGAAATGGGTTATAAAACTAAAGTTGTAAAAGTAAGTTTTCAGCATGTACAGGATACTTATGAAGGATTTATAATAAAAGCAGGTCAGAAGGATGGAATGGAAGTAAATATGCCTGTTCTTTCAGGAAGACAGCTTATAGGGAAAATTACAGAAGTATATGAAAATTATGCTGTTGTTAAAATGATAACAGGAGAAAACAGTTTTGTAAGTGGACTTTGCAAAGAAGATGTTATCGGAATTGTAAGCGGAGAAAGGGAAAAAGATCTTTTATTCAGACCAACATCATCTCTAGAGGAAGATATTGCTGTAGGAGAAGAGATTTATACTTCCGGTATCAGTGATGTATATCCAAAAGGATTATATGTAGGAAAAGTTTCAGAAATAGTTTCAACAGAAAATAATCTGGAAAAAATATATAAAATAAAAATAGATACAAATATTTATGATTTTCAGGAAGCAATAGTTATAATGGGGGATATGTAATTATGAAAAAGATAATATTTTCTATGTTTTTTGTATTATATTCTTTTGCTTTTGCTCAGGTGAAAAATATAAGCGACATAAAAACAATCAGCCTTGTTGTTCAGGAAAAAACATTTATAAACAAAAAAAGCGAAGAGAAAGTTTATAATATAAAATATGTAGTTCCAAACCTTATGAGAAAAGAGATGCTGGAGCCTAAATCTCATGCAGGAGAAGTTTTTATATATGTAGATGATACGAAAAAAACTTATCTGCCTATTTTTGATCAGGTTATTGAAGACAAAGCACAGCCTGAAAAGAATCTGATTATAGATACAATAGTTTTATTACAGAATAAAGACAGAAAAGATGAAAAGTTCAGAAAGCTTTACAACAGCGGAAAACTTGTTCGGATAAGAAATGAAAATATAACAATAGAGCCGCAGAAAATGGAGCTGATAGAGGGATATTATATTCCTGTTTTTATAAAAATATTTGACGGAGATATTCCTGCAGCTGAAATTGTTTTAAAAGATGTTAAGATTAATCAAAATATTGACAGAAAAGAGTTTGAATTATAATGACAAATCTTGTAAAAGCAGAGGGAATTATAATCAACAAAAGAGATGTTGGTGATTTTGACAGAATAATAACAATGTTTACAAGCAGTTTCGGTAAAATAGATGTTCTTATAAAAGGAATAAGAAAAAGCAGAAAAAGAGATAAAATAGGTTCAGATATATTATCTTTTTCAAGAGTTGTTGTATACAAAAAAGAAAACAGCTATGTAGGTTCAACAATAGAATCTATAAAAAGCTATGAGAACATACGTCAAGATATGCAGAAAATAGGAATAGTTCTTTATATGTTCCATGTGCTTAATAATGTTTTGACAGAA
>UQOH01000134.1 GCA_900542625.1 uncultured Fusobacterium sp.
TTTTTTCAAATTAAATATTAATTTTTTTAAGGGAGGAAATGATAATTATGGGTACGAATTACGTGGAGAGTTCATTAAAGAGATTTTTGAAGAGAAAAGTAAAAGTTACTTTAGAGTTAGTAGTTGCTTTTATGATTACAGGAACAATAGGGTTTGCTGAAGTGATGACTGGTCCTGTTGTTGAAGGAAATGGAGAATATTTACCGACAAATGAATGGCTTGAGGGAATTGAAAAAGAAAAAATTTTAGATGGGTTATTAGATAATGAAATAAAATTTGAAAGAATTGATAATGGTATGGATAAGAGTATTGTGATAAAAAAAGAAAAATCTAATACAGATGATGTAATTGTTATAGAGTTAAAAAACGCTCAAGAAGGAACAAACAAATTTGAAGATATTATTTTAAAATTAGAAACAAAATATTTATCAGATAATACTTTTAATTATATAAAAACTGCTTTAAAAAATATAACTGAAACTCATACTTTAAATAATGATTTAATTCATTCTGATAAAGTTTTAACAATATTAAATAATGAAATTCAGGATGAAAACCAAAAATATGAAGGTTATTATACTGCACAGCTAGCTGATGGAGATACTGTTGAAAATAATAATATTATACAAAAAGACTCTGATTTTAGTGAGAAAACGCTAAATGTAGGACAAACAGCAATAAATGGCGGGAAGGTAATAAATAACGGTATAATTCTAAACGAGGGAAGAATAGGGCAATATGTAAGAGGAGAAGGTTCTACAGGATATAACTATGGTTTGATTTCTAATATTGATAAAGAAACTGGTGGAAATGAAAATACTTATGGAAACAGTACTGGAGGAGCTGGACAGAAAGCATATGACAATGCAGAAGTATATAATTATGGAATTATAGCTAAAAACTTTAAATCTGGTCAATGGGCACAAAATAACAGTAAAGCATATAACTATGGTATTATTTTTAACGAAAGAAAATTTGCCCAAAAAGCAGGAACTGGAAGTTCTGTATATAATTTTGGTACTTTAACATCTACAGATCACACAGATAACGAAAGTGATTTTGGAAGTGATATGCAGGTATCACTAGGCGGAGATGTATATAACTATGGAATGATACATACAAATAGAAAATACGCTCAAATAAATAGAAGCGGAAATGGAAACTTATATAATTATGGAGTTATTGATTCAAAAACTTCATTTGCAATGTCAATAAATTTTGGTAGAGGATATAATTACGGTATAATTAATGGAAAAAGTAGTAGTGCAGTATCCTTAATGGAAATATATGCAAATACAAACGGATATAATTATGGTTTAATAAATGATAATGGGCACGCTGGTGCTGTAAGTGCAGCAAATAAAAACAACGGAAAAAATTATGGAATTATAATTACAAATAAAGGAGGAAATATTTTTAATTTCCAAAGATTTTATGCTTTAAACTACGGAATCGGCTTAAATAGAGACGAAAATGGAAATCTTGTATTACATACACAAATCATTGATGAAGAAAGTAAGAATAGTAAAAAAGGAATAGATATTAACGGTGACGGAGAAATAAAAAACTATAATGTAAATAATGATACATATAATTTAACAGCAAATAAAACAATTACAGAAATAGAAGAAGATAGCAACGTAACAGTAGCTAATCAAAAAAATAACATTTTTGTAAATAACTTAGGTGAAAATAGCAATGTAATACTTACAATAGATAAAGATAAATTAGAAAATAAACATATAACAGCTGTTGTTGGAGAAAAGAGTAAGAATAAAACATCTGTAAAAGCTAACAACAATTTAACTCTTAAAGACAGCTCTATCATTGGGTATTTTGAAAAAGACGGTACTCTTTTAGAAGTTAATGGAAATCTTACTTTAGAAGGAGAAAGTATTATTAATGCGATAGCAGGAAATGAATACACTGGTTATACTGGAGAAGCTCTTACTAATGTAGTTGCTGTAAAACTTGCTGACGGAGGAGTTTTAGAAATAGGAGAAAATTCAAAAGTTCTTGGAGCAGTAAAAGGAAATGGAACTCTTATATATGAAAACAGTAAAGAATTTCATTCTAATATTCAGGAAGTTGATAGTATCCTTGTAAGAACAACAACAGGAGAAACAACAGATGTAAGTTTTGCTAATGTAACTTTAGAAGATAGTAAAACAGATATTGAAAATGCAGGTAAATTTATAATTAATAATCAATCAGGTGAAAATTTAGAAAATAAAGAAGTTTCTACAAGTATCATTCTTGCAAATAATATTAATATTGAAAAAGGAATTGACGGAAGTAAATCCCAATGTGGTGTTGAATTAATTCTTGGAGATGGACAAACTTCTTCTGACGGAACAATAAAAATAGGAAAAGAAGGAATAACTTTAGGAAAAGAAGACGACACAGTAATTATTCAAAATAAATCTGATATTTATGGAACAATAAATACTGCTGATGGAAATAATGATACTGTTATCTTAAAAAATTTAAACGGAAACCATGATACATTTGATTATAAATTAGCAAATGTCGAAGTTCTTGATTTAAGCAGTCAGACTTGGGAAATAGGAGAAAAAGCAGCAGTTTATTTTGATGATGATACAAAAACAATAGAAGTTAAAAATGGTACTTTAAAAGCAGACTTAACTCTTAATATTGATGATGTTCAAAATACTGGTGTATTTGAAAATAAAGATGCTGTAAATAGTATTTTAAGTAAAGCTGAATTTAATACTGCTGATAATAAAGGATATTTACAGCTTGGTGCCGGAATAAATTCTGAACTTAAAGCAGGAGCAGAATATGATATTGACGATACAACTAAAAATAATCTTGCAAGTATAAAAGACAGTATAACAGCATCTGCAATATTTACAAAAGCAACAGATGACCTTTCGAAAGAATTAAGAGTTAAAACAGCTGATGAAATGGGAGTTTTAGAGAAATATTCTGGACTATATAATAAAATGCTTACTGAAGCAGGAAACAACGAAGAAATTTTAAATATTTTAAACAGCACTGACGCAGAAAACATAATATCTGCAATCAATAAAAGAGGAATGCTTGGAGAAACTCTTGCAACAACAGGATATAAAATTACAAGAGATATTTCAAATTCATTTA
>UQOH01000135.1 GCA_900542625.1 uncultured Fusobacterium sp.
TTTACAGACAATGTACTTGTCCCTTATTATTTATTAAAATTTATAATAATATTTAATAAAAAGCGGATTGTATAATAAAAAAATTGTAGGGGGGATTAAATGGTAAAGAAGGAGTTTGTTGAACTATATTATGAAGAGAACAATATCAGTTCAAGAGAAGAGGCTAAAAAACATGTAGAAATGTTTTTAAAAACTATGGAGAAAGCATTACTACAAAACGACACACTTATTTTCAGAGGTTTAGGAACATTTAATGTTAAAACAGTTCAAAAAAGCAATCCTGTAAATCCTAAAACTCACGAACCAGTAGAAACTACTCCAAGAACAACTGTAAGATTCAAATGCGGTAAAAAAATTGAGCAGGTTCTTGCTGGAAGAAAAAAAAGCAGAAGAAAAAAATAAGTTCCAAAATAAGCTTTGTCTGAGAAGACAAGGCTTATTTTTTAAGAATAAAAAAAGTTAAAAAAAGGCAGATAAGGAGAGTGAAACAGTGACACCACAGGAAAAAGAGTTCAGAGAAGGAAAACTTCTTCCAATGCTTATAAGATTTTCAATTCCATCTACAATATCAGCTTTAACCAATATTATATATAATGTAACAGACAGATATTTTATAGGTCAGGCTGTAGGAAGAAACGGAATAGGCGCAATAGCAGTAATATTCCCTCTGCTTCTTCTGCTTAATGCAACAGGAATGCTGTTCAGTATAGGTGGAGCAGCTCTTGCAGGAATAAAAATGGGAAGAGGGGATATTCCCGGTGCAAGAAAGGTTCTTGGAACGTCAGTATATGCTGTTATAGCTTTGGGAATTTTTTATACTGTAACAGGAATGCTGTTTCAGGTGCCCATAGCAAAATTTTTAGGTGCAGGAGAAAACAACCTTCAATTTGCAGTAGATTATAATATGTATTTTTTCCCTTCTATAATATTTCAGCTTATTTATACTGCGTTTTGTTCTTTCGTTCGTCTTGAGGGTAATCCTATTATGTCTATGGTGATAAATCTCTCTTCAGCATTTGCAAATATAATTTTAGATTATCTGCTGGTAATGGTTATTCCTTGGGGAATGAAAGGGGCAGCTCTTGCCACTTCAATCTCAAATATTATTCCGGCAATACTTTTGATAATATATTTTTCACGAAGTAATCTTTTAAAACTTGAAAGAAGATATATAAAATTCAACTGGACAATTTTCAAGGGAATTTCTTCCATAGGAATATCTGCGTTTTTAAATCAGTTTTTCAATGGAATGTACGCTTATGTTCTGAATATTCAGCTTGTCCATTATGGAGGAGAGATAGCACTTGCTGCTATGGGAATTATGTCTATCTTAAGAAACTTTGTAAATACAAGTTATGTAGGTTTAAATCAGGGAAGGCAGCCTATTCTTTCATATAACTGGGGAGCAAAAAATTATAAAAGAGTAAAAGATACATTTTATGCATCCATATCAATTACAGCTGCTGCATCGGTTATTCTTGTGGGAATAATAGTTCTTAATGCACCAGCTATGGCAGGGTTCTTTGTTAAAAACGATCCTGAGCTTATTGCTTATACTGCCAAAGGGATATATATTCATTTGGGATTTATGATAAGTACAGCTGTTTATCTTTCGTGTACAAACTATTTTCAGGCTGTGGGAAAAGGTTTTATTACTTCAAGATTTATCTTTTTCAGACTTATTGTTTTATCTATTCCCCTTGCATATATACTTCCATTAAAACTTGGAGTAACAGGAGCACTTTTAAGTTTTCCTATATCAGACACTCTTGCAGGAGCAGCTGCTTTATTTGTAATGTATAAAGAGATAAAGAGCCTTGATTTTAAACAGAAAATAGAAGATGAAAAAATGATAAGAGGAATAAGAAGATAAAAACAGCCTGGAGGTTTCAAACTTCCAGACTGTTTTTTCTTTAGTATAAAGTTATATTCCAAAATCGTGAGTGACCCAGTAAAAGCACAATGCCAATACCAGTAATGCGGCGGCTGTCATTTTAGCTGCCAGTATTTTTTCATCTTTTTTTGTATTTTTCATATGCACTCCTTATCTAGTAAAAAAACTAATGGCTAATTAGAGTTTTAAATTTTTCTCGTTATATATAGCATTCAAAAATTATATTTTGCTATTATAACATGCTTTGGGTGTCAGTACAATATTTTTTTTATCCGGTAAAAAAGGAGTGCTGCAGCTGTATTATTATGTTATTTGTATTCACCTAACATAAATCTGTAAAATGAAGGATTAACCCATACTTTTTTTGTTTTAGTTTTTATATATTTTTCTTTAGATAGTTCCTCTGTAAGAGCTCTTGATTTATCCGGCAGAGTTAATATATGTGCCTCATATATTCCGTCAGATGCAATGTTGTCTATAAGCAGCTTATAACCTGATGTTTTTTCTGTTTGAATAAACGGCTGCCACCAAGATTCATGCAGAAGTCCTTTTTCATCTTCCCTGTCTTTTTTAGCATATTGTTTTATCAGGCTGAAAAACTTTTCTTTATCTTTCTGATTTTCAAACTGAAACTTTAAATCGTACTCAAGAGGATGAGCTATAATTGTTCCGTCAGGCATAGTTGTTGTAACGTAGCTTGATTCTCCCCACTCAGGCAGGTAAACAAAGGCAGATGTTTTTAATTCAAGTTGCACTTTGGCATCTAAATTTTCACTTTTCATAAGGCCTATTATTTGAGATGCATGTATTATGTCGTTATGCCCGTAACTTACTGTTAAATCATCTTCAAAATTAGCATAATCTTTTTTGTCTTTTAAATTATATCCTGTTGTAAATCCTTTGATAATAAGGTTGTTTAAAGTTTTGCTTAACCGGCTGTCCTCTATTACTTTTCCATTATTCCATTTGTTATTAAGTCTTTCTATAATATTTTTATCTGACACATTTCCTATATAGTTTTCTTTAGTATCTGTGTAATCGGCTACAAATTTTTCAAGTTTTTTATTAATACCTTTTTCAGTATTTAAATCCTGTACTGATACAGCTCCAATATCTACAAGCACAGCTTTCGCAGACATCTCTTTAAGAGTTTCTTTTCTTGCCTCATATCCTTTTAAAGAATTGTTTATTTTTTCTTTTGAAT
>UQOH01000136.1 GCA_900542625.1 uncultured Fusobacterium sp.
TTCATTTTGAATTTTACAATACATGGCGAAGATACAAGATGAACATGGCTCTCTGTTTATATCAAAATCTGTTTCATAATTTTCAGCAAGAATTTTTTCTGCTGTATTGTCAAAATCACACATGGCTTTTTTCAGATTTTCTTCAGTAAAGTTTATTTCTGTTATTTTTTCAGAATCTTTCTCTCCAAGATAATAAAGTTTTCCTTTTTTTATCTCTCTGCCGTATTTTTCTTTTAAAAGATAAGCATATATTTCAAGCTGATTTATATATGTTTTTTCGGTTTTTCCTCTCTTTCCTGTTTTGAAATCTACAATTTCAATTTCCCCGTCTTTTTCTGTTATTAAGTCCACAATCCCCTCAAGAATATATTTTTCTTTGACAAAAGAAAGTTTCATTTCAATATCTTTAATATGATTATGAATTTCAGAAAAATTTTCATAATAGTAAATAATACTTTCTTCACCGGAAATCAAAATCTCTTCACTTATATCTATCTTATATTTCTTTTTCAGATTTTTATAGTTTTCTCTGAAATTCTCTCTTATTTTTTCTTCTGAAACAGGTTCTTTTTTCAAAATCCATCTATTTAAATCTTCAAGAGTTTCGTGGACAAGAATACCGAAAATCATTCCTCTGTTTTTAGGAAGAATAAATTCATATTTTTTCTGGATTTTATATAAAAGAGGGCATGTTTCATAAAGGCTTATATGTGATGTAAAAGCAAAAATCTCTTTTATATTAATCTCTTTTATTTTTTCAAAATTAAGTTTATGAAATTCAAAATCTCCATTTGTAACATCTTTTAAATCTTCATATATAGGTTTAAAAGGCATGCTTGGCACAGGCTTATAACTGTTTTCCACACAAGTGAGAGCAAGTAGATTTTGGGCTCTTGAAAAAGCTGTGTAGTATGTACGCCAGAAATCAAACTCTTTTATTCTGTATTCTGGCTCGAAATTTTTTGTAAGATCAAATTCAAGTTTACCCTGAACTTCATTTCTTTCAACGGTAGGATATTCTTCTAAAGAACCCACTATTACACATGGAAATTCAAGTCCTTTTCCCTGATGAACTGTAAGAAAAGATACAGCTCCTTTTGGGGCATATTCCCTCATATTTTCATATTCTCCCATACCTGTATCAACAAGGAATTTCAAATGAATATTAAAAAAATAATTTATAATTCTCTCAGCATTTTTTTCTGTTATTTTATCAAGACTGCATAAGTCATCAAATTTATTTAAAATCTGTGATAATATTCCAAAATTATATGTACTTCTGTTTAAAAGAATATGATCTTCGTTAAAATTCAGATATTTTTTAAAACTTACACTTCCAAGATTTATAAATGAATAAAAAAATTCTGAAAAGTTAGGAAGAGAGAATTCAGAATACTCCTCTTTTTTCTCAAAAATATCTCTTACAGATTTTATATATTTCAGCAGAACTTTATCATCTTTTATCTGGTTTCTTGCATAAGCATAACACTCTCTGTAGTAGTTTTCTATGCCGTATCCTTTATTAAACACAAGTTCTTCTGTCTGCGGGAAAAGCATAAGGAAAAGTCCTATTACAAATTTTATCTCATCTCTTTTAAAAAACATATTTGAACGAGGAGAGTAAACAGGAATGCCTCTTGATTCCATGGCCTCCATAAGTCTTAAAGATTTATAGTTTCTCACAGAACGGAAAAGAAAAGCAACCTGATTATAGTCCTCTATTTTTCCTATTCTTTTTAAATAGTATATAAATTTACACAGTTTTTCTTCCCATTTATGTTCTGTTCCCTCTGCAATTTTTACAACTCCAAGGGTATTATTTATTCTCTCTTTTCCAGAAACAATATTTTTGGGATATCTCCAGCCGTCCCATTTCAGCTGGTCGTTCCACTTATTGCAGAAGTCTACAATATCTTCATTAGAACGGTAATTTATATCAAGCTCTATTTTTCTGCACTCTCCCTCTGGGAAGTTTTCTTGGAAATGGAGAATGTTTTTTACTGTTGCACCACGAAATCTGTAAATTCCCTGATCGTCATCTCCTACAACACAGATATTTTTTCTTTCTCCTGCCAGAAGAAGAAATATTTTTTCCTGAATAGAGTTTGTGTCTTGGTATTCATCTATCATAAGATATTTTATTTCACTGTGGACTTTTTTTAATATCTCCGGATTTTCTGTAAGAAGTCTGTAGCATTCAAGCTGGATATTTGAAAAATCTATGGAGTTGTCCTTAAACAAAAGTTCTTTATATACTTTATGTATGTTGTTAAGAAATATTATTTTATTATCTCTGCTGTTTATAATATTTTCATTATCCAGTCTTTCTTCGTTTATTTTATCTATCCATTTTTGAAGAATACCTGCTTTTCTCCACCTTCCCACAGCATTCATACCTTCAAAAAACTTTTCAAAACCTTCAGCAGTTTCAAATTTTTTCATTTTTGTATAAATAAAAAATCTCTGTTCCAAAGAATCAAGAATTTTATAATTTTTCTTTAAAAGAGATTTTTCTATATTTTCATCTATCAGCCTAAGGCAGATAGAATGGATAGTGCCGATATACATTTCACTTAAATTTATATTACTGTTTATATTTTCAGATACCCTTGTGATAAGTTCTCTTGAGGCTTTTTCTGTAAAAGTTGCAAGAAGTATGTTCTTTGGTTCAGCTCCTCCGTGATTTAAAAGATATATAACTCTTTCAACCAATGTTCTCGTTTTTCCTGAACCGGGTCCTGCTATTATAAGGAGAGGTCCTTTTATACATGATGCTGCATCTTTTTGTTTTTCATTCAGTAAATCAAATGTATTCATTTGTGCCTCCTTTATTGAAAATATAATCTGTTTATATTATATACTATTTTAGTCAGAAAAAAAATAATTCTATAAAATATATAAATATTACAGAAATTTATTAAAATGTGGTAAAATAATTCTGTATATAATATATTTTTGTATTGGGAGGAAGATATGAAAAAAGTATTGACAATAGCAGGTTCAGACAGCTGCGGAGGAG
>UQOH01000137.1 GCA_900542625.1 uncultured Fusobacterium sp.
ATCAATTAAATAATCTATGTGAATCATCACCTCTTTTACCTCAGAAAAATCTGCCATTATAGATTCTTCCAAAGTGTCTGCCAGATGATGTGCCTGATATACAGTCATATCTTTATCAACCCTTATATCCATACTTAAAAATATTTTATTTCCCGATCTTCTCATATAAATATCGTGAACATTTTTAATTTTTGTATTTTTATGAATATATTCCTCTATGCTTTTTATAAAATCCTCTTCCTGTTTATCAAGAATTACATTTGATGTTTCTAAAATTGTGCTTACTCCCTCTTTTAAAATCAGAACAGCCACAACTATACTTACTATTGTATCAAATACAGGAGAGATATAAATTGAAAGAAGAATACCTATTATTACTCCTCCTGATGATAAGACATCACTTTTGCTGTCCCTTGCATCTGCTATAAGAGCAGCATTTTTTGTTGCCTGTCCCACTTTCATTTTATAAAAATACATTCCATATTTTACAACAACCGAAATAAGAGCAAAGTAAATTGTTGTAAAAGAAGGAATATTCTTATTGCTTCCGTTGAACAAATCTTCTATAGCTCCTCTTCCAATTTCAAAAGCTGTAATTACCACAAACAGACCTACCATAATTCCTATAATGCTTTCTATCTTTTCATGCCCGTATGGGTGATCTTCATCTTCAGGCATATTACTCAGTTGTATTCCCAAGAGAATAGCCATTGAACTCACCACATCTGAAAGAGAGTTAAAACCGTCTGCAACCAAGGCGTTTGATTTTCCCTTCAGCCCGCCGAATATTTTTATTACAGCCAGAAAAATATTAAGAAGAACAGAACCCAGAACAACTATTACTCCCTCTTTTTTTCTCTCTTCTCCAAGCCCCACATCAAAAACCATTCTGTTTTTTATCTGTTTAAATCCTGTTTTCTTTAAAAAACTTGTTATATTTTTATCATCATCAATAAATTCTATTATTTCTTTCTTCTTTTTTCTTCCATGATTTACTAAAAAATTTATAAGTTTTGTTCCCTGAGATTTATATCTTTTATCTTTCCCTATGAATATTTTCTCCAAAACATATTTTTTTCCTTTATCTGTCAACACAGCATACCCGATTTTTTCATTTCCCTCTTCTAAAACAATATACTCTGCATCGTCTATTATAGGAATAGATTTGTCTAATTTTTCATATGTTCCGATTTCTCTTTTTATCTCTTCTGCATCTGTTACTTTGTACATTCCTTCCTCACCTGTCTTATAAAAAAAAGGAGAAGTTTAACTTCTCCCTGTGACATCATCTTTAAAGCCACAAACAGAAAATGATTTTGAACCTACACCCGTAATTAATACCTTAGTGCTGCTTCCTTCCGAATCTGACACGGTTCGATATAATTACGCCGTAAGCCTCCATCATCACTATTTGTGACCTTTTGAATTATATCATATCTCTTTTTTATAGTCAATTATATTTTATCTAATATTTTTTTATTTAAAAGATTTTAAAAATCCTTCAAGTTTTGATTTAAGTTCCTCTTTGCCTTTTTTAATATCATCTCCATATTTTTCTTTAAACTGTCTTTCAAGTTTTTTAAGCTGAGAACTGTCTGCACCCATGTAAACTCCTATTTCCTCTGCTATATTGCTGTTTATTGATATTTTCTTTGTGTTTGGATTGTATCTGTATGCAACTTCCATATCTCCTATTGCATCTGAAACATTTCCTGTAATTTTATCAATAGCATTTTTATCATTAAGAAGTTTATTAGCTATGCTTTCTTTGTTTAAAAGAATATTTTTTACTTCAGCTTTTCCGTTTATAAAAATATTTTCTCCGTCAAGAACAATTTTCTGATTTAAGAAAGCCATACCTTTTGCATAATCTGCTATCTCTTTTACTTCTGTTATATCCACATTGTTTATTACAGTTGCAATCTCTCCCTGCATTAAATACGGATTGATGTTTCCTAATACTCTTCCTGTTTCTCCGCCGTTTAAGCTGTCAAGAGCAAAGTTTACAACCTTATTCATTTTTTTCTTGTCTGTTGAAAATTCGCTTATTATTCCCTTAAACTGTCTTCCAAAAAGATTTGTAGAAACATTTACGCTTCCTATTTCAACACTCCATTCCATGTCGCTTGCTTCTCTTAAAGCTATCTGAATGTTGTTGCTTACAGCTCTGTACTGTTTTATTATATTGAAAATATATTCCTCTGCTATGCTCTCAATTTTTGCATCAACATATTTGTCTATAACAGGAGTTGTAGCTGCAAGGAACACCTCTTTTGCAGTATTGAATTTTTCAATATCATTTTCTGAAACTTTTAATAAAAGTTCATAATTGTTAACCAAAACAGCTGCCAGTTTTTTCATATCTTCATCTGACATTTTTTTATTATTGCTTATCACTTCTTGCCTTGCATTTAAAAGCGGCTGTTTTGTGTTTTGTCTTCCTGTTTCAGCATTGATTTTTATATTTTCAATATCAACACTGTCTATTCTTATTTTTTTGTTAAAAAACTCTTTGTAATTAAGTTTTGTAGTTATTTTACCAATATTTACAATATCATATGCATCATTTTCCCTGCTTTCCACTCCAACGCCTTTAAGCTCAAGAAGTTCTTTAAAAACAGAATAATCAACCCCGTAAATACGCACAGGCACTCCTACAGATTTTGTAAGCTCTTTTTCAAGCACCTTTTTTATAATTGTATCTTTTAATCCAAAAAATCCTACTACTAAAACCATTAGAAAGACTATTATTCCCTGTAATATTTTTTTAATCATGTTCTTCCTCCTTGTTATCCTTCTATGAGATTATACAAACTTTTTAATTTTTACTCTTATCTTATTTTTTCTGCTTTCTCCCGCAATCTCTGTAAATCTGAATTTTCCCGTTTTTTTAATTGTCAGAGTGTCACCTTCTTTTATCTCTGTGCTTTTATCTCTCTGAATATTATAATTTAA
>UQOH01000138.1 GCA_900542625.1 uncultured Fusobacterium sp.
AATTTTTTAAAGGGAGGATATGATAATTATGAGTAATGGTTATATTGAGAGTTCATTAAAAAGATTTTTAAAGAGAAAAGTGAAAGTAACTTTAGGGTTGGTAGTTGCTTTTATGATTACAGGAACAGTGGGATTTGCAGCAGCAGAAGGAAGTATAGAATGGCATAAACAACAGGCAGATGAATGGCTTGCTGGAAGAGGAGAACTTTCATTGACATTTGATAAAATTGAAAATGAAAATGTAACTATTGAAAAATATACAATAGAACAACCAGCTGATAGCGGAATAAAAATAACTTTTAAACAAAGTGGTAAAACTGTGAATATTTCAAAAAACGATATTTCTGAGAAAGTTTTAGTTAATCTTCAAACAACTTTAGATTTAGTATTAGAAAAAGAAATTTCAGGAACTGATTCTATAATTGGATTTGAAGAAGGATTAAAACTTGAAAATATTGGGGAAATAAAAGAAATAGAAACAGCATTTGTTATTTCAGAAGAGGGAAATGTTTTTGTAAATAATGGTATTTTAACAAAATCTCAAAAAACAGAAAAAGGAGCTACAATAGTTAATAAAGGGGAAATAGTATTTAAAGGAGAGTATGGTCAAGATATAGATGATGGAACAGGCTATAACTACGGTAGAATAAATAACACAGGAAACCATGGTCAAATTATAAAAAATGATAGTATAGGTTATAACTATGGTGTAATTGTTAATATTGGGAATGGTGGACAAACTATAGAAGATAATGGAACAGGTTATAACTATGGAATAATTGCTAATACTGGATATGCTGGACAGGTTATAAGTGGTGGAACAGGTTTTAACTATGGAATAATTACTAATATGACAGATCAAGGACAAACTATAAATGATAATGGAACAGGTTATAACTACGGAATAATTACTAATAAAGGACATAGTGGACAATATATAAATGGTTCAGATGCAAAAGGTTTTAATTACGGAATGATTGAAAATGCAACTAAATATGGACAAAATATAACAGGTGAGAATGCAAAAGGATTTAACTACGGAATAATTAAAAATATAACTACAGAAGGAATGTATGTTAATAATGATACAGCTAAAGGATATAACTATGGAATAATTGAAAATCTAGAAGATAATGGAATAAAAGCTGATAAAGGAACAGCATTTAACTATGGTGTAGTAAAAAATAGTACTGGAAGTATTTTTGCTGGAAACGTAACTAATAATGGTATTGTTATCTTAACTAGTAATCAAACTTCTGCAAATATGGGAACAGGAGAGAATAACGGTGTTGTATTAAATAAAGATTATAGTTTTAATACGACTATTAGTGGAGTTAATGTTAAAGATAAGGTAAAGGATTTAACTACAGATAAAAATATTACAGGTAGTGAAAATGAATCTGTATATTACACTAAAGTGGATGAAAATTCTGCAGATTTTGTTACTGTAAATGCAGAAAAATTATCAGATAAACATTTAACATCAATAATAACAAATACAGATGGAACAGCATATAAATATACTGGCGAAAATCTTACTTTAGAAGATACAACTGTTATGGGATATTTTACTGATGGAGGAACAGGAACACTTCTTGAAGTTAGTGATAATCTTACTCTTGTAAACAGTAAAATAAACGCTGTAACAGATATTGGAAATTCTGAAAATGTTACTGCTGTTAAATTAAGCGGTGGAACGCTTACACAAGTTGGAGAAAGTGAAATTGTTGGAAAAATAACAGGAGAAGGAGCAATTGATTATGTAGCTCTTCATTCTGAAGGAAATCAAAATATTTCTCTTGATTCAGGAGACATTATTTTATCTAATGACGGTGGAACTTATAACTTAGCTGAAGAGAATAATTATACTGATGTTACATTTAATACTTTAAAAGCTGATAATTTAGTTTTAAACTTTAATGTTTCAGACAGTCAAAATATTAATAAAGTAACAATAAATAATGGCGAACTTCAATCTGTTAATGGAAGTGATTCTGCTGAACAAATAGATTTAACTATTAACAGCACAGCAAAAATAGGAGAAATTACTCTTGGACAAAATGATGATATACTCACTGTAATAGGTAATAGTGGTTCTGCTCATGGAAATGTATTTGACTATAAAGTAAATAATGCAGAAAATGTAGTTCTTGACGGTCAAATATGGCATATTGGAGAAAATGCACAATTTAATGGTAGTCAAGGTCATGATGAAAACAGTATGGATATTACTGTTAAAAATGACGGAGAACTTCATATAGAGATGTTCAAAGGAGAAAATGGAAATGTTGTTTCAACTTCTTTTGACAGACTTATCGAAGGAGCAAATATAAGCATAACAACAGAAGATGACAGTAAGATAAAATATGTTGTTGGTGAGGGGTTCGTTTTAGACCAAAAAGAATATAATCTTGCTAAATATTATGATATTACAAATGCAGATGTTGATGCAGCTGTAATATTTGATGTAGAAAGACCAAATAATGGAGCAGATGTAAAACTTACAGTAAGAGATGCTGAATATTTTGAGTTTGGAAATTACGAAGGAATTTATAATACTGTCCTTAAAGAACTTTCTAACAATGAAGAATTAAGAGATGTTGTAAACTATCAAGATGAAGAAACTTTCAAAAATATGATAACAGAGGCTGGAAACACAGCTGAGGCTTTCTATACAACTGGTTATGCAGTAACTAAAGATGTAACAGATACATATATGTCTGTTG
>UQOH01000139.1 GCA_900542625.1 uncultured Fusobacterium sp.
GCCTCAAGTTCAGAACCTTTTCCAATACCAAGCTGTAAATATCCTTTGTTATCAGTAGTATCAAATTTACCATCCTTTAAAATATTATTTACAGCATCTTTATTTTCAAATACACTGATATCATCAACATCAAGAGTTAAATCTGCTCTTAAAGTACCATTTTGAATTGTTGTTTCTCTATAGATTGCTGCTTTTTCTCCTATCTTCCAAGTTTGATTACTTAAATCAAGATTTTCAACATTTGCTAATTTATAATTAAATGTGTCATGGTTTCCAGTTAGAATAACAGTATCGTTATCTCCCTCAGCAGTATTTATTTCTCCATAAATATCAGCTTTATTTTTGATAATTACTGTATCGTTTCCTTCTCCTAAAGTTATTCCTTCTCTTCCTATTTTTATTGTTCCGTCAGAAGAAACTTGCCCGTCTCCAAGAATTAATTCAACACCATATTGAGATTTACTTCCATCAATTCCTTTTTCAATATTAATATTATTTGCAAGAGTAATACTTGTAGAAACTTCTTTTCCTTCTATTTTTTTATCTAAGTAATTATTGATTCTAAATTTATTAACTTCTATATCTGCAAACTCAACTTCTGTTGTTTCAGTTGTACTTACTGTAATCTCTCTTACTTCATAGCCGTCAGAATGATTTTCATGGCTGTTTTTAAATATTACATTTCCATTTCCTTCAACTTTTCCAAGAACTTTTGAATTTTCCTCTATAGTTAGAATTTTGTTTTCAGCAAGTTTTACAGCTGCAACATCATCAAGAGTATTTCCTGCATAACCTGTATACTTATTTCCTGTTATTGCATTAATAACACTTTCTCCTTTTAAAGTAAGATCTCCATTAACTTCTAAAAGAGTTCCATTGTTTTCAAAATATCCAACAATAGAGCTACTATCAAGAGTTAAATCTCCATCTGTAGTTAAAACAGGAACATTAGATTTATTATCCTTTTCTCCTACAATAGTGGTAATATGACTTCCTGTTAAAATATCATTTTTAAGTTCTACAGTTTTATTTGATTTATTTGCTGTATATCTGTCTACAAATAAGTTTGTATTATCAGCTAATTCTCCTGTTGTCATATTAAATTTATTGTCTTTAGTTACAACAGCATCATCTTGATTAGTAGCAACAAACATATCTTTTCCAACTATAGAAATAGTTATATTATTTTCATCTTTAGCATCTATTTGAATTCCGTTGTTATGGTTTTCGTAATATGCTTTTTTCATACCTATTCCTTCATTTTTTACAATAACAATACCGTTATTTTTTATATTTGCACTTTCCCCTTTATCACCTATATTAGCAAATGATCCATTATTATTTATAACTATTCCATTGTTATTTATCGTTCCTTGACCTCCTAGAGAATCTCCACCTGTGTTATTAACAATACCATAATTATAAGATGTTCCTGCATCATCTGTAAAAATACCATGTTTTCCTCCATTTGCTATAATTCCATAATTATAACTTTTTACTCCTTTTGAAATAGCTCCTCCTGTATTATTTCCTAAACTTTGTCCTTTGTCACCAGTATTAGTTATAATTCCATAATTATATATTATTCCTTGATTTCCATTTTCTTCAAAAATTTGACCTTCATCTCCTATGTTTGCTATAATTCCATAATTATATGCTTCCCCATAGTTATCAAAACTTCCAAATTTAATAATTTGTCCATATTGTCCATTGTTAGCGATTATTCCATAATTATATATTTTAGTTTCAACACCATTTAAATCCTTACTTCCAACTCTTCCGTATTGACCAAATTTACTATTATTGGCAATAATTCCATAATTTGTCAAATACATACCAATTTGTCCATCAGTTCCAGAGTTCTTTATAATTCCATAGTTATATACAAAACTCTCTTCACCTATACTCATATTTGCAGCTTGACCTCTATTTCCCTCATTAGCAATAATTCCATAATTATATCCTTTAGAATTAACTATATTTTGTCCTTGTCCTATTTTTCCTAAAATAATTCCATAGTTATAAACTTCTGCTCCTTCTCTTGCTCTTTGTCCATTATTATTAAAAGTTCTTATAATTCCATAGTTATATGCCTTTGAGTTTTTCCCTTCTGCATATTGTCCTATTCCATAAGCTGTTCCGCTTGTAGGTTCTTGGAAACCATCAGGTTTTCCTCCTGTTATTATTCCTTTATTTACTACTATTTCTCCGTTTTTTGCTGTTTGAGCTGCATAATATATTTCATTACCGTTTATAAATACTTTTTCAAGAGAAAACTCGCTTTTTGTTTCCCCTGCTTTTATGATATTTTCTCCACTATTAAGATAAACCTATTGAATAATTTCCATCATCTCCTGCTAAATGCCCTGAAAAGTTATACTCATTTCCCTCTATACCAGCTTTTGTTGCATTTTGTGTTAGAGTAATGATATTTTTAACATACTCTTTTATATTGTTGCTCATATATTTTGATAAATTTTTTATTTCTTCTGATTTTAATACTGTTATATTGTCTGTTCCTATAGTAATATTAATATTATCAGTTAAAAAGTTCTCTTCTGTTCCTATTCCCTCAAGCCATTCATTTGCTGGTAGCCAATCTCCTTTTCCTTCAATAATTGGTCCACTTATTGTTTCAGCAAATCCAA
>UQOH01000140.1 GCA_900542625.1 uncultured Fusobacterium sp.
TACAGGTAAACCACATAGTATACTCTATATTAATTTTTATTTGTTGTTTTTTTATATATACTATTTTATTATTAATTTCTAAAGATAAATGTTTATTTAAATTATTAAATAAATTTTCAATAATTTGATTTTAATATAAAACCTTATCATTATACTACAAAGAAATAACTATTTTTTAAAACATAAATCTTTAAGAAAGAAGTAAAAGCATGTTTAGGAATATTTCTTTTAAATTAATTCCTTTTATTTAGATGGAATAGTTAAAAAATTTAATTCTAAAAATTAGATATTATTATATTATATTTTTTTTAGTAAATAAGTAACTACTTTGTTATAATTTTATTAATAAAAAACAAAGTGGATATGGTAAGCCTCTCTCATTAAATTGAGGGAGACTTATTTTTTATACAGTTTATTTTACATTCAAAAAAGTAAAAATACTTTAATTTTTATCAATCATATCTTATAAAAATTCTAAAAAAATAATTTTATCAGTTATATCTGATAAAAAACTGAAAAATTAAATTTTATAAGTTATAACTTACAAAAAAGCTGAGCAGGCATTTAAAAATGCTTTGCTCAGCTCTATTTTTTATTTATAATCAGATACTCTATTCTTCCTCATACAAATTAATAAACATTTCTTCAGGTGCAACTTTTTCATTAATTATCTTATGGTCATACAGCCAGTCGATATTTTCTTTCCATACAGAAGCTTCTTGATGTAGGAAAGGAACTCCCTCTTCTTTCATTATAGGAAGAAGAATATTTATACTTTGAGTTTCAACATTTCTGCTTAATGGGAACTGATCTGCCTCCTGCTTAGCAAGAAGAATATCAAGAGAACCCTCTGGATCATTCATCATATCTTTAAATCCTTTGTTGGCAGCTCTCAAAAATCTAATATAAACATCTTTTCTTTCATTTATCAAATCATCATTTGCCACAAATATCTCTTCATAATAGTTAGGCATTCCAAACTGTGTACAGTAGAAATAGTTTACATCAAGCCCTTTCTCTATCATAACAGGAACTTCATGGTTTACAAGTCCTCCGTTTGTAGCATCAACCTGTTTTGTAATCATAGAAGTTAAAAGCTCAAATCCAACATCCATAACTTTTACTTTTGAAGGATCTCCGCCGTCATATTCAACCATAGCCTTAAGACTTTCCTCTGTTAAAGGTCCTCCTGAATATCCAACAACTTTTCCTTCCAAATCTCTTGCTCTTGTTATATTATTTTCTTTTAAAGAGATAATAACATTAAGAGGTTTTTGTGTAATAGCCCCGATTGATTTAATAGGGATATTTTCGTTTGCTCTTGCCAGAACAAGATGATGAAGATAATATATTCCTATATCAGCTTTCTTGGCAGCAGGAAGAGCCATAGGATCAGAAGCATTTGAAGGAAAATGGATATTTACTTTTATTCCCTCTTCCTCAAAATATCCTTTCTCTATTGCATTGTAAAGGAAACAGTGAATAGCATTTGGATACCAGTCAAGAACAACATCAACTGTTTCAAGTTTTTTCCCTTCAGCAGTTGTACTTTCTTTTTCAGCACCACAGCCTATAAGAAGAATGGCAGCTAAAGCCATTAACAGATATTTTAATTTTTTCATAATTTTCATTTATATATTTCTCCTTTTATTATATTCTTTTTAGATTAATTTTTTCTCCACACCAGAATTTTCTTTTCCAAAACTGCAATCAGCTGAACAAAAACAATAGCTATAACAGAGATAAGAACAATTGGTGCAAATACACCTGCTCCGTCAAGCTGTGTCATCATTCTTTTACTGAAGTATCCAAGTCCTGCATTTGCTCCAAGCCATTCACCAATGGCAGCACCAATAAGTACAAGAGGAATTGATATTTTCAGAGATGAAAAGAAATATGGTATTGCAGTGGGAACTTTCAGTTTCATAAACACATCCCAGTCAGATGCATTCATGCTTTTAAAAAGTTCAACATATTCTCTTTTTGTTGATTTCAATCCGTCATGCAGAGTAATTGTTATAGGAAAGAAAGCAACCAAAACAGAAACTAAAATTTTACTCCAGATTGTATATCCGAACCAAAGAATAAATATTGGCGCCAGTGCAGTTATGGGAATAGTCTGTGTAGTTACTATAATCGGATAAATACACTCTTCAATATATTCGTTTTTATCCATAGCAACTGCAAGAAGAGCCCCCAGAACAAGAGAAATCAAAATTGATATAACAGCCACTTCCAATGTTGCAGGGAGATGTGTTTTAAAAAGAGGGGCTTTCAAATCCCACACTTTTTTTAATATAGCTGTAGGCCAAGGAAGAATAAAAAGCATTCCTATATATCTTGCAACAGCCTCCCACACAAGAAAGAAAACAACTGTGGATA
>UQOH01000141.1 GCA_900542625.1 uncultured Fusobacterium sp.
GGTTTTTGTTCACTTGGATATCCAAGAGCAACAACACATGCTACTGTTAAATTTGCAGGAGCTTCGGTTAAATTTTTAAAATAATCTCCAGAAAGAGTTCCGTCAGCAGTAGTTCTTTGATTTACCTGTACCCAGCAGCTTCCAAGTCCAAGTTCATGTGCTTTAACCTGAATAGCAAAAGCAGCTATTGAACCATCTTCTATTAAAGTAGTAGTTTTTTCACCATCTCCCATAACACCTATAACAAGAGGTGCATTTTTTACAAACTCTGAACCATGTTCTCTCATTAGAGAAATTTTTTCAATTAATTCTTTATCATCTACAACAATAAATTCAGTTGCACGAGTATTTTTTCCTGTTGGTGCTAAAAGAGCAGCTTTTAAAATTTCGTCTACTTTTTCCTTCTCTACTGCTTTCTCCTCATATTTTCTTATACTTCTTCTTGTTGTGAAATCCATAGTAAATTCCTCCTTATTTAATTAAACTATATAAATATTCTATTTCTTCTTTCCAGATATTGCTGTCTATTGTTTCAAGAATAATCGGGATATTATCAAATCTTTTATCATTCATAAATCTGATAAAAAACTCTTCTCCAAGCATTCCTTTTCCTATGCTTTCATGTCTGTCTTTCTTTGAACCGGTATCAAATTTTGTATCATTCAGATGAACTCCTCTTAAATATTTGAAACCAATATGTTTTTCAAATTCAGACATAGTTTTTTCATATCCCTCTTCATCTTTCAATTCATATCCTGCTGCCAGAGTGTGACAAGTATCAAGACACACACCTACTCTTGATTTATCTTTTATCAGCTCTATAATTTTTCCTATCTCTTCAAATTTGCTTCCAAGATTACTTCCCTGTCCTGCTGTGTTTTCTAAAACTACCACAACATTTGGAACTTTTTCCATAGCTGTGTTTATAGAATCAGCAATCAACTTTATACATTCATCAGTACTGATTTCATTTAAATGACTTCCAGGGTGCATATTCAGATATTTTAAACCAAGCTGATTACATCTTTCCATTTCATCAACAAAAGCATTAAAAGATTTTTCTCTTTTTTCATCGTCTGCATTTCCAAGATTCTGCAGATATCCATTATGAGGAAGTATATACTCAGGAGAAATTCCCGATTCTTTTAAAAGCTCTTTGAATTTAACTATTTCTTTTTCTTCCAAAGGTTTAGAATCCCATCTTCTTTGATTTTTTAAAAATAAAGCAAATGCTTTTGCTCCTATACTCTCAGCATTTTCAAAAGATTTTGAGACTCCTCCTTGGCTGCTCACATGGGCACCGATAAATTTATTTATATTATCTTTTTCTATTCCTATGTTAATCACTCCTTTATTGTTTTCTGTCAATATAATTATACCACATTTTGTAATAAATATAAAAAAGGTATATAAATATTTACAGATATCCTTTGAAATTTTTTAAACTTTATGTTAAAATATTTTGTCATAATATAAAAAGAAGGAGATGATTTATGAATTTTTCATACATTGATGAAGGACATGGAAAAGTATTGGTTTTTGTACACTCTTATCTTTGGGATAAGGAGATGTGGCGTCCGCAGATAGATTTTTTAAAAAAGGATTACAGATGTATCTCTATTGATCTTCCTGCACACGGAAATTCCGGAGTTTTTGCTGATAATGAGGAAGTAACATTAAAATCAATAGCAGAAGATATTGTAAAATTTTTAGAAAAATTAAATATTAAACAATATACTTATATAGGTCTATCTGTTGGAGGTATGCTTTCAACACACATTTATAATTTAGATAAAGAAAAGATAGAAAAACTTATTATAATGGATTCCTATCTCGGGAGTGAGCCGGAAGAAACCCAAAAGCTCTATTTCTCTTTACTTGATGCTATCAATATAACAAAAAATATTCCTGCACATATGGCTGATAAAATAGCACCTATGTTTTTTACACAGCAGACAGCAGAAAACAAAACACCTTTATACATGAATTTCTATAATAGTCTGATTAATATTCCATCTGAAAAAATAACTTCTATTGTAAAAATGGGAAAAGCTATTTTTGGAAGAGAGAATACTCTTGAGGACTTAAAGAAAATAGATATTCCTGTATTCTTTATTACAGGGGAATTTGATTTCCCTAGACCATTTTCTGAGGCAAAAGAGATGTCAGAATATGCTGCACATTCTGGATTATTTAAAGTAGAAAATGCAGGACACATTTCTAATTTAGAAAATTCAGAAAAAGTAAATAAAATTTTAAAGACTATTTTAAAATAAGTAACTAAAAATAAAATTCTCTTAGAAAAAATATCAGCTGTCTATATTGCTTATTCATCTAAAAA
>UQOH01000142.1 GCA_900542625.1 uncultured Fusobacterium sp.
CGGGGAAAAAGAAAAAGCTCTGAAATCCTTGAATTTCAGAGCTTTGCTTTAATTTACTATTTGCTTTCGCGGTGCGTACGGAAGATGAACTTTTATTCTATTCTTCACGTACTCAATATCTTAGCAAGCTCTTTTATTCTTTCTCCCACTGATAACCCCACATGTGCAATTCTTTGGATTGCTGGGTATTGCGGTGGTTGTTTGAGTTGATGCAAAGATAGGTGTTTATTATAGAGTAATAAAATAAAAGAGCCATATTTAACACGAAAATGCAGAGAGTTTTCTTACTTTTGCAATATGTTATATTATAGAAGAAAAATATTATTAGCATTGATTGAAGCATTTGGCGGTCATTTGACTGCCAAACAACTTCAGAAATATTTGTTTCTTTTTACAAGGAAACAAGAGGAAAAAGCATTTGATTTTATTCCTTATTACTATGGTTGTTTTTCATTCCAAGCAAATCAGGATATAATGACATTAGCTAAATTGGGCTACTTAAGTATTATAAAAAGCGAGAATGGTCGTAGAATACAAATTTGTCAACCCAATAATTATTTGATGATGCTTGATATGTTTGAACAGCAAGCTATAAAAGAAATAAAAGAAAAATTTGGTTATCTATCTCAAAACGAGTTAATTCGTTACACTTATATCAATTATCCTTATTACGCAACAAAAAGTACAATAGCAATTAATTTGCTAAATGAGGAAGAATTAGCTGTAATAGATAAGCAAAAAAGAACCTTTACAGAGCCTCAATTATTCACTATAGGATATGAAGGACGCTCTTTAGAAAAATACATTAATATTCTCCTCGTGAATGATGTACATATTCTCTGTGATGTCCGTAAAAATGCCTATAGTCAAAAATATGGATTTTCAAAAAATCAATTAGAGAAAGCATGTACAGGAGTAGGTATAAAATATATCCATATACCGCAACTGGGAATAGAATCAGAACAAAGACAAGATTTAAAATCACAAAAAGATTATGAAATTCTTTTTGAGTCATATGAAAAATCTACCCTAAAAGAAAATTGGAATTATCTTTTATATGTCCGAGAATTGATTGATACAGAGAAACGTGTAGCTTTAACTTGCTTTGAAGAAAGTCACAAACAATGTCATAGAGGAAGAGTTGCGAAATATTTAATGCAACTACCTGATATAACTTACACCCTTAAACATCTATAAAACATGCCTACAACTCGAGTTCTAATTGCTGTAAAAACATACCCTACTTTATCGGAAAAATACGATGAATTAGTTTGTACTGCTGGTTTCTTGGAAGATGGCACTTGGATAAGAATATATCCTATTCCTTTTCGTAAATTAAGTTATGATAAGAGATATAGTAAATGGCAGTGGATAGAACTTGATTTGGTTAAAAACACAAGTGATTTTAGGAAAGAAAGTTTTCGTCCTGCAAATATAGATAATGAAATAAAAATAGTAGGAGAAATTGGTACAAAAAATGGCTGGGCAAAAAGAAAATCTATTGTTTTAAAACATGTCCGTTATAATATGGCTGAGCTTATTGAAGAAGCCAAAAATCCTCAAATAGGAACATCATTAGCCGTATTTAAACCTCAAAGAATTATTGATTTTGTTTGGGAAGAATCTACAAGAGAATGGAATAAGCAGAAATTAGATGTTGTATATGCCAATCAAGCCCAACATAGTTTATTTGATGTAGAAGAAACTAAAAGAATATTCAAAGTAGCTAAAAAATTGCCTTATGAGTTCTCATATAAGTTTATATCAGAAGATGGTAAAGAGCGAAAACTCATGATTGAAGATTGGGAATTAGGGATGCTTTATTGGAATTGCCTTGCTGCTGCTAATGGAAATGAACAAGTCGCATGTGAAAAAGTGAAAGAGAAATATTTCACAGAATGGTGTAAAAAAGATATATATTTTTTCTTAGGAACAACCAAGAAATTTCATAATGTAGGTACTAATCCTTTTATTATTATTGGGACATTTTATCCACCGAAAAATCCACAATTGGCTTTGACCTTTAAAATGGACTAATACAAACTTAGTTATATTAAATAAAAGCTTTTAGATATAAGAACAAAAGACCATAGTATAAACTTACTTTCGTAAATACGATTCGATATAATACATTTTGCTGAAAAGAAAATTGTTAAAAAATATTTTTTTAAGATGGCAAGGAATTGCTTTTTACTATTTTGTTTTTAATAACCCTATGAAGAACATAGACTAAGCTTTAGTCCTATCACATTTATTACTTTTTTATTAGAATGTCCCTTTTTTACACCTATTATCAATCTAAGAAATCTTACTTTTGCCT
>UQOH01000143.1 GCA_900542625.1 uncultured Fusobacterium sp.
TAAAGATTTTTCCACATGAGCTGTGCAGTGCCCGCACATCATTCCTTCTATTGTTAATATTTTTTTCATATCTAAAACCTCCTTGCTGATAAAATATTATATTTATATGTTAGCATACTGTAAAGAATATTTAAACATTTTTTATAAAAAAATAAATTTTTACAACAATTTTTAGTTTAATACTGGACAAAAATTTGTATAAATTGTATGATATGAAGAGACATAACAAGGAGGTTTTAGAAATGAATGGGAAAGAGATACTTAACTTTTTAACAAGCCTGGCTGAAGGAATTTCTTCAATGTTTGGACCTGATTGTGAAGTTATTATTCATGACCTGAAAAAGAAAGGCGTTGTTACAGCCATATACAACGGACATGTTACAGGAAGAAAAAAAGGAGACAAGCTTAATATGCTTGGTATCTATAAAATAGAGGAAGCTATTGAAGGAAGAGATTTTTATAACTGCTTATGTAAAACTCAGGAAGGAAGATTGATTAAATCAACAACAGTTCATTTTAAAGATAAAAATTATCACTATGCTTTTGGTATAAACTATGATTTTACAAAACTTTCTTTAGCTGAAAGTGTGCTTAGCAATCTTGTTAAAACAGGAATTGAAGTTGAAAAAGTTATACAGGGAAATCCATCTGAAAAAATAATTGATGATATATTCCTTGACGGTGTTAAAATTGTGGGAAAACCTGTGGCTCTTATGAATAAAGAGGACAGAATGAATCTTGTAAGATACCTGAAAGACAACGGAGGTTTCTCTTTGAAAAAAGGTATCCAGACAGTTGCTAAAAAAATGCATGTTTCAAGATACACAATATATAACTATCTGAAAGCCTTTGAAGAAGAGGAAAATGCAGCTGATAAATAAAAAAACACTCCGGTTTTTACGCCGGAGTTTTCTATTTCTATAACCATTTTTTCTTTTTAAATATAATTATCATTATTATCACAAGAGCCAGCATTATTCCCAAAAGAATGAAATAACCATATTTCCAGCCTAGTTCAGGCATATATGCAAAATTCATTCCGTAGACTCCTGCCAAAAAGCTGAGAGGCATAAAAATTGTAGAAATAACAGCCAGAACTTTCATTACCTTATTCATATCGTTGCTTTGTGTTGAATAGTAAAGCTGGAAAAGCTCTGACATTCTTCCTGTCATGTTTTCTATAATATCACAAACCACTATCCCATGATCGTGAAGATCTAAAAGATACATTTTATTTGTCTTTCCAAAATATGAAACAAGCTCTACACTTTGCAGTTTTGCTGTTACTTCCCTTATTGGGTAAATACTTTTCTTTAAAACTAAAAGCTCGCTTTTCAGTCTTAATATTTTTTCTGCCTGTTCATTTGAAAAATTGTTTAAAATTTCATATTCAAGGTTATCTATTTTTTCTTCCAGAAGATCCAAAACTATAAGATAATTATCTACTATCACATCTATCAGAGCATATGCAAGATATGATATTCCTTTTTGTATTATCTTTGCCGAAGGAATTTCCATTCTTTTTCTTACTGCATCAAAAACATCTCCGGGCTCTTCCTGAAAAGTTATCATATGTGTTTTTCCAAGAAGAAAAGATATCTGCTCACTTTCTATTTTATTAATCTCTCTATTGAATTTTACCATTTTCAGAACAATGAAAAGGTAATCTCCTCTGTCTTCTATTTTTACCCTTTGGTCTGTGTTGGCTATATCTTCAAGTACCAGACTGTCAATTTCAAAATCTTTTCCTATGGTATTTATAAGGCTGGTGTCGTGTATTCCGTTTATGTTAAGCCAGTTATATTTTCCATTGTTTTTTATAAACTCAAACCCATCTTTCTGATTTATTTTATTTCTGGATAACCCGTTTGAATCAAAGGAATACAGTTCTATATCTATATTTTTATCTTTTGTATCTCCTGTGTAGAGAACTGTTCCCGGAGGAAGTCCTGCTTTCTTTTTGTTGTAAGAATATGTTTTCATACAGCTGCTCCTTTATTTATTTTATACATTAATAAAAAAATTCTTTTCTAATATGAAATTTACACTTATTAAAAAAACTTAAATTTTTATACTCATCAGAATTTAATAACTCTTTCTTATTTTCAATAAAATATTTTTTTATTATATTATAAATTTCACTTTTTTTATTTTTAGGTTTTAAAACAGTTTTACACATTTTAAACATTCTGTTATAAAACTCATTTTCAAATTTATAAAAAACTTTTTCTTTTTTTAAAAACCTCTCTATT
>UQOH01000144.1 GCA_900542625.1 uncultured Fusobacterium sp.
ACCAATCTTCAATACAAAACAGATGAAAGTATCTGCGAGATTCAAAAAACTTTTGGAAAAAGAATAAGGGACAGAATAAACGAAATGTGTTATCCTGTTCTCTTTAAAGGTGAGAGCAGAAGAAAATCTCCTGCTGACAAGTTTGCAGAGCTCTTTTTAAAAATTTAAATATCTCTTTGCTGTATTAAGAATTGACATAGAAACCCCATAGGAGTATAATTGTTTAGTACACATAATTTAAATAATTAGAAATAATAATGTAAGGAGATGAAAATAAAGATGAATAATCACGGTGCTAAGCCTATGAGCGATTTAGACTTAAGAGTTAAAAGCAACATGGAAAAAATTAAACATAAAATTGTAGTTATGAGTGGTAAAGGCGGAGTAGGAAAATCTACAATGTCTACAAATATTGCTTACGGACTTGCTATGAAAGGATATAAAGTAGGGATTGTTGACGCAGATATCCACGGACCAAACATTGCTTTAATGCTTGGAAAAGAAGGATGCAAAATGGCAACATTCGAGCCTCTTTCTCTTCTTGATGGAAATCTTAAAGTTGTTTCTTTAAGTTTTTTCCTTCCAACATCAGATGACCCTGTTATCTGGAGAGGACCTGCAAAAATGGGAGCTATCCACCAATTTTTAGGAGATATTCAATGGGGAGAACTTGATTATTTAGTTATAGACCTTCCTCCCGGAACAGGAGACGAGCCTTTAACAATGGCACAGGCTCTTGGAGATTTAGACGGAAGTGTTATAGTTACTACTCCACAGGATGTAGCTATTCTTGATTCAAGAAAATCTGTAAAATTCTCTCAAATGGTAGGAATGCCTGTTCTTGGTATTGTTGAAAATATGAGCGGATTTGTCTGCCCTCACTGTGGAGAAAGAATTGATATATTTAAAACAGGCGGAGGAGAAAAAGCTGCCAAAGATTTAAATGTAGAATTTTTAGGTAAAGTTCCTATGGTTCCCGGAATTGTTGAGGCAGGAGACAGCGGAAACCCTTATATAGCTTCAGGAGAGAAAAATGCTGCTTTTGAGGCTATTGAAAAAATCATTAACAGATTAATAGAAAAAACTTCTAAATATGAAGTATAATTAATGATTTAAAAATAAAAGAAAAGGTCACTGAATTTCAGCGGCCTTTTTTATTTATATATTTACTTTATATATATCTTTTATTTCTGTTTCAAGAAATTTTTCTGCTTTTTCTTTAAAGTTTTCTTTATCCCCTGTTACATAAAACTCAACTCTTCCTTTAGTTTTTTCTGTTGTAAGGATATCTTCTTTTTTAAGAATTCTAAACAGCTCTCTGGCACATTCGCTGCTTGGATCTATAATCTTACCATCAAATATTTTTTCAATATCTTTCTGAATAAATGGATAATGTGTACATGCAAGAAGAAGAGCATCAGAAGTTTTAGGCACATATGACATATAGTCAGCCAGTATCTCTTCTCTGTTATCATATTTTTCCCAGCCCTCTTCTATCATAGGACATAGTTTTTCACATGCCACAGTAGTTACTTTCATTTTTTTATTTCTTTTTTTTATTTTGCTTGCGTGTATTCCGCTTTTTATTGTGAATACTGTTCCAAGAACAGCTACTTCATCATATCCGTTTGAAGACACAGCCTCTACTCCTGCATCTATTATGCCTATTATAGGTATATTGCTGTGAGCCTTAAGATCTTCCAGTGTAGCAATAGAAATCGTATTACATGCCACTACAAGAACTTTGCAGTTGTTTGTTATTAAAAACTCTACAATTCTTTTGCTTAATGTCTGTATCTCTTCTTTTGTTTTATCTCCATAAGGAATATTCTTAGTATCTCCGAAATATATTATATTTTCGTTTGGAAGAAGTTTTACTATCTGTTTTAATACACTTACTCCTCCAACTCCTGAATCAAATACTCCTATACAACATCTTTTATCCATTTTCTATCCTGCCCGTTTCCTGATTGTTTTTACACACTATTATATACATTAATCTCATAAATAACAAGTCTTTTTCTGTAATTTTTTTATTTTTTTAAAATTTACAGAAAAAACTATCATAAATAATAAAATAAGAATAAAATTATCGAGATTAAAAATATCTGCGTAATTTATGCAGTGAGTTCATCGTAAAAAACGAT
>UQOH01000145.1 GCA_900542625.1 uncultured Fusobacterium sp.
AACCATGATTCAGTATGTGGCCACAGAGTTCGGCGTAGCCAGACTCTCCGGCCTCTCCCTGAAAGAGCGGGCAGAGGCCATGGCGTCCATCGCTCACCCTGATTTCAGGGAGGAGCTTCTGCGGTACGCGGCAGAACACTTCGCCTAACATCCAGCGCTGAAATATAATTCAGTATATAACTGCAAACGAGGTAATCTACCTGCGGCTTTCACATCAAAGTCCGGAAAATTCCCTCGTTTTAGTTTCCTGCTTTTCTTTTCTATGTAAATTACAAACAACTATATTGCTTTTTTTATTTATTTCTTTTATAATATTATGATGAATATAATTTATTTTGGAGGTTTAAGTGTTACAGAAATTTAAAAGAAACTTTTCTATTATTGCTCATATAGACCACGGAAAATCAACTATTGCTGACAGACTTCTTGAGGCAACACACACAGTTGCAGAAAGAGACATGAAAGCTCAGCTTCTTGATTCAATGGAACTTGAAAGAGAAAAAGGAATAACTATAAAAGCTCAGGCAGTTACTCTTTATTATGATGCTAAAGACGGGAACCGTTATGAACTTAACCTTATAGATACACCTGGACACGTTGACTTTATATATGAAGTGTCAAGATCACTTTCAGCATGTGAAGGAGCTCTTCTTGTAGTAGATGCTGCTCAGGGTGTTGAAGCACAAACCCTTGCAAACGTTTATTTAGCCCTGGAAAATGATTTGGATCTTATTCCGGTAATTAATAAAATTGACCTGCCTGCAGCAGAACCGGAAAGAGTAAAAGAAGAGATCGAAAATGTAATAGGTCTTCCTGCAGATGATGCTGTTCTTACATCAGCTAAAATAAATCTTGGAATAGAAGATTTATTAGAGGCTATTGTTGAAAGAATACCTGCTCCTGAATATGATGAAGAAGCTCCTTTAAGAGCTCTTATTTTTGACTCTAAATTTGATGATTACAGAGGAGTTATCACTTATGTAAAAGTTGAAGACGGATGTATTCGTAAAGGAGATAAAATAAAAATCTGGTCTACTGGAAGAGAGGCAGAAATTCTTGAATGCGGAATTTTTTCACCTAATATGAAAGCAACAGGAGAGCTTACTTCAGGATCAGTTGGATATATTATCACAGGACTTAAAACAATAAAAGATTCAAGAGTAGGGGATACTGTTACTCATGTAAGCAGACCATGTGAAGAACCTTTACAAGGATTCAGACCTGCTCAGTCAATGGTGTTTGCAGGAATTTATCCAATATCTACTGATGATTATGGAGCTTTAAGAGAATCACTTGAAAAACTTCAGCTTAATGATGCGTCGCTTAACTTTGTTCCTGAAACATCACTTGCTTTGGGATTTGGTTTCAGATGCGGATTCTTAGGACTTCTGCACATGGAAATTATTGTTGAAAGACTTAGAAGAGAGTATGATATTGATTTACTTTCAACAGCACCGTCAGTTGAGTACAGAATTACTATGGAAGGAAAACCTACTTATGTAATAGATAACCCTTGTGATTTCCCTGAAAGCGGAAAAAGCAAATTCATAATTGAAGAGCCGTATATTAAAGGAAATATTATTGTTCCAAAAGATTATGTTGGCGGAGTAATGGAGCTTTGTCAGGAGAAACGTGGAACATATATTGGAATGAACTATATTGATGACAACAGAACTATGCTTACATACGAACTTCCTCTTGCAGAAATCGTTCTTGATTTCTATGATAAATTAAAATCAAGAACAAGAGGGTATGCATCTTTTGAATATGAACTTATTGATTACAGAGAGGGAGACTTAATAAAAGTTGATATCCTTGTATCCGGAACAGTAGTTGACGCATTCTCATTTATTTCACATAAAGACAATGCTGTATCAAAAGGAAGAGCAATCTGTGAAAAACTTAAAGAAGTTATCCCAAGACAGCAGTTTGAAATTCCTATTCAGGCAGCTCTTGGTGCAAAAATCATTGCAAGAGAAACTATAAAAGCATATAGAAAGAACGTTATAGCTAAATGTTATGGTGGAGATATCACAAGAAAGAAAAAACTTCTTGAAAAACAGAAAGCCGGTAAGAAGAGAATGAAACAAATAGGAAATGTTGAGATTCCACAAGAGGCATTTGTATCAGTATTAAAA
>UQOH01000146.1 GCA_900542625.1 uncultured Fusobacterium sp.
GCTGACATTTCCGGAAAACAGTAGTTCTTTGTAGGACTGGATAGACATCAGGGAGTCATTTTCAGCCATGGTTTCATGGAGACGTGTTCCAAGCTCTGTGATTTTTTCCATATTCTTTTCTTTTTAAAAATCCAGAATCAATTATTACTCCGCCGCTTTTTTCACTGAACCCCGGCATGAAAAATATTTTTTTTAAAACTTTGGAATCAATTATAGACTGCTGTAAATGAAAATCCTCTATCCATTTTTCCCCGGAAAGATATTCAAGATTTATCCATAATCTTGATTTTTCTTTGGCAGTTTTTATATATTCTTCCGGAACATTACACCCGAAAGCCTCAATAAAAATATCTGCTGTTCCAAGTTTATCAACATTTTCTTTCAGATATTTTTCTGTAATACAGATTAAACCGTCTATTTCCTGATATTCTAAATCTCTTACTTTTTTATTTATCGCCTTAAATTCGTCCAGTCTATTCAAAACAATTCTTATTCTAGCATTTTGATAAAAATTTTTCAACTCTTTTGATATTCTGTATACCACTCCAATATCCCCAAAGTTATCTATTATTTCGCAAAATATATCTATACTATTTACTTTCATTGTTTTTACCTGCTCTTTTCAAATAACTTTCTCTTGCTTTTTCCATCCAGTGAGGCTGAAAAATCATAGCTCTTCCCACAGCTGCACAATCAAGAAGATTATTTTCTATAAGCCAGCTTGCCTGTGCTTCTGTTTTAATTTTTCTTACTCCTATTACAGGGATATTAACATGTTTTTTTATAACAGTTCCCATATATATTACCCAGTCAAGAGGAAAATCTTCAGGGAACTCTTTAATTTTCAGCTCCTGTTTAAACTCAGGACTTGGAGCACCTGTTGACACATGAAGAATATCCACTCCTAATTTTTCAAGATATTTGGCAATTTCTATTCCATCTTCCAGATAAGGCTCGTTTCCTCCCATTCTGTATCCAAGAATAAAATTATCATCAAAAAGATGTTTTGTTCTTTCAACTAAACTTTTGTTAAAATACATTCTCTTTTCAAAAGTCCCGCCATATTTATCATCTCTTGTATTCCACATTCTTGAATTAAGCTGACACAAAAGATATGTGTGAGCACCATGAATCTCTATTCCGTCAAAACCTGCCTTTTTAGCTCTTTCAAAAGCCAAAACAAATTTATCAAGAATATCATCTAAAACCTTTTCAGAAACCTCTGCTATTTTTTCTTTAAATCCTGCATGATGAATCTGTATAAGCATAGGAACATCATATTTTTTTCCGATAGCTGAAACTTTCTGCAATCCCTCTATAAAAGAATCATCCCATATTCCAAGTTGATTTTCACGAAGTTTTCCGTCTTCTGCAACGCAGGTTGCCTCTACTATTATCATTCCCACTTTATCCTGTGCTATTTTTTCATACCATTCAAGAAGTCTGTCTGTTACACAGCCGTCTTTGTCTATAAGAGAAAATCTCACAAGCGGAGGAAGAACTATTCTGTTCTTTAATTCAATATTTTTTATTTTTAACGGTGTTAATATATTTGTCATTCTCTTTCCCTTACTATCAATTATTAATTATTTTTTAATTATATTTGTCATATTTTTTGTCATCAAAATATCTTCTGATTTCATCTATACAGATTTTCAATCCTTGAAAACCTTTTCTTATAATAAATACTATCAGCCATATTGTAGCTATTATTACTATTATTCCTGTAAGCACAGGGAAATTAGCAAACATCGACATAAATAAAAAGAAAGGAACAACAACACCAAAAAATGCAAACAGCATCAAAACAAACCACCCTGCTGTTATAGCAAAGAATCCCAGAAGAGCTGCAAAAACTTGTATAGCTCCAGCCATAAAGCATATCATGAATAATATTCCTAAAATTATTTCCATTATTTTTTAATCACCACCTATTCACTCTTTTAATTCATTATATCATACATTTTCTAAAGAAAATATATTCTGTTTTAAAAATTTTAAATTCATGTTATAATACTGTGTATGTTTAAAAATTGGAGGAGGAAAATAATCGAATGATATCAACAAGTAATCTTAGTATGAGATTTCCCGATAAAAAACTTTTTGAAGATGT
>UQOH01000147.1 GCA_900542625.1 uncultured Fusobacterium sp.
AACGAACTTGAAAAAGATGAAAACGGATATTATACAATAGATTTTGAAGATTTAGAAAAGAAACTTTCTGATGAAAAATTAACTTTATTCATTCTTTGCAGTCCTCACAACCCTGTTGGAAGAGTATGGAAAAAAGAGGAACTTCAAAAAATCGGAGACCTTTGTTTAAAATATAATGTAAGAATTTTAGCAGATGAAATCTGGAGAGATTTAGTTCTTCCTGGATATACTCACACTCCAATTGCTGCATTAAGCAAAGAAATTGAAGATATTACTGTAACTTGTTTCTCTCCGACAAAAACATTTAACATTGCAGCTCTTCAAGCATCTTTCGTTACATTCCCAAGAAAAGAGGAGTTAGAAAACTTTGATGCTTATCTTGGAGCAATGGATATAAGAAGAAACAATCCATTCAGTCTTGTTGGATTTGAGGCAGCATATACAAAAGGGGAAGAATGGTTATCAGAACTTCTTGTTCATCTTGACGGAAACATGCAGTATGTAGTTGACTTTGTAAAAGAAAAAATGCCTGAAATCAAAGTTGCAAAACCAGAAGGAACATATTTAATGTGGCTTGATTTTAATGGACTTGGATTAACTCCGGCTGAAGTTACAGATATGCTTATAAAAGATGCAAAAGTAGCTATGAACGACGGTGCAGGATTTGGAGAAAACGGAAAAGGTTTTGCAAGATTAAACGTTGCCTGCCCAAGATACATGGTTGAAGATGCTATGACAAGAATAGAGAAAGCAGTAAAAAATTTAAAAAAATAATAAAATAATGAGGAAACATTATGAATAAACTAACTAAGTTAATATTTGATGATATGAAACCGGCTCTGGGTGTAACAGAGCCGGGAGCTATAGCCTTTGCTGCGTCAAAAGCTAAAAGCTATACAGAAGGAAAAATAGAAGAAGTTGTTGTTGAGTTAAATTCCGGAATGTATAAAAATGCTTTTACATGCGGGATTCCTAATTCAAATGAAGTGGGAAATATTTTTTCAGCAGCTCTTGGAGTAACAGCAGGAGACCATGAAAAAGGGCTTGAATCTCTGGCTGGTGTAACTGAAAAAGACAACAAAGAGGCTGAAAAATTAGTAAAAGCAGGAAAAGTTAAAGTAAAACTAAATGGGATAAGTTCAGATATTTTCATTGAGGCTACAGTAAAAACAAATTCTCATGTGTGTACAGTAACTATTAAAGATACACATACAAATATTGTAAAAATTATTGTTAATAATGAAGTGATATTTGAAAAAGAAGAAAATAAAACTGAAAATATAGGAGAGGAAATTCCTGAAATTCACAAATATACTTTGGCAGAGATTGTTGAGTATGTGAAAAATGTTGATATTAAAGAGATTGAATTTATTAAAAAAGCTTATGATGTTAATATGGAGCTTTTTAACGAGGGGCTTAACAGTTCAAAATCAACTTTTATACATCAGCTGTTTAAGATGAATGGAAACAAAATATTTTCTGATGATTCTTTAAAAACAGCTCAGCTTTTATGTAATGGTGCTATTGAGGCAAGAGTAATCGGCCTTGATAAGCCTGCTATGAGTATAACAGGTTCGGGAGCTCATGGAATTATTGCTACAATGCCTCTTTTGGCAGAATGCAGAGTAAAAAATATTTCAGAAGAGATTCTTCTTCGTGCAACTGCTCTAAGTTATCTTGTGTGTATGTATATTAAAGAATATTCAGGACGTTTATCAGCTTTCTGCGGATGCGGCATTGCAGCAGGAACAGGAATGGCATGCGGACTTGTATTTATGAGAAACGGTTCTGTTGAAGAGATGTCACACACAATTAACAATATGGCATCAAGTATTACAGGAATGATTTGCGACGGAGGAAATCAAGGTTGTACAATGAAAGGAATAGCCGCCACAGACACTGCTTTCCGTTCTGCAGAGTTTGCAATGAGTGGTGTATATATTTATAATGTGCACGGAATAAATGGAAACACTCCAGAGGATACTATGAGAAATATGGGACTTATAGCATCTCCGGGAATGACAGGAACAGAAAAAACAATTGTAGAAATTTTTGAAAACAAAATAAAATAAAATAAAAAATATAATTATTAAATAAAAAGCTACTG
>UQOH01000148.1 GCA_900542625.1 uncultured Fusobacterium sp.
ATATAAAAAGTATAGATTTTTGTAAAAAATTGATATAAAATACATTGATAAATTTAAAACACATAAATTATATTTACTTGGGAGGGAGATTAAAATTAAACAAAAATCATTTTTAGCACTTGCTTTTCCTATTTTCCTGGAACTTCTTCTTGTTAATGTTGTTGGAAATGTGGATACTTACATGCTTGGAAAATTCAGTGATGATGCAGTTGGAGCTGTTGGGGGAATAAGTCAGGTTCTGCTTATCCAGAACTCTGTATTCGGTTTCATCTGTCTTGGAACAAGCATACTTACGGCACAGTTTATCGGAGCGAAAAAAAATCTTAAAATCAAAGAGGTAATAGCTACATCACTTCTTATGAACCTTATTTTCGGGCTTTTAATAGGTGCAGGATATGTAATTTTTTCTGAAGCAATTATGAAAGGGATACATCTTCCGCCAAAACTTATGGATATTGGAAGAACATATTTCAAACTTGTTGGAGGATTGTGTGTATTTCAGGCTCTGACTCTTACATGCGGAGCTGTTATGAAAAGTTTTGGAAACACAAAGCAAAACCTTTTCATTAATGTAGGAGTAAATATTTTAAACGTTATTGGAAATGGAATGTTTATTTTCGGATGGTTTGGAGCACCTATTCTTGGAGCAACAGGAGTTGGTATCTCAACTGTATTTTCAAGATTTGTAGGGTGTATTGTTGCAATTTTCGTTATGAAACATTATTGTAATTTCAAATTCAGCCTTAGACTTTACAGACCTGTCCGTTTTAAAATTATAAAAGATATTCTTGGAATAGGAATTCCCACAGCAGGAGAAAACGTTGCATGGAATGTGGGACAGCTCCTTGTTATGTCTATGGTAAACACAATGGGAATAGCAAGCATTACAGCCAGAACATATCTTATGCTTATCTCAACTCTTATTATGACATTCTCCATAGCTGCAGGACATGGTTCTGCAATACTTGTAGGGCGTCACGTTGGAGCACATGAGTATGAAGAGGCTTACAACACTGCAATAAGAAGTCTTAAAATATCACTCCTTCTTGTTGGAGCAGTTTCTCTTATAATTACAATATTCAGAGTTCCTGTTATGAGATTTTTCACTGTAAATCCGGATGTTCTTGCTGTATCAATGAAAATTTTCAGATGTATTCTTATTCTTGAAGTTGGAAGAACATTTAATATTGTTATAATAAACAGTCTTCATGCTGCCGGGGATATAAAATTCCCAATGATAGCAGGAATAGGTTCTATCTTCGGGGTTGCTGTTCTTCTTTCTTGGATTTTCGGTATAAAGCTTGGATACGGACTTCTTGGAATATGGATTGCAAATGCTGCTGACGAATGGACAAGAGGATTAATAATGATGTGGAGATGGAAGAGTAAAAAATGGCAGAATAAAGGTTTTGTATAATATTTCAGGAGGTGTAAATATGAGAAAATTTTTGATAACTGTTTTAATAGCTGTTTTTTCTTTCAGTGCATTTTCTTTTGGAAATGAAAATGAAAGTTACAGAAAACAGATTGTAAATCTTGTAAATGCTCAAAGACAGAAAGCGGGACTTCCAAAGCTTACAGAAGATAAAAAACTTAATAAACTCTCTGACAAAAAAGTTCAGCTTATGGCAGAAGAGGGAAAACTTTCCCACACTGCAGGAGGATATTCTTCTCTTGGTGAGTTTGTAAGAGATTACGGCTTTAAATATTGGACTGTTGGAGAAAATATTGCAAGAAACTGGAGAACACCTGAGGAAGTTATGAAAGCATGGATGGAATCACCAGGACACAGAGCCAATATTTTAAATGAAAAATTTACACATATTGGTGTTGCCAAAACAACTGCACCAAATGGGGATATATACTGGGTTCAGATATTTCTGAAATACAGAGATTAAAGAGAATAAATATAAAACTTTAAAAAATAAGGAATTGTTGTTCTTAGTAATAAAAATAAAATTTTCTAGGAAAAAATATCAGCTATCTATATTGCTTACAGAATGAAAATTTGAAACTCGGCTAAAGCCTCAAACAGTCAAATTTTCTGTATTC
>UQOH01000149.1 GCA_900542625.1 uncultured Fusobacterium sp.
AAATTTTTTATATTTCATTTACTTTAGTGTACACTTTTATAAAAAATACTATATTTTTAGACATATAGTATATAAATCATTGTTTTTAATATATTAAAGCAAAAAGAGGCTGTCATATTTATAACAACCTCTTAATATTTTATAGTATTTCTTTTGCTTCTACTTCTTCCCTTGTTAATATTTTCTTCTCATCAGGAAGATAGTATCTTATCTCTACATTCTTTCCTGTTTCCTTGTCCACCAGTTTTTTATAACATACATCTAAATTTCTGCTTCCCCATAAAATTATGGAATTAAAGATATCCTGAAGATCCTTCCCTTTTTCTGTAATTGAATAAGCATATCTTGGAGGATGTGTCTGATAAAGTTCTGCTTTAATTATTCCGTCCTCTTCAAGAGATTTTAATCTTTGAGACAGAAGATTTGAGGCTATTCCCTCCAGTACTGCTCCAAGCTCTTTATAGGTTTTTCTTCCAAGCATTATTTCATGGATAATAAGCAGCGTCCATCTGTCTCCTATAATATTCAGTGTCTGTGCTATATTGCACGGCAGATCATATTGGTTTTTCATTTTCTCTCCCTCTTCTTTCCTGCTTTGATTATTTTATTAAACCGAAAAGGTCATTTAAAATTTCACTCATTGTAGGATGTGTGAATATATTATCTCTTAAGAAAGTATAATCTTTATCTGCTGCTATTGCAAGAGCAATACTGTTTATAACCTCTCCTGACTGAGCAAAGAATAATGATGCTCCAAGTATTTTTCCTGTTTCTGCATCAACAACTGCCTTTAAAAGTCCCTCTGTGTCATCTGAAATTTTCATTCTTGGAGTTGCAGGAGTCATTTTTGCAGTTTTTACTTTATACCCGTTTTTAACTGCTTCTTCCTCTGTCATTCCCACTCTTGAAAAATGCGGTTCAAGGAATACTGTATATGGAACAGGTTTTCTCTCATTAAGAGTATAACTTCCATCGCCAAACAGCTGACTTCTTACAATACGGTAATCATCTAAAGATGTGTAAGTAAATTGAAGTCCTCCGTGAACATCTCCCATTGCCCAGATATTTTCCTGTGAAGTCTGAAGTTTTTCATTAACTTCCACTGCACCTCTTTCTGTCAATTTTACACCTGCATTTTCAAGTTTTAAACCACTTACATTTGGTCTTCTTCCAACTGCTACAAGAACTGCATCTCCTGTTACAGTTTCCACAACACCGTCTTTTTCATAAACTACTTTATTGTCTATAATCTCTGTTACTTTTGAACCAAGCTTGAAAACAATTCCTTTTCCTTCCATTGTTTTTTGAACTGTATCAGCCATTTTTCTGTCTTCACGAGGCATTAATAATGGGCTTCCTTCAAGTACTGTTACTTTTGAACCAAAATTGCTGTACATTCCTGCATATTCAAGCCCGATATATCCTCCGCCGATTATAACAAGTTCTCTTGGAAGTTCTTTAAGTTCCATTATTTTTTCACTGTCATAAACAAATCCGCTTTCTTTAAGCCCTTTTATTGGAGGAAAAAATGTTTCTGCTCCTGTATTGATAAATATTTTTTCTCCCTCTATCTGAATTGTTTCATCTTTTGTTTTTATTTCAATTACTTTTTCATTAACAAAAGAACCCTCTCCAGTATAGACATCAATATTTTCTTTATCATTCAGCATATCAAAGTTTTTCTTTCTGAACCCAGATATAAGGTTATTTTTATTTTCTATAATATTTTTATATTCTTCTGCATATTCATCAAAAGAATTTAATTTTCTGCTTTTATTTTTTCCTGCCTCAAGAATAAGATATTTTGTAGGAATGCAGCCAACATTTATACATGTTCCTCCATACATTTTATCTGATTTTTCTATAACTGCAACTTTAAAACCACGTCCTGCCATATCACCTGCTAAAGTTTTTCCGCCTTTTCCAAATCCAATTATAACTGCATCATATTTTTTCATTATTTCTGCCTCCTGTTTTATTTTCTTTTCTATATCCCCTGCCATTAAATAAAATAAGTCTACCTTTACA